>CAMARB010000089.1 GCA_945860355.1 Chthoniobacter flavus | reverse complement strand
TGAGCGCAAAACACTTGGGATCCGCCACGGAACGTTTGGCCCTCTCCGCGATCCGCTTTTCTTTCCGCGCCTTCTCCTCCTCGATCTCTGCGCGGCGTTTTTCGATGTTCAGAGAGATTTTGTTCTCCGCCATCCGGCTCTTGATCAGCTCGAGATCTTCGTTGATGTAACCAAACTCCGGGTCGGCGGCGACGCGGGCGACCGAACGCTGGCGGAGCTCCGGCTTGAAAAGACGTTTGTCGGCTTTGTCAAAAGGAACGGGGTCCACGGTGTCATAGGGGAGAGGCCCCTTGAGGGACGCCTCGCCGATCTGCCCCTGCTCGGAGAGCGAAGGCAATTTCACATCCGGCTCGACGCCTTTGAGCTGAGTGGATCCACCGGCCACCCGGTAAAACTTTTGGATGGTCAGCTTCAATGCGCCCGCCTGGTTGCCCCCGTTTCCGAGGAAAGGCATGACCCGGCCGATTTCCAACATGGTCTGGACCGTGCCTTTGCCGAAGGTGCTGGAGTCGCCCACCACCAAGGCCCGGTTGTAATCCTGCAGGGCGGCCGCGAAAATCTCGCTCGCCGAAGCGCTCAAACGACTGGTGAGCACCACCATGGGACCGTCGTAGGCGATGGAAGAATCCGTGTCCTTCGAGATGCGCGGCTTGCCGTTGCTGTCCTTGGACTGCACCACCGGGCCCTTTTTGATGAACAATCCGGTGAGGTTCACGGACTCCTCGAGGGACCCGCCCCCGTTCCGGCGCAGGTCGATGACCAAACCGGCGATCCCCTCCTCCTTGAGTCGGTTCAGAAGGGCGAGCACGTCTTTGGTTGTGCTTTTAGCCGAGGCTTGGCCGCTGTGCTCCATGTCGGCGTAAAAGGAGGGCAGAGTGATCCACCCCAAACGCTGGACCGTGCCGTCGGGTTGCAAACGCTCGATCAGCTCCGCCTTGGCCTCTTGCTCCTTGAGTTTGATCTCGTCGCGCTTGAGCTCGATCACCTTCCTGTTCGAGGGATCCACGGCGTTGGCCGGGATCACCTGGATCCGCACCTGCGTGTCCTTTTTGCCGCGGATCATTTCGACCACCTTGTCGAGCTTCATGTCCACCGCGTCCACAAACGCATCCTCCCCCTGGGCGACCGCCGCAATCCGGTCCCCCACCTTCAAACGCCCGTCCTTGGCCGCCGGACCGCCGACCACCAGCTCGGAAATCTTTGCGTAACCGTCGTCGGAACGGAGCACCGCTCCGATGCCGACCAGCGAGAGCCGCATGTTGATGGAGAAATTCTCGAGCTCCGAGCGGCTCATGTATTCGCTGTGCGGATCGTAGGTCTGCGCCAGAGTGCTCAGGAAGATTTTGAGGGCGTCTTCCTGGGTCTGTTCCCGGATGTTGCGCGAAAGCTGATCGTAGCGCCGGGTGAGAACTTTCACCGGAGGATCCACCTTGTGCTTGTTGAGGGTCTCTTGGAGGAGCTCCGCTTCGATCCGGTCATTCCAGATCCGATCGGCGTCGGCTTCGTCCTTGGGCCAGGAAGATTTTTGGCGGTTGCTCTCCACCGTGCGGTCGCTTGCGAAATCGTAGGCGCCATTCAGGGCTTCCTTGGCCTTGGCCACCCGTTCCTCCACGCGTTTTTTGTAAAGGGCGAAGATCGTGTAAGCCGGCTCCGGATTCCCCATCAGGATCGCGTCGTCGAGGCTGTTGACGTATTTGGCGGTCAGCTCATCGACGTCTTTTTGGTTAAAAAAGAGGTGATTGTAATCGAGCCCCTCGAGGAGGTTTTTGAGGAGCTGCTGGGACACTTTGTCATCAAGCTTTCTGCGGCTGTAATGCCCCTGCTCCAGGAGGCGACCAACGGAGATTTCAACCTGTCCGGCGTCGTTTTCTCCGACGGCAAACACCCCCACAGTGGCCAGAGAGACAGCGGCGAAGGGCCAGATCAAAAGATGCTTCAGCTTCATCGGAGTAAAAGGGGTTACTAAGGGGTCTGGTGGGTGACGCTGACAGAAATTACATAAAGCGCAAACGGGACTTCTTAGTCTGACCCCGCAAACGCCAAAAGTCTTAGGCAGGAGAGAGAGCCTTGCCGGACCGGTCCGCCCCGTTCAGCTTCAAGACTTCGCAACCATGGAACTCGATTTTTTTACCGGCGGCATCTTTGACACCCATTGTTTTTACCTGCCCAAGGAGCGGATTCTTGTCGATGCGCCGCAGGATTGCGCGGCCTGGCTCAAAAAAAAGGGATACGCAGTGGAGCTCCTGCTGCTCACCCACGGCCACATCGATCACGTCGTGGACGCGGCCCGGATCCGGCGCGAGCACGGCTGCCAGATCGCTTATCACCCCGACACGCTCCCCATGCTCAGCGACCCCCTGTTTTTCAAACGCCTCGGGTTCGGCTGGGAGATCGAGCCCGCTCCGGCGGACTTTTTTATCCAAGAATCCCCGAGCCTCGTGCTGCAATCCCTCGAGTTCCAGGTGCTCGAGGTCCCGGGACATTGCCCCGGGAGCCTGTGTTTTCTCGCAAAAAAAGATCGGATGCTTTTCGGGGGCGACGTGCTTTTCGCCGGCGGCATCGGCCGCTGGGATCTTCCCGGAGGCGACTACGAACTCTTGATGCGCGGCATTCGCGGAAAGGTGCTGCCGCTCGGTGACGACGTCACGGTTCTGCCCGGCCACGGCCCCACGACTCAGATCGGCGTCGAGCGGGCGACCAACCCCTTCCTGGTGAACGCCCCGGCTTGAGCCGGACCTACATGCGCTCGGGCACTTCGATTCCCAGCAGGTCCAAGCCCCGCTGAAGGATCCGCGCCGCCACATCACAAAGCACCAGGCGCGAATGGCGCACCGCGGGCTCAGCCTTGAGCACGGGGCAAGCCTCAAAGAAGCTGTGGAAGGAGGCCGCCAAATCGTAAAGGTAGGCGGCCAAAAGGTTGGGCCGGAAATCCTGAAGCACCTGGGGCAAAACCTCGCCAAAAAGGCAGAGTTTCCGAGTCAGCGCCAACTCCGCCGGCTCGGTGAGCTGGATGGCGGCATCCGTTTCAGAGCCGACTTCCGTCGCGCCCTTGCGAAAGATGGAGCGGATGCGCACGTAGCTGTAGAGCAGATAAGGGGCGGTGTTGCCCTGGAGGCTGAGCATCTTGTCCCAGGAAAACACGTAGTCGCTCTGCCGGTTCGGCTGCAGATCGGCATACTTGACGGCCCCCAACCCGACGATCCGCGCAATCTCGCGTTGCTCGGCCTCCGAAAGGTCCGGGTTCTTGGTCGCGATGATTTTCAGCGCGCGCTCCTCGGCTTCGTCCAGGAGGTCCCGCAGACGAATGGTCTCGCCGCTCCGGGTTTTGAAGGGTTTTCCGTCCTCGCCCAGGATGGAGCCAAACCACACATGAGCGAGTTGCACGGATTGGGCGGCCTCCGGCATCCAGCGCTGAAACACGGCGAAAAACTGCCGGAAATGGAGCTGCTGCCGGCCGTCGGTCACGTAAATGATGAGGTGCGGAGCCCAGGTCTCCATCCGGTACCGGAGGGTGGCCAGATCGGTGGTCGTGTAGTTGAACGCCCCGTCGCTTTTCTGGACCAAAGCCGGGTTCGGCCGCCAGCCGTCCTGGTCCTTGATCAGAAACGGATCCTCCTCCTGCGGCAGTTTCCCGTCGGAAAAGACGCAGGCGGCCCCTTCGCTTTCCACGGCGATGCCCCGGCTCCGGAGCTCGTCCACCACGGGCTTGAGATGGGGGTTGTAGAAGCTCTCTCCCAGCGCCACGTCGAACCGCACCCCGAGCCGTCCATAGATGGAGTCAAACTGCCCCTGGGAGAGGCGAATCATCTCCTGCCACAGGCTGAGGTTTTCAGGGTCGCCGCCCTGGAGCCGCACCAATTCGCCGCGCGCGCTCTCGAGGGTGTCGGGGTCCGCCTTGCAGCGGGCGCTGATGAGTTTGTAGATGCGCTCCATCTCCGACAGGGGATCGGCCGCGAGCGCTTCGGGCTGGAGCTCGGTTTTCCATCCCAAGAGCAGCATCCCGAACTGGGTTCCCCAGTCGCCGATGTGGTTGTCGCGAATGACCTCGTGCCCGATGAAACTCGCGATCCGCGCGAGGGCATCCCCCAAAATCGTGGAGCGAATGTGGCCGACATGCATGGGTTTGGCCACGTTGGGGGAACTAAAATCGATCACGATCCGGAGCGGGACCGCGGGCGCCGGCACACCAAGGCGTTCATCGGAGTGAAGAGCCTCCAAACGAGCGGCCAGGAACGCCGGGGTGAGCCGGAAGTTGATAAAACCCGCTCCCGCAATCTCCGGCGGCTGACAGATGCCGGAGACATCCAAGCGATCCAAGATCTGCTGGGCGACCTGGCGCGGATTCGCGCGCTGCTGTTTGGCGAGGATCATCGCCACGTTGCTCTGGTAGTCCCCAAACCGGGAATCGTTGGCCGCAGACACTTGAGGAGCGACACCCGGCATAGGGTCGAGAGCCGCACGCAGCTTGGATTCAAGGAGAGACTGGATGGTTTCCATGGAACAACAGAAAAGGATCGGGAAAGAAAGGAGGACCTAGGCGAGGGCAACGGGGAGAGGCTTGCGTTGCGTCACAGGGGAAAGATTCCTCCGCACCGACCAAACCCGGCTGCAACTGGAAAACAGCCCCTAGGACTTGGTGTTTTCGAAAATCGCCAAGATCTCCGAAGAAGACCCCGCCGTGGCCAACCGCTCGCGCACCGCCCGGTCGTTGAGGAACTTGGCGATCGCGGCAAGGGTGCGCAGATGGGTCTGGAACTGGTCTTTGGGCACCACAAAAAGAACGATAAAACGCACGGGCGCGTTATCCAGAGAGTCAAACTCGATGCCATGCGAGGACCGGCCGAACGCCGCCACCACCTGACCGACGCGGTCCGAGGAAGCGTGGGGAATGGCGATGCCGAAACCGATTCCCGTGCTCATGGTCTCTTCCCGCTGGCGCAACGCGGAGAGCACGACGTCCCTGTCGTCTGGCAGAATCTGGGAGCGTTCGACGAGCAGATCCACGAGCTCCACGATCGCCGACCATCTTTCCGTCGCCTTCATCTCGGGAATGATCTGATCGACTGAAAGTAAGTTACCGAGAGTCATTCGATGAATGCGGGTCCGTGGTTGAAGGAGCGGCAATGTAGCAACCGCCATTAAAGTGAAAAGAGGAAAGTGCCCGGTTTGCTCCGCCGCTTTTTTGCTTCCTCTGGGCGGATTTTCAGCGGCAACTTGCCCGGGATGAAAATCCTCCTCGCTGGCAGTGAACTCAGCCCCCTCGTCCGCACCGGAGGACTCGGGGACGCCCTTGAGGGGCTACCCAGCGCCCTGGCCCGACGGGGGCATGAAGTGAGCGTGGTTTTGCCCTGCTACCGAGGCCTGCGCGAAGACCCCCGGCTGGGTGCCCGCAGCACGGGGGTCCACCTCGGCATCCAGGCCGGACGCAAGAGGCTGGAAGCCGAGATTCTTGTCGGGGAGAGCCCCGAAGGTGTGCAGGTTTTCCTCGTCCGCCGGGACGAGGCATTTGACCGGTCCGGCATCTACGGGGCCGATGGGCGCGACTACGAGGACAACGCGGAGCGTTTCATTTTCTTCTCGAAGGCGGTCGTGGAATTGGCCCGGCGCGTCACGCCGCCCCTGGACATTGTGCACGTGCACGACTGGCAAACCGCGCTGGTGCCGGCGCTGCTCCGCGAATGGGGGATCCCCCTCAAATCGGTCTTCACCGTGCACAACCTCGCCTACCAGGGCAATTTCCTGGGCTGGGACTTTGAGCTCACCAATGTGCCGGGCCATTATTTCAACGAACACGGCTTGGAATTCTACGGCCGCCTCAACCTTCTCAAGGGGGGGCTTGTTTATGCCGACCAAGTCACCACGGTCAGCGACCGCTACGCCCGCGAGATATGCACCCCGGAATACGGCTGCGGCTTGGATTCCGTGCTCGTGCAGAACGCAGGAAAGTTGACGGGCATTCTCAACGGAGCCGATCACCTGGGCTGGGATCCATCCAAGGATGGAAGTCTCGCCGCCCCGTTTTCTTCGGGCGATCTCTCCGGAAAAAGAGCCTGCCGCAAAGCGCTTCTCAGGGATCTCGGCCTGAGGGAGGCACCGGTGGGTCCGGTTTTTGCCATGACGACCCGTCTGGCGGAGCAAAAGGGAATTGACTTGCTGCTGCCGGTTCTGGACCGGCTGCTGGCGGATGATGTCCGCCTCATCATCCTGGGCGAGGGCGACAGCGCCTACGAACGGGAGCTCATGGTGGCCAGCAAACGCCACGCGGAACGCTTCCGTTATCTGCGATCTGCGGATCCCAAGCTCGCCCACCAAGTGCTCGCCGGCGCCGACATCAGCCTGATTCCGTCGCACGCCGAGCCCAGCGGCCTGAGCGCGATGTATTCCCTAAGGCACGGAACGGTTCCAGTCGCCCGAGCGACGGGCGGTCTTCACCAAATCCTGGCGGACTACGACGCCGGCACGGCATCCGGCACCGGATTCCTCTTCTTTGACTACCGCGCCGAGGCGTTCTTCGACGCAATCCTGCGCGCCAAGCAGGTCTACAGCGTTCAGGAAAAATGGACGCAGATCATGACCCGCGCCATGAACGCCGACTTTTCATGGGACCGGGCAGCCAAGGCATACGAGGCTGTTTACGCGAAGGCCCTGAGCCAACCCGCGTAATCGGGTTCCGCAGGCGGTCTCTCCAGACGGTTTCCTCTCCCCAGGAAGGGCCGCTCCGCCGGAGGTTTCCACTCCGGGCAACGACGCGGGCTAGGAGTACTTCACGCTTTTGCCCGGCTCCATCTCGTATCGAATGACGAGCCGTTCGGCGGCGTTCGCTGCCAGTGTTCCGGAATGAAACTTTAAGAAGATGGGATCGTCTTGAGCCATGGCCAGCTTCTCCAGGGACTCAAAATCCAGGGCGATAAAGAAGGGCCACTGCGCATCAGGCTCGATACTCTTGCCGCATTTCACACTGAGCACCTCGGGGATTTTCAGGAGGCTCATGCGAGTCGCCATCATGAGATGCTCCAACTGGGAGGGCGTCACCTCCGGCTTCAGTTTGAAGAGCATGATTTGGTAGACCATTCAGAAAGGCTGCAATTTGAGGAATCCCGGGGCGTGGTGCAAGGACTTCGAAGGGGGGGCAAAAGACGCGACGCGCCGTTCGCGGTGGCTTGCCCGGAAAAGAATTCGGGCGACACGCCGAAATTTCGGCGCATCGCCCGAGGAAATCAGAGGCGGTGCGTGTGGTTATTTATCCCACTCCAACGCGCCTTTTTTGATCGCATAGACGTATCCGACGGTGAGCACCGCCACAAAACAGAGCATGCTCCAGAAAATGGAGGCTCCGTGCTGGACGATGAAGTCGCGATAGACGACCGCCCACGGATACATAAACACGACCTCGATATCGAAAAGGATGAAGAGCATCGCCACCAGGTAGAACTTGACGCTGAAGCGCGGCTGCGCAGCGCCAATCGGCAGCATGCCGCATTCGTAAGCGGAATCCTTGGTGGAATTACGGCGGGCAGCCTTGCCGAGGAGCACGCTCAGACCCAAAGCGGACGCGGCAAAGACGATTGCCACGACGACTTGAATCAGGATTGGAAGATAATCTTGCATCTATTGGACCTGAATGGATTGGAAAACGGATTCGCGGGAACCGCGGAGAGAAGTCAACGCTCGCTTGGAAAACCAAGCCCTTAAACCACGGAGGCCGGGGCGGGCGCGGGCGGAGGTGTCGTTTGCAGCGTGGCGAGCTGCTTGGGAATGCCCTTGTACTTCTTGAGCTCCTTTTTCACCATCCCGCGGGCCACGAGGTTTTGGAGCTTCTCGTAAGCACGGAGCCGGAGCATTTCCTCGCCGCCGCTGGCCGCATTGCGCGCCCGGAGATTCGCATGGACAATCTCGAAGAGCTCCTTGAACTCATAAGTGCTTTTCGAGGAAAGCACGCTGGCGAGTTCCTCCGTCACCAGATCGGGAAGTCTGCGAGAAAATGCGGTCTTCTTGTGGATAGGCATAAGACTCAGACCCTACCACAAATTGAGCTTTCCACACTGAAAATTTTTAGTTAGCGCGAATTTTTAAGCGCAGCCCTCCCCTCCCTCTCGTCCGCCGGCGTCCCCGCCGCATTCCCCGGAAGCAGGCGTTCCGCCTCCCCCTCGCCCACTGCTCGGAGAATATTGAAGTTGGGAATCGATGCGCCCAGAGCCCCCCCAGCCGCACCGACGAGAAACTGGCTGAAGGCCACCGGGCCCACCCATTCAACCAATGTTCCCCGCTCCGTATGGGTCGAGGAAAAAACCACCGGACTCAGATGCCTGGCAATTGGCTCAACGCCGGGCAACTTGCTTCCGTCAATGTAGTTGGCTGTTTCCGGCGCCAAGGCCAGCGCCATGGCTAGGAACGGCCGGAAGGTGCCGTAGGCGCGCTCAAAAGCCCCTCTCAGATCCAGATAACCATACGCCCCGGACGGCTGGACGACCCAACGGGATGCGTTTTCGAAGGCAGGCGTCGCCCCAAGGCCCCTCTGCCCCGCGCTTAGTCGGCTGAGCGGGGAATCCGCCGCTGCCGCGCTGGACGCAAAAAACAGGAACCCATCCGTCAGTCCGAGCACAGGGGTTGCAAGCGTCAGGCCGGAGGACGCCGGCAGGGTGTAGATCGACGCATTGCCCCGCTGTTCTCGCATCCAAAGCCCTTTCCCCGAGTTTTGGTCGGACACCGAGTCGAGCAGGCGGCGGACGCGGTCGGGGTCGCGCACATCCAAGGCCAGAGTCAGAACCGGCTGGTTCGACTCGGCAGGCCAGTCCACCAAGACTCCCAGCTCGGGACCGAACACTCGACCGAGGTCCTCCGGGAGCAGCCCCCGCTGAGCCAGCGCCTTCCGGAAGTCGGCGAACGCATCGGCCCAGAGAGGAACGGACTCAAGCGCCGAAGATGACCCGCGGAGGGAGTCGCCGAGTTGAATGGCCCAGTAAAGCAGCGTGGAATCGGAACTCAAAGCCAGCGAGTGGCGCTCCAGCACGCCTGCGGAGGCGAGCCCCGGTTCAAGCACAAAAAAACTGTCGCGGAACTGCTTCCCCTCCAGCTTCGTGGCAGCCGCAAACGCCTGTTTTTTTCGCAACGGAGCCCAGCGCTCCGGATCGATGGGCAGCCCTGCCGCCGATTGAAAAGTGGCAAGCCATTCGAAGACGGCGCCGAGCTGGCCAAAAACCTGAACGTCGGGTTTTTTTGGCAGTGGCTGGGTTACTTGGTCCAGGAGCGGGTTTGCGCGCAGACTGCTCGCGGCCAAGCCGGGCTTTCCGTCACACCGATCCAAGGTGCGCTTGAGCAACTCCACGTCGTTGCCCACAAAAAACCAAGCGTCCCGGAAGGCGCTCGCCACCGTGACCGACCCAAAGGTGAGCACCTCCACATCGGCCCCGCCATGGGTTAACAAATCGGTTTTCGCATGGGGAAGGATCCGCTTGATCCTCCCCTTCGCCCGGTTCTGGAGCTCCGCCAGGCGGTCCTGGCTTCCCGCAAACCTCAGCCCGGCCACCCCCTTGGGCGCCGTCCCCGCCAGGGTCGCAACCGCAACAAACCCTTCCTTGGGAACAATCCGCAACCACGCCTTGAGGCCCTCGGAAAAAACCGCGCTTTGTGTGAGTGCCGCCAGGGGCTTGGCGAGAAAAGAACGCACCTCGGGTTCATCCGCCATCTCCGCAAGGGAGGTCGACTTCCACCGCCGCAGAGTCGAGTCCGCATCGGGCACGTGCAGCAGGAAAACGGTTTCAGAGGGCAACAAATCCCGCACCTGCATCCCCCCGGGCTCCCGGAAAAACCTCAGCCAGAAAACCCCCAAAGTGACGGAGGCGAAGGCGACCAAAGCAGGAGCGAAACCCTTTTTCATAAACAACAGATCCAATGAAGCGCCGACATCAAACCCGCCCGGCAAAAGCGGGGTAAACCAAGCGCGGGCCTTTTTCCGAAGGGCTGTGCTTAGCGCTCATAAATACCCACAGCCCTCCATCCTGCCGCCCCCACCTCAAACACCTCCAGGCTCCCTTTAAAAGCGGTGGATTCGAACGCGTCAAAAACGAGGCCCGCATACAGCGGGTAATTACTCGCCAGCCGGGGAAACACAAAAGCGGTAAACCGATTCGGCACCACCACCAACACCTTCTCGCCCAGCGTGGACTCAAAAAGCGTGTGGAACTTGGCGGAGGAAACCGCGCTCGCAACCACGGGGCGATCCGAGCTGAGCACCGCGTATTCAATGACCTGATTGCGGTCCCGCACGTAGCGGGGAGTCAACTCCGCAAGGTCCGCATCCGCGTTAGCGCGCGCCTGCTGGAAGAAAGCCTCCCAGGACATGGCCAAACCTGCCCATTGGCTCTTGGAAAGCCACTCGTCCCAACCACCGTCCCGCACCCCGCCAACCCATTGGGTGTGCTGCGCGCCGTCAATTGCGCCCGAAACAGGAGCGCGCAGGGAGCGGGACTCCAGCCACACCCGCCAGCCCGCGGGCGCAGGCTCCGCGGCGGGCGAGACGGCCGGCAGCCAACACAGAACCAGGAAAAAGACTTTCCACGCCTCGCGCAGCCATTTCCACTGCCCGAAATGATCACCTTTCTTGAAGGCACTCTGGCCGAAGCGCTGCCGACGCACGTTGTCATCAGCGTTCATGGGGTGGGCTATCATGTCTTTATCCCGCTCTCGAGCTACGACAGGCTTCCGGCCCCGGGCCAACAGATCAAGATTTTAACGCATCTCCAGGTGCGCGAAGACGCCCACGTGCTCTACGGCTTTGTCACGGCCGCGGAACGCGACCTCTTCCGCCTCCTCGTCAACCACGTGTCCGGGATCGGCCCCAAAACCGCGCTCGACGTGCTCAGCGGGATCAGCGTGACCAGCTTCAAGGCCGCCGTGGTGGAAAACGACGCCAGCCTTCTCTCAAAAACCAAGGGCATCGGAAAAAAAACCGCCGAACGGATCATTGTCGAACTCAAGGACAAGGTCGGCGTCGCCGCCGCATGGGAGGCCGCCAGCGCCGCGCACGCCCCCAGCCCGCAGGAGACCCAAATCAACGACGCCGTGCTGGCGCTCATCTCCCTGGGCTACAAACAGGTCGACGCCCACAAAGCCGTCAAACAGGCCGCCGAAAAATCGGGGGCCGCTCTCGCCGCCGAGGACCTTGTCCGAGCCGCGCTCAAGCTCCTCATTTAGTCGCGCACGCCCCACGCCATGCTCTCCGAACTCGACCGAATTGCAGCGCTGCGCGCCGCGCTGCCCGCCACGGGACTCTTCGCCGAAAAAGAGTGGCGCGTTTCACCCGACGCCTTCCGGATTCCCGAGCCGCTGCTTGAACAACTCGAAAAACTCGGCCACCGGCTGCTGCTCTTCACCCGGGCCTGCAACGAGCTCTACCACCGGAGCGTCTCCGGAAAACAGCCCGCCTGGATCGCCGACTACCTGGACCGGGGCAAGCCCCCGGAGCTTGTGGAGTTCTCCCGCAGGAAAGAGTTCCGCAACGACCTCCCCGCGGTCATCCGTCCCGACGTCGTGCTCACCGAGGAAGGGTTCACCCTCGCGGAGCTCGACTCCGTGCCCGGAGGCATCGGTCTGACGGCCTGGCTCAACGCGACTTATTCCGGACTGGGCATCGACGTGCTCGGCGGCCCGCGCGGGATGATCGACGGGTTCCATTCCATTGCGCCCGGCGCCGACATTCTGGTCTCGGAGGAATCCGCCACATACCGCCCCGAGATGGAATGGATTGCCCAGTTCACCGGCCAGCGGGTGGTTTCGGCGGAGACCTATGCGCCTTCCACCGAAGCCCAACCGCCACGGAACATTTACAGGTTCTTTGAGCAGTTCGACCTCCCCAACATCGCGTCGGCCGGGTCGCTGATGGAGGCGGCCCTCTCGGGCGCGATCCGCATCACCCCTCCCCTCAAACCCTACCTGGAGGAGAAACTCTGGTTCGGGCTCTTTTGGATGCAGCCCCTCCGCGAGTTCTGGCGGCGCGAACTCGGGGAACGCCATTTTTTGGAGCTCCAAAAGCATATCCCCTACACGTGGATCCTCGATCCGACGCCGCTCCCCCACCATGCGGTGCTCCCGGGTTTGGAGATCAACCACTGGGACGAACTCTGCCAGTTGAGCCAGAAACAGCGGGATCTCATCCTCAAGATCAGCGGGTTTTCGGACCGCGCCTGGGGCAGCCGCAGCGTGGTGCTCGGTTCGGACGTGTCGCAGGCCGACTGGCAGCAGACGGTGAAAAACGCCCTCGCCGAATTCCCCCATCACCCGCACGTGCTCCAGCGCTTCCACAAGGGACGCATCGTGGAGCAACCGGTTTTCAACCCGTCCACCGGCGGTATTGAGCCATTCCGAGGCAGGGTGCGCCTCTGCCCATATTTTTTTGTGGAGTCCGACAAAGCCCAGCTCCGCGGCGCCCTTGCCACGATCTGTCCCGCGGACAAGAAACTCCTCCACGGAATGAAGGACGCGATTCTCGTGCCCACGGCCGTCGCGCCTCGCGCATCATAGGCGAGCCCCGCTGCTGATCAGGCGCCGCGCCTCCCGGCTCTTCAGGCGAGGCAGGATTCGATCTGCGCGCGCAGCCGTTTTTCGTCGAGGTGTTTGCCGATGAAAACCAGCTGGCTGGCGCGCTTTTCCTTCGCCTCCCAAAGCCGGTCCCAAAGGATCGTGAACCGGTTGTTCACGCCATGGAAAATCGCCCGGCGCGGGTTCCCGGCGATTTGCAGGAACCCCTTGCTGCGGAAGATGTGTTCGCGCTCCGAGAGTTCCTGAACGAAGTACTCGAACTTCTCCACGTTGAAAGGCGCGTCGAACTCGAAGGAAATGGAGTTGATCTCGTGATGGTGGCGTTGATTGAGCTCGTTGAGAAACTCGGGATCCGCCGCCAGTTTGCGATCCAGGTTGAAGGCGTTCATGTCCAGGAGCTCTTTAAGGTTCACCTGGCTTTGATTGGTGCGGAAGATCTGCGCATGGGAGTTGAGCTCGCGCGCCTTGGCCTCCACCCGCGCAAGGTCCGGCTCGCCCACCAGATCGGTCTTGTTCAGCAAAATGAAATCCGCCATGGCGATCTGCTCCCGGGCCGTCTCCACGCTGGCCATTTGTTTTTCAATCTGCTCGGCGTCCACCACGGTGATGATGGAGTCCAACCGCACGTATTGCTGCAGCTGCGGGATGTTGAGGAAGGTCTGCGCCACCGGGCCGGGGTCGGCGATGCCGGTGGTTTCAATGAGCAGGTAATCGAACCCGCCGCGTTTGATGAGGTTCTGGACGCCTTTGACCAGATCCTTGCGGATGGTGCAGCAAAGGCATCCGTTGTTCATCTCCATGACCTCCTCCTTCTGGTTTTCCACCAGCATCCCATCAATCCCGATCTTGCCCACTTCATTGACGATGACGGCGAACTTGTAGCCGTGCTGCTGCTTGAGGATGTAGTTGAGCAGCGTGGTTTTTCCGGCCCCGAGGAAGCCGGTGAGGATGGTGACGGGAACTGGATTCGTGGACATGCGAGGGGATCAATTAGGCAAGGATTCAAGCCGGGTCAACAGCCGGGGCCGACAACCCGCCGCTCCTCCATCGGCCCCATTGCCAGGGGGAAGGCCAGCGAGGAAGACGGTTTGGCACAAAAAGAAACTGGCGGCCCGAGAGATATCTCAAGCCGCCAGTTTAAAGGGGTCCTTCGGAATGGTCTCCGTCGGATTCGCCGGACTTACTTCTTCTTCTTGAGAAGTGGCAGACCGGTCTTGGAGTTTTCAGAAACTTCGTATCCGGCGGGCAGTGCGTCGATCGCGCCTTCCCCAGCCGCTCCCGCGAAGTAATAGAGGGTCACTTGTTGACCACCTTTGAGCTCCTGCTTGCGGGCGTGGAGAATGTAGGTTTTGCCGGATTTATTGCTGACGACGCTGAAAGGCATGAGAGTTTTCTAAATAGAGGATGAGGGTTGATGGGGAGGATTAGATGAGCCCGGCGCCCTTGAGCGTCGTGTAGGCGCCGTTCTTGGCGACGGTCTTCAAAGCCCGCGCCGAGAGCTTCACGGTGACGAACCGCTTGAGCTCGCTCACCCAGATGCGCTTGCTCTTGAGGTTCGGCAGGAAGGTGCGCGACACCACTTTGGTCACGTGTTGGCCGATTCCGCCTTTTTTCTTGGCGAGACCACGGCGATGAATCACCGACCCTTTAGTCGGGCGTGCTTGGGTAATGCTGCAGACTTTGCTCATAAAAATGGTCCTTTTGTAGACGAGGGGCGGGGACAATGAAGGCGCCCCCCAAGGTGGTCAAGCGGGATTTTGCTCTTTATGAGAGCACCGGGGTTCCTCCGCCGCTCGCCCGAACCAAGGCCGCGGCCGCCGCCCGAAGCGCCTGTTGCTGCGCCTCAAGGAGCTGCGCGATGCCGCTCCTGCCCAAATCCAACATCGCCCCCAGCTGCGCCTGGGAAAAGGTGCTCTCCTCCCCCGAACCCTGCACTTCGACAAAATCCCCGCCGTCCGTCATCACCAGGTTCATGTCCACGGCGGCGTCCTTGTCTTCGATGTAGTTGAGGTCCAACAAGGGCACTCCGTCGACCACCCCCACGCTGACAGCGGCCACAAACTTCGTGACCGGGTTCCGCGCGATCAATTTGGAGTCCACCAGCTTTTGGCAGGCCAGCGCCGCCGCCACGCAGGCGCCGGTGATGGAGGCCGTCCGCGTCCCGCCATCGGCCTGGAGCACGTCGCAGTCGATCCACAGGGTGCGGGCCCCCAGAACGTCCAGATCCACCGCGGCCCGCAGCGAACGCCCGATCAGGCGCTGGATCTCCACGCTGCGCCCGTCGAGTTTGCCCTTGGAAATATCGCGCCCTTTCCGCTGCAGGGTCGAATACGGGAGCATGGAATACTCCGCCGTGATCCATCCGCCCGACACCTTCTGATCTTTCATCCAGCGCGGCACGGACTCCTCGATGGTCGCCCCGCAGATCACCCGCGTGTCCCCGCAGGCCACCAGCACCGACCCCGTCGCGTGCGGGGCGAAGTTCGGGAGAAAAGACACGGGACGCAATTGATCGGGCTGACGGCCATCGGGACGGTTCATGGGCGCGGAAGGTAGAAGCGCTTCGGCGGGCGAGGCGAGCCTTTTGGCGCCCGAAACCCTCCGCTCGCCTTCGCCGTTGACCCGCCCCGCCCCGCGCCTCAAGACTGCGCCGTGATCAACGAAGTCACCTTCCACGTTCCCGCCACCTCCGCCAACCTCGGCCCCGGCTACGACTGCCTGGGAGTCGCCCTCCAACTCCACAACCGGATCACCGTCCGCAAAGGCGGCCCGGCGTCCGAGCACCCCATGGCGGCCACGGCCGCCGCGCATTTCTTCAAGACCGCGGATGGGGCCCCTTTTGATTTCCACTGGGCCATTGAGGGCGACGTCCCCTCCTCCCGGGGGCTTGGCAGCAGCGTAACCGTCCGCCTCGGCCTTCTCCACGGGCTCAACGCCCTCGCGGGCGAGCCGCTGAGCCGTGAAAGCCTCTTTGAGATTTGCGCCCACCTGGAGGGGCATCCCGACAACGCCGCCCCCGCGGAATTCGGGGGAT
>CAMARB010000088.1 GCA_945860355.1 Chthoniobacter flavus | reverse complement strand
CCTTGGAGATCTCTTCCATTGAAGAGGGCGCGGAAACCCTCCGGGACAGCGGTGTCGGCCGCGGCAAAGGGCGCAGAGGCGAGACATCCGGCAAGGAGGAGGAATGGGAGGGATGTTTTCATGATTCAATCCAACGCGGCGGGTGACTGCGTTTAGAGAGCCCCTTTCTGAAGCCAGGCGATCAGGTCCGCCACCTCGTCGGGGTGGCAGGTGTTGAGCAGCCCGGGCGGCATCAGCGAAAGGGGCGATTGCTCGAGCTTGAGAATGTCTTTCCTCGAAAAATCCCGGACATCGGACGGCACGAAAATGTTCTCCTGAATCTGCACCAGGTCCGGCCCCTCGTTGACCATGCGGCCCGCGTAGGAGGTGCCGTTTTTAAGTGTCACCAACGTCGTGCTATACTGGTCACTGATCACTTTGCTGGGCTCCGTCATGCTTTCGATGATTTCGCGCACGGTGAACCGGTTGCCCACCAGCGTCAGGTCCGGGCCCACCGCCCCGCCTTCCCCCCGGTAGAGGTGACAGGCCACGCAGCCGGTCTCCCGGAAAAGCGCCTTCCCTCGTTCGATATCGCGCTTGGTCTTGAGCAAGGGCTCCACCTGCGAGATGAGCTCGTCCGTGCCCCAGTCTTTGACAAAGAGGCGGGATGCGACCGGAGGCGCCGGGCGGGACTCCGGCGGCGCGCTGAGCACCTTCTCAAGCGCGACTTTCTCCGCATCCGTCAGCGAGGCCACCGCGTCCTTGCGGATATCGGCGATGAACTTGGCCAGATTCCCCGCCTTGTGGAATTCCTCCCGCAAAAACCAGCGGAAAAACTTCTCCCGCGCGCCCTCCGGCCAGCCCTCAGAAACCAGGCGCAGACTAGCCGCAAAACTCATTTGTTCCTCCTGGGACGGAGCCTTATCAAAGAGCGGGTAAATCTCCTGCGCCGCCTGAGGCGACTTCCAGCGCACCAGCAATTGGCTGGCCTCGACGTTCCATCGGCTCTCGGTGGAGGGCATCGCGGCGTGCAGCTTTTGCAGGAGGGAGTCCCGAATCGGACCCTCCGGGTCGCCCAGCCGAACCGAGACAACTTGCAGCGCGCGGACGACGTCGAGCCGCGTCTCCGGCGTCAATTTGACGGGAACCAACTCCTCCAGTCGCCGGAACAACGTGTCCCTCACGTCCGCCTTCTTGAGGCGCGCCAGCGCCAGCGACACTTGCACCACCGCCTTCGGATCGTTGAGCGCCAAAGCGCGGGTCTCCCACTGCGCGACCGGGCGGAACTCCAACAGGGTGCGAGCGGCGAACCGGATGAATCGATCCTCGTGGGTCAGGTTCTTCAGCGCCAGGGCTAGGGACGCCTCGTCCGTCTCGTGGTAACCGGCCTCGATTTGATGCCGCAGCGCCCGGAGTTCCGCAGCTTTGGGATCCGGCGCAGGCACGGACTCGGCCACGCTCTCTTTGCCCGTGTAGCTCACCCGATAGAGGGCGCTGTTGGACCGACGGCTGCCTCCCGCAAAATACATCGCGCCATCCTTTGCGTTCACCACCAGGTCGGTGAGCTTGAGACCGCGCCCCTCCACAAACACCTCCATGCGGCCCGAATACGTCGCGCCCGTCTCCTTGAGATGCACCGCGTAGAGCTTCCCATACGTCCAGTCCGCCGCGTACAACGCCTCCTGGTAGCGCGACGGAAACTTGGCGCCGTATCCGAAGGCAACGCCGGTCGGGCTGCCACGGCCGATGTTGAGCACGGGAGGCAGGGAATCCGCATAATCCTGGGGCCATTTGCCCGAAACGCTGCGCCATCCAAACTCTGCGCCATCGACCACATGACACACCCGCGTGGGCCGATACCAGGGCATGCCCAGATCCCACTCCATGTCGGCGTCGTAGGTGAAGAGCTCGCCCACGCGGTTGTAGGCGGCGTCGTATTGGTTGCGAAACCCGGCGGCCGCCAGCGTCCACTGCTTCCCGTCCGGGGACATCCGCGCGATGTAGCCTGCGGGCGCACCCGCGCCGAGCATAAAGCCGTGGCCGGTAATTTTGGGGAGGGCCAGATCGTCCTGCCAGATCGGCGGCACCTGGTGCTGCTGGATCTCGGTAATGCGAGTCGAATTTCCGCACACGACGGTGATGCTCTTCCCGTCCGGCGAAAGCACCAGCGCATGCGGACCGTGATCCCCTGACCCGTGCAATTTCCGAAGCAGCTCCACCTTGTCGAGCACGTCGTCGCCATTGGTGTCCGTGACGCGATAGATCCCGGAACCGGTCCCGTAAACTCCCTCCTGGCAGACCGTCACATAAAGGCTGTCAAACGCCCAGAGCAGCCCGTTGGCATGCCCCAAATCCACGGGAATGGGCTCAATCTTGGTTTCACTGGGCGCACCGCCCAGCGGCGGCGGGGTGACACGCACCATCTTTCCGCCCGCGTCCGAAGCGATCAGGCGTCCCTTGGGATCCAGACACATTGCCACCCAAGCCCCCTCGTCGTCGTCCAATGCATGGAGCATTTCCACCTTGAACCCCTCGGGCACCTTCACCTCCGCAGGCGGACACACCGAGGGCCGCAGCGACGCAAACACGTCGCCCCAGGGACCTTTCCCATAAGGCTCAACTTCACGGACTGCGCTCCCTCCGGAAACCACCCTCCAAGACGCATTGGAGTCCAAGCGGCGCCGAGTTCCGGCCGCGTCCGCCACGATCATGCTCAAAATGAAACCGTCCCCCTGCCCCCCAGCCTTGGCTTCCACGCGGATTTTGTTGTCGCCCTTCTTCAGGTTTTTCACGACCTCAACCGCGGTGGGCCGTTTCGGGTCGCTGTTGGCGCCCACCTCGGTGCCGTTGACGAAAATTTTGCAGCCTTTGACTGCGGTAAACTTGATGCGAGCTGTCACGGGCACCTCGTTGAGAGCGAAATCGGCCTCAAAGGCCACGGGGGCGCCCGTCGACTCAGTTTTTTCGCCCGACCAGATCCATTGCAGCCGCTGCGGGGCGGTCCGGAGGGGGAGCTCGTCCGCTGCGGAGAGGAGACCGGGAAATACAAACAAAGCCGCGGCGGGGAGACTTGCGAGGGGGAGCGCAAAGAAAGCTTTCATAATTGTTTAAAATCCAGCGAAGCTCCTGGGCCTTAGTAAGAACTCCCGGCAATTCACCCTTCGCATCGCCGGCGCGTACGAAGTTCGGGGAGTGGCGGCTCAAGCCTCCCCGAGAATTCGCCAAGACCCTGCCGCTGTTTACCCACGGCCCAAGCAGGGTTACCGATTTGAAGTCCTCGACAGAGCCCCTTCCCTAGGGAGACAAGATCTCGCTAACCAGGCCGCCCTCGGCGCGGCCCTTTGAAAGGCTCGGAAGCCAAACCGGTTGCGTCCCCTCACCATCAATCCACGGCCGGGCCGGTTCAGAAAGGGGGCTCAAAAACGCGGAGCCTCGAATTTTTAGAAAAAAACGGGGCGACCATGCGTCATAGAAGGCGAACCGAGAAGAGGAAGCTCTCCCCCCTAGCCAATGAACGACGATGAACTTGAAGCCGTTTACGACGCCCACGCGTCCGGGCTATTCCATTACTTGGCGACGATCACCAAGACCGAGACCGACGCGCGCGACCTGCTTCAGGAGCTCTTTATTAAACTGGCCAAGGGGGGCGGCGCCCGCGCCCGGAACGAAAAAGCGTTTCTCTACCGCATGGCGCACAATGTTGCCATCGACTGGCTGCGCCGACGCCGGACGTGGCAAGACTCCGAGGAGCGGCTTCAAAAGGAGCTTGAGTCCGCCCGGCAGGACGCCGCCGATCCCGACACCGCGCGGCTCGCCAGCGGCTTTGAGGAGGCGATGAAGACGCTGCCCGACGAACAGCGCACCGTCGCGCAACTCAAGCTCTGGGACGGACTCACATTCGAGGAAATCGCGGAGGCCCAGGGGATCCCCCTCAACACCGCCGCGAGCCGCTACCGGTACGCCATTGAAAAACTCCGGTCGCTTTTGCGGCCGCTCTACACCGAACTCCAATGAACGACGATCCATTCGAGCAAAAGCTGCGCAAACTCACCGGCCACATCTCCCGGCCCGACCCGACTCCGGAATGGAAGGCGGAGATCCTCGCCCGGGCACTCCGCGAGGCGCGCCCTTCTGCCGCAAACCGGGCGCTTCCTCCGCGCTGGCTGGTGGCCTGCTGGAGCGTCGCGTGGCTGGCGATCTTGGCACTCCATTTCACGGCCCCATCGAATCCGGACCCGTGGCCCGGTCAAACCGCAGACCGCCACGTCGCGCCGTCGCCCGCGACAACCTCCGGTCCGACGGCCTTGATCGCCCTCCAACACCAACTCCAACTCGACCTCCTCTGATGAACCTCCTCAAAAACTGCTGGCAACGCCGCTGGATCCGCGGCCTTGTGTGGACCTCCGTCTCGATCGGCACCGGCTACGGACTGCTCTGCGCGTGGGTGAACTGGAGCGGCGCCCGCCAGTTAAACGCCACGCTGGCCATGATCAAAGCCGAGGGCGAATCGCTCGACTTCCGGGCGACTTTTCCCGAGCCGGTTCCCGATGCGGAGAACTTCTGCGCGATCCCACTCCTCAAGGACCTCGCGCTGGTGGTGGACAACGACGTGAACAAGGGAGTTCCCGGGGAAAAACGCAAGCGCCTGGAAGAACTGAAGCTGCCAGAAAACAGACGAGGTGGGACGCCTCTAGAGCGCCCCGCGCTGCCGCGCGCCGGACTTGGTCAACCCATCGCTCTCAATACATGGGCAGACTGGCTGCGAGAGGAGCGCCCTAACCGAGAAACCGCTGATTCGGGCAATGCCGCACGGCAAGTTCTCGCAGCCCTCGCCAAACACGACCCGATCGTCCAAGAGCTCGTCGGAGGCTTGGGCCGAGCCCATGCCCGGTGGACCCCGGAGTGGAAGACGCGCGAGTTACCCAAGCTCCTTTTCAACATCCCTCTTCCCCATTATCCGAGTGAGAACAACATGACAAAGGCACTGTCTCTCCGCGCGGTTGCGGCAGCCCGCGCGGGGGACGGAAGCAGGGCGCATGAAGCTGTGCGCATTTTCACGCGTCTCAACGAGGCGACTTGGAACGAGCCTTTCGCAATCGGCGCGCTCGTTGCGAGCGCCGGAACCTTCTCGCTGTGTGGTGTGACGTGGGAGCTTTGCCGTGTCGGCGCAGGAACAGCAGGAGATTTCAGGGAACTGGAGACCGCCCTTGCACGCATCGACATCCGCCGTTCCGGCTTGCAAATGTTCCGCAGTGAAATCGCTGGTTCCTTCAACTACACCCAGCAGCTCTTGCTCCAATCAGAATCAAGAAGGGAGGTCTTTCGGATTCTCTCACCGGTCTCTACGGATTCGGACAGGACCTTCACGAAGATTCTTGAACTCCTCTCACCCGCCATTCCTGCGGGCTTCTTCGAAGCGAACACCTCCGTGATTCTCGATCGCCAGATCCGCCATCTTCTGCTTCCCCTGAGGGATCAGGGCTGGCTCGCTGTGATCCAAGGGGTCAAAGAGATGAACAACGAAATCCTCGGCATACAAGGCCATCTATGGAGGCGTCCCACGTTGTTTTTCGCCAACATATCTCTTCCCGTCATTACGCGCGTTGTCTGGAGCATGGCCCACACCGAGGCGCTCACGGCTCAAGCCGCAATCGCGTGCGCGCTCGAGCGCCATCGCATCGAAAAAGGCGAGTACCCCGAAACGCTCGGTTCCCTGACACTCGCCGACGGACGCCCGCTGCCAAACGATGTCATGACCGGCCAGCCCATGCGCTACCGCAGAGAAGCCAACGGCCGGTACACCCTCTGGAGCGTCGGATTCGATGGCAAGGACGACGACGGGAAACGGAATCTGGACCCCAAAAATGCGGAAGCCACGCGATTCTTCAATGCCGATTACGTGGGCGATTGGGTCTGGGATTTTCCGGCAAAATAAGCGGTTAAAAACGCTCCCCCCTTCTCGGCCTGAGCACCCCCGAGACAGCTCCGAATGGCGCTGATTTGAAGGATCACTTGGGACGATACTCGCCCCGGCGTCCTCAAAGTGGCACAGCCATCTTGGCTGTGACCGCCGCAGGTCACAGGCTGGAAGCCTGTGCCACTTTAATGGGCGTTCTCACCCACCGAAACACCCCCACCGCCCCCCCAAAAAATTGAGCTTAAGTGAGCACCATTCGGGACAGCTCTGGATTTGGGATATCCGGGGACGAAAAAAAGAAAGCCGCCCGGTGTGAGCCGGGCGGCTTTTTATATCAGAACCCGCTGCCGATCCGCCGACGGAGGGCGGACCGGGCGGAATCCGCGATCAGTAGTTCCACTGCACCTGCAGCGCGAGCCGGTCGGCGTTTTCCGTGCGGTCGTAAGGAAACGTGCTGGAATTGGTGCGCTCAAAGGTGTGGGTGTACATCACCGAGAGCTCGATTTCCGGCAACGGCGACCACTCAAACCCGAAGTCGAGCTCGTTGACCATGGTGCCGGGAGCGTTGGCGGCGAACTTGCGGGGGCCGTCGTAGTAGTTCCAACGCGCAAACGGGAACACCTCACCGAAGTCGGTCTTGAGCCGGTAATTGGCCTGGACATAACCACCGTTCAAATTACCGGTGCCGATGCTCCGGTAGTCGTCGCTAAGCTCCGGGCTGCGGCCCCAGTTCCATTCCGCCTCCAAACCGAAGGGCTGCGGGTAAAGAATGGCCGACACGCCGATACGCTGGTCGGTGATCCCGTTGCTCGAAGCCTCGGGCGTCACGTTCTTGCCGTCCACTTTGACGGCCCTGGTCGAGACCACGTAGTTGCCCGTATAGGCGTTGATCGCCGTCTCGAAGAACTGCCCATTGGGAAACTTCCACGGATAAGTCAGGCGGGCGAGCAGGTGCGGGTCGCCGTTGAGGTCCGCCCGGTTGAGGCCCTGGCCGGAAAACACACCCAAATTGAGCATCCCGTAATCCCCCGAACCCTTGAGCCCGGATTTAACCAGCTCCCGGAGGCGTTCACGCACGACCTTGGGCGTGTACATAAAGTAGGCGCCCTGGTCCCGCTCGCCTTCCACCGCCAAGTTCAATGCGTCGGGCCGCTCCATCGGCGCACGGTTCTGGGAGGACTGCATGTTCACCCAGCCGTAGGGCACCTTGGAAAGCCCCAGTCGCAGCCGGTATTCCTTGTCCTTGTCGAAAGAAATGTCCGCGTAGAGATCGCGCGCTTGCAGCCCAAAACTCCCGCCGCTGCCGAACACGGAGCCGGCGAAATCGAGCTGGGAGTAGAGATAGAGATGGTCGGTGATGTCACCGTAGATTTTGAACCGGCCCCGGCGAATGATCATGCTCTCGTCCTTGCTCACGGAGCGATCGTTCGGAACGTTGAGCGTCTCGGCTTCTTCGTTCAGGAAACCCGTGTAACGGAACTGGGTGTACCCATCGATCCGGATCTTTTCATACCACTTCTCGGCCGACTTGGCGGGCGGGTGCGCCGCTGCGGGAAGCGCCTTGCCCCCATGCTCGATGGCCGCCAGACGCTCCTCGCCCTTCTTCAAACGCTGCTCCATCTTGTCCATTGCCGACAGAGCCGACTCCGAGGCGGCGCCAGCGGAGGGTTTGGCCGAATCCTTAGCCTTCTCCTTGGCCGTCATCCCGGCGAGCTGCTGGTATTCAGCCTCGCTGATGGAGCCCCGATCCCGAAGGATTTTGAAGAGTTTGAGCATGGCCTCATCCGACCCGAATCCTTCCAGGGGCGCGCTCACGAAAAGGGCACCCAACAATGTCATCTGCGGTAACACCGAACGTAGTCTCATATTTTGTCGAATTGAATTGCGGCGCCAGACTGCGTGCGCCGCTTTCGTGTCCGCACCTCAAATCCGCAGCGGCGCCGCGAATGTTTCATTCCTGTGACGG
Organism: Chthoniobacter flavus; assembly: GCA_945860355.1. GTDB lineage: Bacteria > Verrucomicrobiota > Verrucomicrobiia > Chthoniobacterales > Chthoniobacteraceae > CAIURC01. Next base: position 7,806 of record CAMARB010000088.1, on the reverse strand, counting down.
CCTTGTGACAGAAACGTCACTTGACTTGTTATTTCCGCCACAAATGCCGCCACCCTCGCCGATTTTTCAGCGCCCCGGTCGATTCCCAAATTCCGCCACGGAACGCCGATGAAAGCCCTTTTTTCCGGGCCGATCCCTCTCCTTTTCCGCGAGCGGGATGCCTCCAAAACCGCACGACGCGGGTTCCCGCACCCCCGAACTCCGAAATCTATTTGCACGCGGGGGCGCGGGGGGCGCGGAGAACTTGTTGAAAATGACGGAACGCCAAGCGGCTGCGCGCCCCTATTCGCCGTCATTCCGCTGGGGGTGCGGTTTTCACGATAAACGGACTCAAACGTCGCGAAAAAACCGCGGCACCCCCTCTGCGGTTCCCAGCCGACGGCTGGCGAAGGGGTAACCAAGGGGGAGCCGCCCCGCGATACACCGCGCCCAGCCCTGATCCAACCTGCTCTCAGAGCACAACTGCTTCAGCCAAAGGCGCGGAGTTCTCCCATTGCGCCAACCATTCACGGTGGATCTTGGGGGAGATTTCCGAGGGCTTGATCTCGCTGCGCCCCCCCCAGAAAACGTTGGTGTAACTCACCGGAATCCCGCATTGCTCCAAATGCGCGTCGATGGCCGCCTTGTGCGCGAAAATCCGCTCCTTTTCGGTGCCGTGAGCCACCGCCATGATGTTGACGTCGCGGAAAGCGGGCCCGCCCTCGCGCCAGTAACAATGGGTGAGCACCTCGTGACGGCCCACCTGGCTGCCCGCCTCCTCCTCCCGCCCCTTGGGCACCGCCCAGTGGAAAAGCGCGTTGAACCGGGTCACCCGCTGCCCGCCCGCGGAAGGTTTGACGTGCTCGAGGAAGGTCGAAAACCGTCCGATGACCTGCCGCTCATTGAGGGCCTCCGCCACCCGGCAAAACGTCTCCAGATCCACTCCCGCCTCCTCCGCCCGGCGCGCCCATGGGTTGAGCCCGATTTCCTCCAGCTCAAACTCGCGTTTAAGCGCCAGCAAAACGTCCCACTCCTGCTCGGTGAGGTTCACCACTCCGACACGGATCATCTGGGCGGGCGCCTCGGAACGGTCCCCCGGCTCGATGGTCTTGCGCCGCACGTGGCCCACGCCCAGGGCGAAAATCCCGTTGGCCGGCATCAGCTTGAAACTCTGGCAGCCCGTGTGGCGCATCAACACCTCGCAGTGGCGCTCCATCGATTCGCCCACCGGCACCTTCAACGTGGTCCAGAGCCGGTACTCGGAGCCCTGCGTCTGCTGGTCGGTGGAGCGCACCACCACGTGACCGCTGAAGGGGTCCTTCTGAAACATGAAATCAAAGGCGCTGTTGAGCTTGTCCTCCGGCACTGTCCAAGCCACCAGAGCCCCCTCGGCCAGGTTGCTCGCCACCAGCGTCTGGCGCACCCGGCGGATGGTACCCGCCGCCAGCATGGCCCGGATCCGTTCCACCACCGTTTCAAACGCAACGCCCGAAAGCTTGGAGATTTCCACAAACGGCTCGCGCACAAAGCCCTTAATCTTGTCCTCTGATACCGCGAGGATCTGCGCATTGACGGGGTCGGAATGTTCGATGTGAGACATGGGAAAGGGGTGGGAGTTTAGACGCGCAGGGCCGATGCACAACCCGCAGATTGCGCAGGGCTGGCCAACGGTTGGCGCGCGGAATCCTGCCTCAGAGGGTGCCCGCGGGGAAACCACGAATTTCCACCGGACTTCATTCCCCCACCGGCGGTTCGGTTCCCGCCACGGGAAAAGTTTCCCGCACAAAAGCCAGCGCCGCGTCCCCATCCGTGAGCGTCCCCTCCAACTGGCGGGATTGCACCGCCTCAAGGATTTCTTTGAACCGGGGCCCGGGCTTGAACCCAAGGGCGATGAGATCCCGCCCGGTCAGGAGCGGCGGCGGGATCAGCGGTTCCTGGGCGAACTCCTCCCGCTTGGCTTTCAGGAAATGGTAGTTGTCGAGCATCCCGTGGCTGCTCGTGCAATCCACCCGGTGCAGCTCGATTTCGTCCTCAAACCCGGGACGCGCCATGAACCGCTTGAGCTTGGAGACCCGCATCTGCTGGACGTCCTTAAAAACCATGTGCTGCGCCACCGCCTCCACCGTCGCCTCAATTTCCCGGCGCGAAAACCGCAGCCGGGAGAGGATCGCCTCGGTCATCTCGGCCCCGAGCTTGTCGTGCCCGCTGAACCGGATCCGCCGGTCCACGGGATCAAACGAATACGTGGCCGGCTTGCCGATGTCGTGGAAGAGCACCGCCAGCACCAGCGGCAGAGAAACCGTTTCCGGCAGCAACTCCAGCATCAGGCGAGTGTGCACAAAAACGTCCCCCTCGGGATGAAACTCCGGGGGTTGCTCGCATCCCTTGAGCGCTTCGATCTCGGGCAGGATCTCCTTCATCAACCCGCTCTCATCCAGCAGGTCGAACCCGCGCACCCGCTGGGGACAGAGAAAAATCTTCACCAGCTCCTCCCGGATCCGCTCCGCGCTGACCTCGTGGATCTGCGCAGACGCCCCCCGCACCGCGTGCCACGTGGCCGGATCCACATCAAACCGCAGCACCGCGGCAAACCGCACCGCCCGCAGCATCCGCAAACGGTCCTCCTTAAAACGCTGAGCCGGATCCCCAATCGCCCGGAGCACCTTGCCCTCGAGATCGCGCTGGCCGCCGACAAAATCAATGACCCGGCTCTCCACCGGGTCGTAGAACATGCCGTTGACCGTGAAGTCCCGGCGCGCGGCGTCCTCCTGCGGAGAGGAGAAGGTGACGCTCTCGGGATGCCGCCCGTCGAGATACAAGCCGTCGGCGCGGAACGAGGCCACCTCGAACGAGAACTCGCCCAGAAGCACGCAGACCACCCCGAAGTGGGCCCCCACCGAGACGGTCCGCGGAAAGAGCCGCTGGACTTGCTCGGGCCGGGCGTCCGTCGCCACATCGTAATCGTGCGGCGGCACACCGCGCAGCATGTCCCGCACGCAACCGCCCGCGTAGTAGGCCGTGAACCCGGCCGCGCGCAGTTGTTCCACCACGAAACGGGCTTGTTTTTCTAATGTTTCAGACATGGACCGTGATCAAAAAAGAGTTCCAATTTTCCTCCCGGCAGCCGGGACCGGGGCGGTCGGCTCCCGGGCCGGGCTCAATCGCGTTCCGGCCGGGCCCGCTGAAGCCGCCACATGAGTTTGATAAACCGGATCGTGTCGTGGACAGACTGGATTTTGCTCTTTTCCGTGCCGTAAACCGTGCTCACAGGCAACGAATCGATTTTGCACCCGAGCCGGGAAAGCGTCACTAGCATCTCGGTCTCGAACTCAAACTGGCGACTCGGACAGTCCACCAGCGCCCCCACCCAATCCCGATGCACCATCCGGAATCCGCACTGGGTGTCCGCCACGGCCTGCCCGCAAACCGCGCTGATGTAGGCGGACATGGACAGGTTGGTGATCCTCCGCAGCCACGGCATGCCCGCCAAGTCCTTCATCCGGCTGCCCACCAGACAACGCGCTTCCGAGCGGCTGGCAGCCTCCAGAAAAGCCGGGATCTCCTCAGGAAGATGCTGTCCGTCGCCATCCAGCATCAGAATAAACTCCACCCCGGGGCGTTCCCCCAGGATCCGCAAACCGGTTTTCAGCGCGGTGCCCTTGCCTTGGTTCGCCTCGTGCCGGACCACCTCGGCGCCCGCCGCTCGCGCCACAGCCGCCGTCTCGTCGGCGGACCCGTCATCCACCACCAGCACCCGGTCGACTTGGAGGCGGGTTCGGCGCACCACGTCCCCGATGTGGTCCGCTTCGAAGTAGGCGGGAATCAAGGCCGCCACGTTCCGACGGTGGAACATCGGAAGCCCCGGACTCATCATCGCGCTACCGGATGGTAGTCGCCCGCATGATAAGAACTGCGCACCAACGGCCCGGAAGACACATGGTCGAACCCTTTGCCCCGGGCGAGTTCACCGTAGAGGTTGAATGTGTCGGGATGAATATAGGCCACCACAGGCAGGTGTTGCGGCGAGGGCCGCAAATATTGCCCCATCGTCAGCACCTGCACCCCCACCTCCCGCAGATCGTCCATCGCCTGCAAAATCTCCGGCTCCGTCTCGCCCAATCCCAGCATGATCCCGCTCTTGGTCACCACCGAGGGCGATATCTCTTTCATCCGCCGCAACACCTCCATCGAAACCCGGTACTTGGCCCGGGACCGCACCAAAGGGGTCAGACGCTCGACGGTTTCGATGTTGTGGTTGAAAACATGGGGCCGCGCCTGGGCGATCATCTGCAGGCATTCCTCCTTCGCGTGGAAATCCGGGGTCAACACCTCGATGACGATCTCCGGCTCCGCCTGGCGGATGGCCTCGATGGTTTCCGCAAAATGCCGAGCCCCGCCGTCTTTGAGGTCGTCGCGCGCCACGGCGGTGACCACCACGTGCTTGAGTTTCATCCGGGAAACCGCCTGCGCCACCCGCTGAGGTTCATCCGCCTCAAGTGGGAAAGGCTTCGCGGTGGTCACCGCACAAAACCCGCAGGCGCGCGTGCAGCGTTCCCCGGCGATCATGAAAGTCGCCGTGCCCTGACTCCAACACTCCCAGCGGTTGGGGCACTGAGCCTCCTCACAAACGGTGTGGAGACGCAGATCCGAGATCAGCGCTTTTGTTGAGAAAAACACCGGATTCGACGGCAAACGCACCTTGATCCAATCGGGCTTTCGCTCTTGATGAAGGGCGGGGTCGATCTTTGTGCAGGACATAGGCGGGGCACATTAGGGAATCAGGAAGTGAAATCAACCCTGCCCGACGTTCTGCCCGACGTTCCACTCAGTCGACGGAGGCCACCAGGCCCCAGCGGGACGCGCATCCGCGGGACGCCTTTTTCTGCGAAGGGACGACGCCTTTTTCTGCGAAGGGACAGGCAAACGATCCGAGAGACACGGAGATAAGCGCATGTTCGCAGACGTCTGGCTTCCACATGGGTGCGCGGTGCGGGTTTCGCGGGATTGCGCGGACCGTCGAAACCAAAATCACGCGAGTTGAGAGCGCGGCATGACTCCAATGCGCTGTTTTTGGCTCTCGGGCGGGAAAGCAGTCGCACTCAGAGGGCACACAAAGAAGCGAACCTGCACGGTTCGCCCAGCTCTCGGCGCTTGAGCTTGCGGCGGTCAACCGCCTCCCGCGCTCGTTCAGCCCTTAGACGTTGGATGCGCCCGAGGGGCGCACCGCTTGATTCCGCAAATCCCGCACGGTGAACAGCCCGCGCAGATCCACGCTCCTCATCTCCCGGGCGCCATTGTTCCGACGACTCCCAAACCGCCCCCGGTTTTTTGTGAATACGCCCTCCTCGAAGTCCACTGCCCCGATCGCGCAACCGTCGCTAAAGTACCGCACCCGGCAACGCAGCGACTCATAAAAGCTCAACTTCCCGCCCGACCGGATCACCGCCTCAACCTCCTTGGCTCCCATTCCCCGGCGCGCACCCTGCCCGTCGGGCCCCGCTTTGCGCTCCTCCCCGTTTTCGAACAGGTAAACACGGTATCGGGCCATCAAACGCCGCATCTCCTGGCGCGCCGTTTCGCCCGGGCGCTCGGATGCCAGCACCCCCATCACCACCTTTTTCAGGCCCAGCCTTGCCGGCTTGCGCCCCGCCACGGCCTCCGCGTAACCGCTCCAACGGTAATCGGCGGGGTCTTTCACGATCCCGGCCCGCACGGGGTTGAGGTCGATATACGCGGCCATCGTCGAGAGCGTCTGCCCCGTGCCCTCCACGAGCACACTTTTGAACCGGCCTTCCCACAGGGTCCCGGCCCGGTCGTTCCGGGCGTTGAACCACTGGGAAAAGCGCTGTTTTACCCCCTGCATGAAGCTGGCCAGATTCCACATCCGACGCAGAAACCGGCCCCGGAGCCGTTCCGCCCCGGCGTCATCCCCAGCGCTCCGCATCTCGGCAAGTTGCCGCTCCAGCTCCGACGCCGGATAGGAAAGCTCGGCGCGGCGCACCAGCCGCACCAATTCCGCGTCGTCAGGCATGGCTTCGGGGCGCTTTGGCACGTGCACCAGCACATGCACGTGGTTGCTCATGACGCAAAACGTGAGCACCTGCACACCGCAGAACTCCTCATACGCCCGGAGAATCTCGACGAACTTCTCCTTTTCCCGGTCCCCGAACGCGAACCGCCTCTCGACGACCCGCGTCACGCAGTGATAACACGCCTCCAACGCCCCCTCCTCCGCCAGCAGCCTCCCCATCCTCATGCAATCACCGGTCGCCCAGGACCACTCCCGCGTCAACGGGTTTTCTGCACAAAAAGTCTGTCCCTTACGCGCGCTAGGACTTTCAGGCTTTTTAATTTTAAAACAAGTCCTGACTTCTAACCGACTCTGCCCAAGGATCTAAGGTTAAACCGTTGGTGGTTGTATTTGTATAGGAGGTGAAGTCATGTGGCCCCGTACATACCTGATCCCAAGTGTGGGCATAGTGATCATCCGCATTATTCCAGTCTGTATTATTATTATACCGCCCATCGTAATAATACGAGCTCGACTGATTTACAGGCAACATGTGAGGAGACTCCAGTGTGACTTTAATCTTATATAATTCGTATAAAGACGTATACGCCTTCCATCTATATAGCCATGGCGGAAAAGGTGCATTAACGGTACCTTGGACTTTGTTCATCCCCGTCGGAATTAAAGCGTTCACCATTCTTGTCATGATGATCTTTTTAGGCTTTCCAGTTACTCTATGGGCATAAGTATACTCGTATACTAATCTAAAGTAATGCTCCATTGTTACGCCTCGAGGGAACATTCTTGTGTCAAACGAGATTAGGGTCTTTTGCATCCTGCCCTTTAGGGTGCCCTCCCTTATAGAGAATTTTGTGATTTTGTGGTTTGTCCTCTCTAGGTGACGACGGACACTACCATTACCTTGCCAATCATGACCCTGACCAAAATTCCAATTATCATCATTTAAGAAATTATACCATGTAAGCCAACTCGTGTAGAAATGACCAAAATCGTCGTCGAATGGGTTTCGGTCAGGATCTAAGCTACCAAAATAATCACGATCTCGAAAAGGGCCATCTTGAAAAGTTCTATAGTCTGGTGCTATTTGATAACGTGAAGTTACGGTCTGTGAAGGCTCTACAGTCACTACAACCCCAGGCTCGTTTGAACTTGCAAAGAAGCCTTCTCTAGTTAAGATTTCCATCTGTGACGAAGTCGGCCGTCTCCAAAGAAGTCTATTTACCGTAACCCTGCCCCTTAGATATCTACTGTATCTTGGCCAATGCACCTCCACAATTCGTTGCTGTCCACGGTTGTTAACAAAGGTGTATGTGAACGTCAGATTCACCCTTATTGTGCGTGCCGCTGCCCCCCCAAGGGCGGTATCGGGACCATAGTTGCCTGTATCGTCTAATTCGAGATAAAAATAGTTCTCTGATACACTATCACCATAATCTGTGTATCCTGCATTAACGTGTTCATAAATGCTGACAATAGGCAAATCGGCCCACAATTGGTGGCAGGTCAACAAGAGTATTAAGTATACAATTGTTTTCATATTTTAATATTTAGGCTGGCAGATTAAAGGATCAACTTGAAGTTGTTGGTAGGAGACGGTGGAAAGGTCGGTTCCTTTGGGTGGGTAGTGGCGGATGCGGCCATTCTAGCTTTCGCAGGTGCCGCGCTCCCATGGGCTCATTGGGCTGTGAGGATCACATAAGAAAACCTTGATGCCGAGGTCTGCGGCGGGGATCTGGTGTCGGGACATTTCCTTGCCTTGGTCGTAAGTGCGACTCAGGCGGAACTGAGCTGGTATG
>CAMARB010000087.1 GCA_945860355.1 Chthoniobacter flavus | reverse complement strand
GTCATGTCGGCAAGTGATAGCCGCCGACCACGAGGAGGCAAACCGCAATCGAGGAAAACTCCGAGCGCCGTTCGGGCATTGAGGGTCCGGTGAGTCGACCCGAAAAAGGCCCTGAAGGGCGACCTGAGGCCCGCGAGCCTGCTCCTACGCGAGGCACTGCCGCACAGCCATCCGGGTGAGCGTATCTCGGCCGTATCGCTGGTAAGCCTCCGACAGCAACCGCGTGATCCGCGCGGCTCTGCCCGGGATTCTCCGCACAGGGCGCTTCGCCCCCGTTTTTTGTCTCGGTGCGCAATTTTTCATAGCGCTGCCACATTCAGCGCCCTCGCCGGAATTCTTCACGTCGGATTTGTGACAGATAGGTTAAACCTGAGAGCCGTTTGCTTTGAGCCTTTGACTCCGGCTCGAAGCTGGGTGAAGGGATTGGCCCACAATGACAAAGAGATTCCGTACCGGATGGATTTCCGACATTCACCTCGGCACGCGAGGCTGCCACGCAGAAGCGCTCCTGGAGTTTCTTCGTCGGCACGAGTTTGAAACCCTCTACGTCGTGGGAGACCTCATCGACGTCTGGCAGCTGCGCCGGGGCATTTACTGGCCGCAGAGCCACAACGACGTCGTGCAGAAGCTCTTGAGGGCGGGACGGAAAGGAACCCGGGTCGTGTATATTCCGGGCAACCACGACGAGTTCGTTGGCGGTTTTCTAGGCAACTACGGAGCGATCACCGTGGCCGACCGCGCCATTCATCAAACGGCGGACGGCCGGAGGCTGCTCGTCATTCACGGGCATGAGTTGGACACTGTGGTGCAGAACATCAAGTGGTTGGCGCTGGTGGGCGACATCGGCTACCAGATGCTGCTTCGGCTCAACGGGCCCGTGAACTGGATGCGGAGGCGTTTTGGCCTCCCCTACTGGTCCCTCAGCGCCGCGGTCAAAAAAAGCGTGAAAAACGCGGTGAACTTCATTGGCGCATTCGAGGAGGCCATTGTGCGGTATTCCCAACAAGACAACGTCGAGGGCGTTGTGTGCGGCCATATCCATACCCCCGTCATCCGCAACATCGGGAACGTGGCTTACTACAACTCGGGCGACTGGGTTGAGAGCCTCTCGGCGCTCGTTGAGAATTTCGACGGCCACATTGAACTCATCACCCATTTTTCGGCGGATCCTAACCAGGGAGCCAAACATCCCGCTGAGGGCCCTTTGGCCATCCAAGAGGTGTCCTGACTGGGCTCCACGGCGAGGGGCTCAAAGCATGGCTCCTGCGGCGGTAGCCCGCCCTGCCCGTTGAGTGCGTCCAGAGGGCAAACATGTCTGCCCCCCCCCCTGCCCCGCTAGATGCCCATGTTCGAGAGCGTCACGGCGATCCGGTTGACCAGCGCCGTCAACTCGGGATGCGAGCCCTCCAACCCCTCCACTGAGGCGGTCAGCCCGCGCAGCGCGGCCCCGGCCTGCTCAGGCTTCCGTTCCATCCGCGTCGCCTCATGGGCGGACGCAGCCACGAAATGCGCGACGCTCCGAGCGTCCTCTTGGTTGGTCTTGGAGAGATTGGACACCTCCACCTTCAACTCAGAGAGAAGGTTCAACAGCTCGGATTTCGTCTCCGAGGAAAGCCCGGCAGTTTTCTGAACCTTTTCCTCAATCTGCTCAATGTGCTCTTGAATCATAAAATTTGAATGGAGACTGCGCCCTTTGCGCCTGCATTCCTAGAAGGTTTCGTGCCGAGCAAATCAAAAACCCGGCGAGAGAAGTGCTCAAGGATCGTGACGCCAGCTCCCAGTTCCCGGGAACACCGCCGCGTTTTTCTCTGGAAAGCGGTCCCCCGCTAACCCTCGTCCTCGATGGATTCAATCTTATCCATAACCCGCTGGCTGAGGCCCTGATAAAATGCACGGCCATCCCCCGAAACATCGGCCCGGCTGAAGTGAATCGGGTGCCCCACAACAATCTTAATCGGATTGAAAACTCGCGGTTTGCCTCCGCTCGGGAAAGCGCGATGCGCCCCAAAAATCCGCATGGGCACCACGGGGGCCTGCGTCTTGGCAATCACCAACCCCAAACCCGGCTGAGCACCCTGGATTCGACCGTCCAAAGTCCGCGTGCCCTCCGGGAAGATGACAGTGGCCTGACCGGCACGCACCACTTTGATCACCGTTTTCAGGGCGCTCATGTCGGCTCTCTCTTGGTCGACCGGGATGACGTTGAGATGAGGCAGCATCGAACCCAGGAGGGGCACATCGAGCAAAGTCTTCCGCGCCAGGTAATAAATCTCCCGCTGACAGGCGATCCCCACCAGAGGCGGGTCGAGATAACTCTCATGGTTCATCGCCAAGATGACACCCCCTTGTTCGAGAATGCGATCGCCGTGGACGACCTGGAAATCAAACAGGGTGCGAGCCAAAAAACGGCTCAACTGGTAGTGGAACTGGTAAATCGCACCCATCCGGCTCCGAATCGATGCTCAAATCGTGCGATGGACTTGCGGATTTGCGACCGGTCCGTTCTGGAGAAAAGGGAACCCCTTGAGTTTCAAACGCCCGATGATCTCACCCACCACCCCGTCAATCGTCAGATGCGAGCTGTCAATCACGTGGGCATCCTCGGCGATGATCAACGGGGATGCGCGTCGCCCGGAATCCTGTTTGTCCCGTGCGGAAATGGAATCCTGAACCCCCTGTTTCTGGCGGCGCATGGCCCGGACCTCGGGAGATGCGTCGATATAGAACTTGTAAGGCGTGCCGGGAAACACGGCGGAGCCGATATCGCGGCCTTCCATGACGAGGTCGTGCTCTTCGAGATATGCACGCTGGAGCGCGACGAGCCGCTGGCGGACTTCCTGGATGGTGGCGACGGTCGACACATTGGCGTTGACGCGTTCATCGAGCAAATACGGTGAGGGATCCACACCGTTGAGATGGATGCTGGATTCGTCATCGGTGACACCGAACCGGACCTCGTTCTCATCCAGCAGCGCCAGCACACGCGCCGCGTCGTCCGCCGGCACGCCCCGGCTCACCGCAAGCCATGTCACGGCGCGGTACATCGAACCCGTGTTGACGTATAAAAAAGAGAGTCTCTGAGCCAGAGCCTTCGCCACACTGCTCTTGCCCGAGGCCGCAGGACCGTCGATTGCGATAACGAGGTGTTCTGCCATCACTTTTTAATGAGGAACGTGACTGATCACCGGGGTCTGGGAGGGGCGATGATCCTTCATCACCAACTCCAGTTGACGATCAAATCCAGGATACGAGGTCGCCACACATTCGGTGTTGCTGATGACGGTTTCGCCCTCGGCAAAAAGCCCCGCGATAGCAAAAGCCATGGCGATCCGGTGATCCCCAAAACTCTCCAAGTGCGCTCCGTGCAAGGGACTGCCGCCCGTGATTTCCATCCCGTCCTCGGTCTCCACCACCTGCACTCCCATCGCCCGCAGATTCGTGGCAATGGCCGCAATCCGATCCGTTTCTTTGACTCGCAACTCTTTGGCATCCGCGATCACCGTGGTCCCCTGAGCCAGCGCGGCGGCCACTGCCAAAATCGGCAGCTCGTCGATGACGTTGGGAATCTCTTTGCCGGCAATCCGAGTCGCCTTGAGTCGGGCCCCCGTGATCTCAATGGAACCCAGCGGCTCGGCTTGATCGACCTCGACGACCTCCCTCACGTGGGCGCCCATCCGGACAAGCACCCCCAAAACACCCGTGCGGGTCTCATTCAGCCCCACATTCTTAATCAGAAGATGGGCGTTGGGGTGTGCCGCCGCCGCCACGAGCCAGAAAGCCGCGCTGGAGATGTCCCCCGGCACCATGAAATCCTGCGACTCGGGGATCTGCCCCCCGTAGATGCTCACCGTCCGATCCTGGATCTGCGGGCGCACGAGGAAATACTCCAACATCCGCTCCGTGTGGTCCCGGCTCTGAGTGGGCTCGGCGACACTCGTTTTGCCCGAAGCGAACATGCCCGCGAGTAGAACGGCGCTTTTGACCTGGGCACTTGCCACCGGGGAAACGTATTGCAGCGGGCGCAGGTTCCCGCCCTCGATCAAAAGGGGCGGCCTTCCGTCGCCACCCTCAGTCGTCAACTTCGCCCCCATTTGCGTCAACGGCTCCACGATCCGCCGCATGGGCCGTTTGGAAAGAGACGCGTCCCCGACGAGCCGAGAACGAAAAGGTTGCCCCGCCAAAATCCCGGCCACCAAGCGCATCGTCGTCCCCGAATTCCCGCAATCGATGTCGGCGGTGGGCGCCTCGAACTGGCCCCGTTTTCCGTGCACGATCAGCGTGGTGGGCTCGGGATTCTCAATCTCCACCCCCAGCGCCCTCATTGCCCCCACGGAGCACATGCAATCCTCGCTGGGTAGAAACCCGCGGATCACGCAAGTGCCGTTGCTCATCGCAGCGAGCATCACCGCGCGATGGGAGATGCTCTTGTCCCCTGGGACGGTGATTTCAGTTTTGATTGCCGCGGAACGGCGGATTTTCCAGTCGGACATCTATCGGGGAAGGTGCAGGCGGTCGCGTTGGGCCTTGGCTTGTTTGAGGAATTCTCGCATCGATTGCTCCGGAAATTCGGAGTCGAGCAGTGTCGTGATTTCACGAAGTTTTTCAATCATTGCGTCGGTCGTTTTTTTCAGGGCCTCTCGATTCGAGCACAGAATATCCGCCCACATCCCCGGAGACCCGCTCGCGACCCGCGTGGTGTCCCGAAACCCCGGGCCACAAAACTCAAAGGCCCCGGGCTCCTCCTGCGCGACCAAATCCACCAGGGCAGCCGCGAGGAGATGAGGAAAATGACTCACCCAGGCCACCCGGCCGTCGTGCAGCGCGGCGCTCGCCTCAATGACCCGACACCCCAGCCCCTTCCAAAAACCCGAGACCGCGACAACCGCATCGTGCGCGGTGTCCTGCTCCGGAGTCACAATGCAAACAGACCCATGAAACAGATCCGCCCTTGCCGCCGCCATGCCCGTGCGCTCGGACCCCGCCATGGGATGGCTCCCCACGAAATGAGCAACGCCCCGAAAGACCGCGCCCAACTCCGTCACCACCGGCGCCTTCACACTCCCCACATCCGTGATGAATGCGCCGGGCAAAACATGAGGCGCGATCTCACGAGCCAAGGTCGGCATCGCATCGACCGGCGTGCAAAAGACAATCAGCTCCGCATCCGTGACCAGCTCGACCAGATTGCTCGAGGCCCTGTCGGCAAAGCCCCCTTGCAGCGCCTCCTGAGCCGCATCCTCCCGGCGCGCCCAGATCGAGATGAAATGACCGCCAGCCGCCCGCAGCGCCAGGGCGATTGACCCTCCAAGGAGTCCAGGCCCAAGAATTGCCACTTTTTTCATTCTAAAAAATGCCCCGGCCCGAGGCACTGCCTGCCACGAGCCGGGGCGCGAAATTCAACTCGCGGTTCCGGATTAGGGAACCAGAAAAATTTTGCCCGTGTAAGGGTCCTTCACCTCAGTGCCCGGAGGAAATCCGCGCACATCCACCAAACCCGCCGCAGGCGCGTAGGGGCTCGTCACAAAGCCCGGCTTCCCAGGCACAGGCTTTCCGTACTCGGGATTCCCCAGACGCGGAGACGGCGCGGGCGTGGGATTCGAAACGGGTTTGTCCTCCACCACTTGCGGCGCGGGCGACTCTTGCACAGCGGACTCCCTTGGCTTGGGCCCGGACTCCGCGACCTCTTCGCTCACGGAGGGCGGCGGAGTGAATCCGCCGGGTTGCCTGGGTTGTTTCTTTGTGACCGCTTGTTGCGCCCCGCAGGCACCGAGAAAAACAACAGACAAGCTCAGGAGGAGCGGAACGTGGAGTCGCTTCATATAGAGGACGGCTCTTAACGAATTCGTTTTGGTGTGACAATTCATTTGTCGCCTCCGACTCCGCGCCCCTCTCCGATCGCCATCAAATCCCCCGTGGCATTGCCCAAAACCGCAGTCTACCCACGATGTTCCTCAAGCCCTTTACCCGCCTCCTCACAGCCGCATGTCATCGAGTGCGCGACGGATGGACTCGATCATCTTTCCCGGACTCTCAAGTGCGCTCAACCGCGCGTCCCCATCGAGGATACTCACCCTGCAACGACACCAGCGGAGGTAATTGGGGAGATCGAAATTGAGCCGACCCGCCAGACGACTGCTCAGCGGATACTCAGCTCCCCTCTGGCGCGCGCAGGCCCAGAACATCCCAACCATCTCATCCGTGGCCTGCTTGGCATCTGCGAAACAGACGCCGCGCAACCAACGAGCCAGATTTGGCCGATGACAGAGGACGGATCGGCAGACGGCACGCCCCAAGCCCGGAACGCGGAAAATCCATTCCAAGAGAAGCATTGGGAAGGATCCGCGCCCGCCGCCCGTCGGCCTGAAAAGAACCAATCGCTCCACCAGCGCCGGGTGTTCCGAGGCCAAGTAAACACAAAGCCCCGCGGAAAGTCCGCTTGCGACCAGTGTGGGCGGCCGCTGCCATTCCAACGATCGGATCAACTCCGCAAGCATTCGCACGTAATCCGGGGCACTGAAATGCCGTGAGGGCCGAGACGATTCACCGCACCCGATGAGATCCGGCGCGAGCACCCGGTGGGAATCTGCAAACTCCGGGTACACCTTGGACCACTCAAAAGAAGACGCTCCCGGGAAAAAGTCGTGAACGAAGATCAGGAGCGGCCCCGCCCCCGTCTCATGGTAAACCACCTCCCCGAGGCTGGTGTGAAGCAGTTTGGTGGAGACATCCGCTGGGGACAGTCCCTTCGGCAAATCCACGGCTTGAAAGACGCGAGAGCGGCCGGAGAGAAGACCAGCCACTTTTCCTTTGGAAGCCCGCAAAAGCCGACGCACGACCGACTCTTGGGTGGAACTCCGGGGATCCATGAAAAGTCAGTGCGGGATTTCTTTCACAAGGCCCTCCCGCACCCCGGAAAGGAGGCCCCGTTGCCCCCCGAAATCCGAAGCGGGCCGGACGCTTGAAAGCTAAAAAACCAGCTGGACCTTCCCTTTGCCCGGCTCAATCCGGCCGATTACCCGACCTTTGGTCAGCTTCAACATCTCGGGCACATCCTTGGCGGCCACAACCACCGTCATGCCAACGCCCATGTTGAAGACTTGGAACATTTCCGAGGCATCGATCCCGCCACCGTTTTGAATGTGAGCGAAGATTGCAGGGACCTTCCATGACTTCGTCTCAATGACAGCGTCACACGCGGCCGGCAGAACGCGGGGCAGGTTGTCCACGAGCCCGCCTCCGGTGATGTGGGCGAGACCTTTGAGTTTCTCCTGCGGAAGACTCGCCAGAAGCGGCTGGTAATTGCGGTGCACCCGCAGCAGTTCGTCACCCACGGTCTTTGCGACCCCTGGCAATCGGGAGCTGGGCGTGAGCTCCATTTTTTCGAACAGAACCTTCCTCGCCAGGGAATATCCGTTGGTGTGAAGCCCGTTGGAAGGAAGCCCGATAATCGCGTCACCCGCCTTGATTTTGCTCCCGTCAATCATCCGCGCGCGATCCACGACCCCAACGATCGTTCCGGCCACGTCGTATTCCCCGGCCTGATACATGCCCGGCATCTGCGCCGTCTCGCCCCCAATGAGAGCGCAACCCGCCTGTTTACACGCCTTCGCGAATCCCTTGAGCAACTGCGAAAAAACCGCAGGCTCAAGCTTTGCCGCACCGATGTAGTCCAAGAAAAAGAGAGGACGCGCGCCGAGCACCGCGATGTCGTCCACGCAATGGTTGACGAGATCCTGCCCCATCGTGTCATGACGGTTCAGAGCAAAAGCCAGTTTGAGCTTCGTCCCCACCCCATCAACGCTGGAAACCAGAACGGGATCCTTCATCCCTTTGAAATTCGGCCGGAAAAGCCCGCCGAACCCGCCGATTTTCCCCAACACCTCCGGGCCGTGGGTGCCTTTCACGAGAGCGTGGATCCCCTTTTTCACCGCGTTCCCTAGATCAACATCCACCCCTGCAAGCGCGTATGCCTTTTGATTCCGTTTCTGAGGACTCTGACTTCTGGCCATAAATGAATTAACGCAAAGAATCAAAAAGCTCGGGCTGCTCCTGCGTCGAGGCGAGGAGGTTCAACCTTTGCCGCCGCCGCTCCATGATGAACTTGTCAACGCTGGGGTCCACCGGCACGGGATACTTCCCGTTAAAACACGCAAGACAGAAGCTCTCGGAGTCCTGCCCGGTGGCCTTCACCATCCCGTCAATGTCGAGATAGCCGATTGAATCCGCCCCGAGATACTCCCGGATCTGCTCGAGTGTGCATTGGTTGGCGAGAAGCTTTTCCGGGTCCGGAAAATCGATGCCGTAATGGCAAGCAAACCGGTGCGGCGGGCAAGAAATCCGCATGTGCACCTCCTTTGCCCCCGCCTCCCGCATGTTCACCACTCGAGCGCGCGCCGTCGTCCCGCGCACGATGGAGTCATCCACGACCACCACCCTTTTCCCCGCGACGGCTTCCTTGATGAGGTTGAGTTTGACCCGGACGTTGAAGTCGCGGATGAGCTGCGTGGGCTGCAGAAAAGTGCGCCCGATGTAGTGGTTACGGACAAAAGCGTGGCTGTATGCAATTCCCAGTTCCTCGGCGAACCCGAATGCCGCGTAGTTGCCGGAATCCGGCACCGGCACCACGATATCAGCCTCCACGGGATGCAACCGCGCCAGCTGACGCCCCATCTCCGTTCGGACCCGCGCCACCGTCACATCGCCCATCACCGAGTCGGGCCGCGCAAAATAAACATACTCAAAAACGCAGAACGCCCGTTTCTCCACCTTGAACGGGAATTCGGAGCGAATGCCGTCCTCGTTGATAATCACCACCTCGCCCGGCTCGATCTCCCGGATGAACTCCGCGTGGATGAGATCAAAAGCGCAGGTCTCGCTGGAGAGCACGTAGGCGCCGTCGAGTTTCCCCAGGGCAAGGGGCCGGAAACCAAAGGGGTCCCGAACCCCGATGATTTCGCGCTCGCTCATCATGACCAATGAAAACGCGCCTTGAATGTTCCGGAGCGCAGCGAGCACGCCGCTGCTGTCGTGCGGCTGGGCCAGCAGATGGAGAATGATCTCACTGTCTACCGTCGTCTGAAAAATGGACCCCTTCTGCTCGAGCTCGTCGCGCAGCAGACCCGCGTTGACCAGGTTGCCGTTGTGCCCGATTGCCAGCTGCCCGCGCGCGCAATCCACCATCAGGGGCTGCGCGTTCTTGAGGTTGCTCGAGCCCGTCGTCGAGTAACGCACATGCCCGATGGCCCGGGTTCCTTTGAGCCGGTCGAGGTCCGCAGGGGAAAACACCTGCGAAACCAGCCCCATGTCTACGTGCCGGATGAACGGGGTGTTTGAGCCGTTCGCAGTGACAATTCCGGCACTTTCTTGACCGCGATGTTGCAGTGCAAAAAGTCCGTAATAGGTCAGGACGGCAGCGTTAGGATGACCGAAAACGGCGAAAACGCCGCACTCGTGGGTAGGTTTATGGTGCTTCACTCGTCTAAGGAGACTAAGGCGAGTGGCGAGACTAGCCGTGAGCACGGATCGGTCAAGCGGAGTCCTGACAATTGAGAATTTAGACACGCCCAGCCCGGGAAGCCTCTTCTCAAGCGGGTTCCAAGACGGATCAACGCGCCGTTAAAACACCGGATGCCCCCGAACCAGCGGCGCGCACCGCCGCGGCGCTCCGCGCTCCTCCGCTGATCACGATCAAATGCGGAGAGGAGAACCCAAGTCTTGGTTGCCCTAGGGGCGACAGAGGCGGTGCCGGAAGGAGGACAACGGCCTTGCGGGACCCGCGGGCGTCAAACGGGCCTAAACTGGACTCATGAGAGTCACACCGCACCGCCGCTCAAAAAACAGAGCGGTCGCATGCTTTGGCGCCGCTCCCTCTGCACTTGCCATCGGCTCAAGAAAATGAAAGCTGGACCGCGATGTTTCGTATCACTGCATTCGTCCTCGCGGCCATGGCGTTGAGCATCGCCCGGACTCCGGCCCAGGATCCTTCACCGGAGCTGATTGAGCTAAGAGAACTGCGAGTGATTCTTGAGCAACACTCAAAGCGCCTTGAGGCTATTCAGGAACAACTCAACGAACTGCGGGCGTCCGCGGAAAAGGAGGCGAAAGAAAAGTCAGCACTAGAGACCTCGTCGGTGGCGAGTCCGAACGCGGTGCCTCCTGAGAACCCAAAGCCTTCACAGGGAGTGCCCATCCTGCCATCAAGCACTGAGGGCAAGGCTCCCGGCGAGATTGGGAAAGAAGCTCCCAAAGCAGAGGCGGCCCCCAGTTCCGCACGGCACGTGGTTGTGAAGGGCGAGACGTTGACGTCGATCGCGCGCCATTACAATATCAGCCTCAGCGAGTTGCAGCGGGTCAATAAGATCGAAAACGACCGCAAATTGCAGATCGGCCAATCCCTCGTCATTCCCCTTTCCAAACTCCCTGAAACACAGACACAGAAATCCCCCTGAACATGGACGAGACAAACAGTTGGTATCTATTGAAACATGAAGACGGCGCCCTCTTCGGCCCGATTCCTTTCGAGCAGTTACAGCAATGGGCGACCGAGGCCCAAATATCACCGCAGGACAGTCTTTCCCAAGACAACAAGTCTTGGGTGAAGGCACCCATGCTGGAGGAGCTCCATATGGATTACCTGATTGAGGTGAGCCCCGACCAGTTTTACGGCCCCACCACCATCGGGGCCGTTCGGGAGTTTTATTTCGCTGGAGAAATTGACGGCTCCGCCCGGATCACCAATTGCCGGGATGGCTCAGAGTCTCTTTTGGGCGATATCCCCGAGATTCTCCAGGCCTCGCACGCCGAGCACACAGGAGAGACGACCGATGTGGGCGAGGGCGGAAACCAGGGAGCCATGGCGGGTCCCAACGATTTACGGTTCAATCTCCAGCAGCGGATTCTGGAGCTTGAGGAAGCTCTGCTTGAAGAACGGCACGCGAAGGAAAAGGCTGAGCACCTTGTGAGCAAACTAGAACTGCAGATCGCGGAGCTGACGCAGTCGCTTTAGAGCACCTGCCCGTGTCGGCGGGAGCAATGCGCTAGGGCAGTCCGATATCCCGCAACTGCTGTTTTCCGCCATAATTAGAAACCCGGCCGACTCATCTTGAGCGGACCGGGTTTTTAGTTTTTTAAGCGAGGTGATGAGAAGCACAGGGCCATTGAATCGCCCCATGTTCGGCTGGCTGCCCGAATCAAGCCTCCTCCCCGGTGCAAGCGCCCGGGAAGGAGACGAAGCGCTTACTTCGAGGGCGGAGCCGGCTTCTGCTCCTGAGCGCTCTCTTCCTTGGGTCCCGCCGGAGCAGGCGCATCGGAGGGCTTAGTTTCGGAAGTTTTTTCGGAGACTTTCGCGGGCTCGACAGCTGAGGCCGCAGGTTGCTCGGGTTTTACGGGCTGCTCAGATTTGGCAGGCTCCGAGGCCGCAGGAGCCTCGGCAGTTGGCTTCGCAGAATCCACAGCCGACGCGGGAGCTTCGCTCTTTTCACTCGGCGTGAGAGCTGCCGGTGAAGCCTCCGCGGACTTGGCCCTCAACTTCTGACTCACCGAACTGCCCTGCTTGCTCTGCTTGACGTAGAGGAAGGAGAGCAAAAGGGTCAAACCGAAGAACGCCCCGCCCAGCCACCGAGTGATGGTCTGGAGAACATTGGTGGTTTGAGCTCCAAAAAGGTTGTCGGTCATTCCTCCGCCGAACGCCGCTCCAAGCCCCTCGTTTTTTGGTCGCTGCATGAGCGTAATGAGGATGATGAGCAGTGACACCAAAACGTGGATCACCAGCAAAATATTGATAACGATCGGCAACATGGGGCGTGGAATATGGGGGAAAGCCCCAAAGCTGTAAAATGGAAGTTTCAGACAAACTCCGACCGCTTTTGGGGCGCGTGCGATCCGACAGCGAGAGCCGTGGCGAGCCCGACGGCGTCCATCGAAAGGCTTTAGGTCCTGGGGAGACGTTGAGTGGAGTGAGCAACACTCACGCGTTGCGGTCCGCTTTAGGCGCGTCGACGGAGTCAATCAAGTCAGCCAGCCTCAGCAGATCTCGGAGCCAGGCCCGAGTTCGAACCCTTCCATTCGGGCTGATCCGGAGCCCAAATGCTGGCCCAAACGCTCCCAGGAAACCGCCTGGATATTTCGCGCATGCGCGCTCCGTTCTTGTCTCCAGGTTCAGCGAAACCAGATGACGGCACCGAAATCGGATCCCCCCCCACGGAAGGCGATCACGGACCGTGAGGGCTGAGTCGCCTTAATCCGCTGCTCAAGGTAAAGGGCGGCCCCTGCCGCTGCGGGCCCCAACTCGGCATCCATCGCAAGTTCTTGTTTGAGCTCCAAAAGAATTGGAACCGCCTCAGGGCGCTGCGTATCGGCCAGAGCCTGCAGGGCGGAGACCCTGAAAACCATGGGGGTCCGGATCTCCCGAGCCCATCGAGGCAACATTTCCAAGGCCACATCGGGAAAGTATCGGGCGATGCCAAAAAGAGCGTAGTGCTTTGTGGCGGAAGCCCCGCTGAGCAGTTCCGTCTTCCAAAAGTCCCACTCGGCCGCCTCCCCAATCCCGTAGTAGCACATCGCGGCAGCGCGGGAGAGCGGATGAATCATGGATTCAATTTTGAGCTGAGGATCGATGGTCATTGCGATGCGTTCCTCATCGATTCCCAGCTGGCGAATCACCGAGAGGGCGGCGATCAGATCGATGGGGTCCACCCGAAAAGCGTCGGTATCAAACCGGCTTTTAAACTCGCCCGTTGCAGAGGTGAACTTCGCCACCGCACTCAGGGGCAGGTTCTCAGTCAACGCCAAGGCTGCTGTCTGGAGTGCGGGCAGAGAGATTTCCCGGTGCGCCTGGGCAAACTCCAAAAGAGGGGCCAGGGATGCGAGCGTCGGGAGATCCGCATTCGCGAGCTGATAAGCCTCCTCCCCGAGCCGGTTGCTTGAGCAAGGCGCCAAGGTGGCCAGGTTCAATTCCACACAGGACGCCGGCGCCAAAACGACGTTTTCCGGGTAGATATTCACGACGCGATTCGCGCCGGATGAGAAACACAGGCCGGCATCGATCCGGACTAACAGGCCCTCGCCCCCTGTGTGGGTGAGCACTAAGCGCAACCTTTCCCGCCCGTTGCCCACGGCAACGATCGCGACAGCCCCCTGCTCCAGAGCGGCACCAAGGCTCAAAGGCTCCGTGTCCAAGCGGGGCTGAAGATCTTGGAGGCGAATCAGTAGGGGGCCCGTTCGGAACGCGGGCACCACAGCCACCGCTTGGGGTTCTGCCGGGGCGGTTTTCTGGCCCAAACCGGCCACCCCTGATACGCCCCATGCCACCACGGCAGCTGCGGCGCCCGCCGAGAAAAAAGATCTGGGAGAGGTCATACAGACAGCCTGAGGGAAGCATGGGACGCGCCATGGGCGTTCAAGCACGAAGTTTTTCTCTGAGAGAGACATCGTCGGGCCGCATCTTTGATTGCGGATGGAAGGCACCCGTCATACCGGCTCGCGCCAGCCTTGTTCGGTGAACGAAAGCCAACCGGTTATCCGTTCCAGGACGGCGCAGCCCAGCGGCTCCAACGGGCCCTTGCTAAGCCGGATACGCCCCCGGGCGGAACACTTCTGTCAACCGCGCCTCGCGCTTCCAGACTTCCCGGGAGCATCCCCGGGGGTTATGAAGCCTCCCCCATGGCACTCCGAGTCGAACTTATCAATACAGGCAGCGAACTGCTGCTCGGCAGCGTGATCAACACCCACCTCCCGTTTCTCGCGGAATCCCTCTTTCCTATGGGACTCCGGATTTCGCGCCAAGTCACGGTGCCCGACGGGGAGGCCATTTTCGATGCGTTGCGGGAGACCCATGGCCGGGCAGACATCGTGCTGGTCACGGGAGGCTTGGGTCCCACAACGGATGACATCACCCGTGAAGCAGCGGCTCGTTGGCTTTGCTTGGAGTTGGTGCTGGACCCCGAGATTCTCAGAGGGATCGAGGACAGGTTTGCCTGCCGGGGCCTTAAGATGAGCGAGCGGGTGGCGCTCCAGGCATACCGCCCCCTGCAAGCCCGGGTGTTGGCCAACGCCCACGGCACGGCGCCCGGGCTTTATCTGCCTGCCATGAGGCTCAATCCTGAGGGCCCAGAAACGCCCCACCTGTTTCTGCTGCCCGGACCACCTAGAGAGCTCCAACCGATGTTTAACGCCTCCGTGGAACCGCTTCTCAGAGCGCTCGTCGCGGAGCACAGCTCGGAACCGCCAAAACAGAAGAGGATTTATCGGATTGTCGGGTGCGGCGAGTCCCAAGTAGAGGCGGAGCTGGGTGAGGACTTGCTGGGCTTAGGGATCGAGCTGGGCTACTGCGCGCGGTCCGGAGAAGTGGACTTGAGGATTTTGGGCAATGAGCGGCAACTCGGCGCGGCAGAGAAGATGGTGATCGAAAAGTTCGGACGACACATCGTTTCGAGCGACGAACGCAACTTGGAGAAGGTGGTTGTGGACGAGCTCCGAGCGAGGGGCCAGACGCTCTCCACCGCTGAATCATGCACGGGGGGAATGATCGCCCATCGCGTCACCAACGTGGCCGGGGCGTCGCTTGCGTTCCTGTGCGGCTACGTTTGCTATGCGAACGCCGCAAAAATCCGCGACCTCGGAGTCCAACCTGAAACCATCGAAAGCCACGGAGCAGTGAGTGCTGAAGTCGCGGCACAACTCGCCGGCGGGCTCTTGGAGAAAACGGGATCGGATCACGCAATTGCCACGACGGGCATCGCGGGTCCCGGAGGCGGGACCCCGGAGAAGCCCGTTGGAACGGTTTATATCGCCCTTTCGAGCCGACACGCGCCTGCGGTGGTGAAAAGGCATCTGTTCCCCACCGACCGCGAAAACTTCAAACGCCAAGTGACACAAACCGCCCTTGAGATGCTGCGCCAACGCCTGATGGGGCTCGAATGAGGCTGGCCCGCCTCGACCTGGTGCCCCCCCCCGCCCCCCCCGCCCCCCGGCGGAACCGACGGGCTAGGGCTCTATCCTCACAGGGGTTCCGATCTTCACATTGTGATAGATCAGCGGCGCGATCTCGGTCGGCAACCGGATACATCCATGGGAAGCCGGGTATCCAGGAAGGATCCCCACGTGCATACCCACGCCGCTATAAGTCAGCCGGCAGAACCATTTCATGGGCGCCCCCACATAGCGGGTCCCACTCGGCGCGGAATCCACTTTGAGACTCACCCCATCGCGCACCACCCTGCCTCGCGAATCGACAAAAGCTCCGTAGATGCTGGAACGATGATCGGGATCTTTCTCGAGGATCTTGAAAATCCCCGCCGGAGTCATCCCCGCTCTTTTGCCCGTGGAAACCGGGGTATCGATATAGATCGAGTCCCCGGCGAGGAGGAGAAGGCGCTGCGCTCCGAGGAGGATAAGGACCCTTGAATTCTGGGGCGTAATCACCGACTCAAGGTCCCTGTTGATGCGCGGGGGCTCCTGGCGCTTGATGAGGTCGCTTGCCCGGCGCACCGCCTGCCCCACAGGCTCAGCCGCCGCGGCTTTTGGGGAAAGCCAAAAAGCCGACCAGGCCACCGAGGCGGCCGTCACGACCAATGGGGAAATGCGAGGGGTTCTCATGCTCCGAAAATCCTCGAGCTGTCTATCGATCGCCCCCCCCTGCTCGCAACAGGATAATCAACGCCATGAACAAACGGTTCAATCTGGAGCGCAATCCGGTTTTCTGCGCACTGTCGCGCACTGTGGAGAAAACCATTCCCGTCTT
>CAMARB010000086.1 GCA_945860355.1 Chthoniobacter flavus | reverse complement strand
GGTGTCCAGGCCGCGCGGCAGGATCTGGAATTTTTCGGGGTGGATCCCGCGTTCGACCCAGGCTTTGCGGTAGCTCTCGGAGTTGACGTAAATGAGGTCGAGCTGGTCGTAGAACCCCTTCATGTAACTCCACGTGAGGGTTTCAAGGGCGGAGTCCTCGGTGAGGATCCGCACGTATTGCGGGAAATCGGTGTGGTAAATGCCGCTGGTCCGCAGGCCCAGCACTTTGGCCGCCAGCAGGGCGGTGATTCCCACCGGGCCCGGCGTGCTGATGATGAGTTCCGTGAACCCCTCGCGCTGGATGTAGTCGAGCATCTCCAGGATGGGCGGGAAACTCAGCTTTTGGAGCTCGTATTCGGGCAGCTCGAACTCGCCGATCGGCGCGAAGTTTTTGATCGGGATATCGCGGATCTGGAGGCTGGAGCGGGAGGTCACCACCACCAGCTCGCACCCCTGGGCGACGCAGGCCGCCGTGAGTTTGCGGATCGTGTTGGCCACGCCGTTGACGTCCTCCAGGGTGTCGGTAAACCACGCCCGCTTCGAGTTGCGCAGCCCGGGCGAAAGTTCGCCGCTCAGCTCCAGGCTCGTTTTGCGCAGCCATGGCCGGTCCGGGGCCTGGCTGCGGAACGCGTAAAGATACGGGCTCAACGTGCCCAGGATCGGCGCCAAAACGCTCAGCTCCTGGATGGCCTCAATGAGGTTGCCCGCCGAGGCCTCCTTCACAAACCGCGTGAAAAACCGGAACGCAAGCTGGTTGGCGAAGAAGTTGGCGATGACAAACGCCCGGCGCTCGGGTTCCTCGATTCCCTCCGTTTTCCGCGCCAGCAGCGCTTTGACGTCCTGCTGCGAAAAATGGCTGGAAAACTGCCGCCACAGCGACATGTGCGCCGGCTTGGCCAGCTCGAAAATTTTGCCCGTAGCGATGCCCTGCGCCAGGAACCCCAGCTTCTCCGACCATGAAAACTCGGTCGGATCCCGGCCCTCCATGAACCGCGAAAACGCCTGCCCGATGAACCCGGAGCTCTCGGCGCCGGCGACTTTTTGGCCGATAAAACAGCGCAGACTGTTGTAGAGCCCGTGCGAAACGGCCAGAGGCGAACCCGCCTGCCCCCGCGCCTCGCACCGGCCCTCCCGGATGTGGGCCAGAAACTCTTCCACCCCGCCGGCCGGGGGAGTTTCGGTGAAGGCCGAGCCGGGAAAAAGGCCGCCGTGATCGTCGGATCCCCCGATGAGCACCTTTTTCCAGGGCTCGGCATGGGTGGGCGCCAGTCGGTGGCGGTTGGCGAACTCCTCCAGTTTGCCCGGGGTGAGTTTTCCGAGGAGATGCCGGGCGACCTCGCTGAGCAGGGCGTCCCGGAGCCCGTTGATGCCCTCAAAGTGGCGGAAGAGCAGGATCAACTTCTCCAGATGGGCCCGGGTGAGCGTTCCCTGGGTGCGGTAGAGCGGGTGGGCGACCGCGTGGGCGAGTCCCGCCTGCGCGAGAAACCCTTGGAGTTCGTACACGTTCTCCCGGAGCGCCTGGATTTGGCGGTGTTGTTCCTCGGTGATCCCCCACACCAACACATGCACCGCGCTCCGGTCCTCGGGGAAAAACGAGGTGACCTGCTCGCTGATGAACACCCCCGGAAGATCCGCAATCTCCAGGCAGCCCTCGATCCGGTCGTGGTCGGTGAGTGTCACCCAATCCATGCCGCGCCGTTTCAACTGGGCGTAGAGATCCCGCGGCGGGGAATAACTGTCGGGGATTCCCGCCTTTCGCAGCAACCATTCCGGGGCGCGGTCACTGTGCCGGGAATGCAGGTGGAGATCGGCTTTCATGGAGTCTCTCGTCTTAAAACGCAGCGGCGCGCTGCCGGGCGATCCAATTCTGGTAGGTGAGCGCCTCGCGCCGGGCGATTGTTTTTGTCGCCAGGTCCAGGATCTGCCGTTTCACCGCGGCATGACTCCAATCCACGGGGTGGATGGAGATCCGGAGCAGGGGACGGCGGGTCAGAACCCGGGCCAGGCAGGCGTTCCAGGCGAGGCTGGTGGCCCGCCTCCAGGCGCTGCGCACGCTCCACACGAGGGACTGGGATGCGAAGGTCCGGGGGTTTTGGAGGTCCACCACGCTGCCCAGCCGGGTGGTGTAGGAAACTCCCAGCGCACGCAGCGCCCTCTGAGCGGCTCCGCTCAACAGCCAGGCCGGGGCGATGAACCCCACCGGGTCCAACCCCGCGCTCCGAAATTCCTCCCGGGCTTGCGCAACGCGTTCCCGGGCGGGTTCCTCCTCCAAATCGTAGAACTCGCCTTCATCCGCAGTGTAAAGCCGTGTGGTGAGTTGCGCGGTCATGGATTCCGCCTTCCGGCGTGGTCGCTGGTGGTAGTAGCCGTGTATGACAATCTCATGGCCCTCTTGTGACAACCCGCGCAGCCACTGGCAGAAATCCGGGTCCTGGAGGAAATGCCCCCGGTGATGATGGTTAGGGATGACCAGCAGCGAGCAGGAACCGATGCCGAGGCGTGCGAGCGCGGCGAGGATGGTCTCGCACTCCGGCCGGGTGCGCGGCGAGACGTCATGGAGCGAGACGACCAGGGCACTCATCGGCGCAATCGGCTCCGGAGCACTCCGACCAGTGTGCCCGCGCAAAAGAGGCTGCAGAGGACGGAAAACCAGTCGCCGTGTTGGCTGTAAAAGGTCAGGGGCGCCTGGGTGGCCACCGCGATTTCGCGGACGGCGAACCCCTGTTCAAACGGTTTGAGCCAGCGATCCACCCGGCCGTTGCGATCCACAGAGGCGGTCATTCCCGTGTTGGTGCAGCGGACGAGCGGGCGCCGGTTTTCAACGGCCCGGAACAGGGCGTTGTGGAGATGTTGCTCGGCGACGGCCGTTTCCAGGAACCAGCCGTCGTTGGTGAGGTTGACGAGCAGTTGCGCGCCGTTTTTCACAAAACGCCGGGTGAGATCCCCGAGGGAATCCTCAAAACACACCAGCGCCGCCAGGTCCATGCGCGGCCGGGTGAGGTGCAATGTTTGATGGTCCTGGCCGGGGGTGAAGTCCGCGGGCACCAAGTCGCCCGCCACCATGGCAAAGAGGGGGAACGCCTTGCGCAGGGGCATGTATTCCCCAAACGGCACGAGATGGATTTTGCGGTAGCTTTGCAGGCCCTCGGGGTTGCCTGGGGGAATGAGCGCCGCCGTGTTGTAGTCCTCGCCCGTCTGGGGATCGCTGTCCACGGTGCCCAGCAGCAGCGAAAAATCGCCTTTCTCCAGCTGTTGGGTCACGAACCGGTACATACGTTCGTGGCTGAACATCCCGCCGGGCACGGCCGACTCGGGCCAGAGCAACAGCTGCGGGCGGGCGGTCGCGGCCAAACCCGTGAGCCGGTCGAGTTGCTCCAGGACGTGGGCTTCGGACTCCGGGGAAAACTTTTCGCTCTGGGGAATGTTCGGCTGGATCGCGGCGATCCGCAGCGGGCTGGTGGCGGCGCTGGGTTTGGCGAGCAGGGATCGGATTCCGTAGGAGAACACCAGGGCCACGAGCGCCATGGATAGGCTGAACTCCCAGCGCACTTTTTTGAGGAACACCGGCCCCAGCTCCGCCCCGATCCGGCGGAGGATGATCACGGTGAGCACGTTGCAATAGGCGACTAGGAAGGAGAGGCCGGCGACTCCGGTCAGATCCGCGATTTGGATCATGGCCAGGTCGGCGTGCAGGGCGACTCCCAGGCCGTTCCAGCCAAACCCGCTAAAGAGCCAGCCCCGCACCCACTCCTGCGCCACCCAGCCCGCAGCGGCCAGAAAGCCGGTGAGCAGGTTTCTGCCCGAATGCAGGAAACTTTCCCGGCGACCGTCCCGCAGCTTGCCGAGAAACCACGCCCAGAAAGCGAGGTAAAGGCCGAGATACAAGGCGAGGAGCAGGGGTAACCCTCGCAGCCACGGCTGTTCAAAGAGCTGCCCCAGGGCGCCCAGCCAGGAAAAAGTGAGGCTGAAATAGACGGCGCCGGTCACATACCCCAGCAGGGCTTTGCGGCGGTGGGCCCGGCTGGTTTCAGGGGCAAACCACACGGCGCACACCAGCGGGGTGAGCGCGATCCAACAGAGCGCCCCGTAATTCCAGGGCGCCATGCAGAGCGCAAGCAACACGCCGCTCAGGGCCGCCGCAAGCCACGGCCAAACACCCCCCATCAGGCCCATGAACGAGCCCGAAGGGCGGGGAACGCCGCCCGCCGGTTCATTCGAACCCGCGTCGCCTGCGGGCAAGGGGGCGGCGGGCATCACCGGAGGTTTATTCACGACGCACACGCCTGCTTTTGGGCTGATCCCGCTGGGTCGGGTCCAGCGCGGATTTGAGTTCCCGGCTATACCCCGAGTTGATGCGGAAAAGCGTGCGCTCAAACTCCGCGGCAGTCTTGAACCCGTCCCGGTCGCTGATCACGTAACCCGCGCTCACCAGCCCTTCCATGGCGTCGGCCAGCTCCGCAAACTCCATGTTGCCGGCGCGTTCCAGGAGGGTTTCGCCCGCCAAATCGGCACCGCCAAATCCCAGGGCTTTGAGGATCGTGACCTCGGCGCCATCGAGCTGGATTTCCTTTCCCATGAATGCGGGGAGTTGGCGCCGTGCTTAGTGGGCGAGCCGGGTTTCCACGTCTTTTTGGATCCAGTCCCAAAGGGCGTCCAGAGCCGTGGTGACCTCGGTTTTGGCGTGGGCGAGTTCCGACCCGCTGAAGCGCGACCCGGGCGCGGGGAGATGCCGGCCGAACAGGTAGAACTTGATCTTGGGTTCCGTCCCCGAGGGGCGCACGGCGAACCGGCACCCGTCGGCGAGCTCGATCATGAGCATTTTTTCCTTCGGGATCTGGTCGCCCTCCACGTCCACGAAGTCTTGCTGCGCGAAATCGCGGAGCGCCGTGACGGCGATCCCGCGGGCCTCGGCCGGGGGATTGCTGGCGTAGGAGTTCACCAGGCGCGCGATCTTGGAGGCCCCCTCGGCGCCCTCGAACGTCATGTTCCCGTTCTTTTCAAGGTAGTAACCGTATTCGGCGTACACCTCGTCGAGCAGTTCATCGAGCGTCTGGCCCCGGGATTTGGCGTAAGCGGCCACCTCGGCGAACACCACCACGGCGCCGTTGCCGTCCTTGTCGCGCACGAAATCCGCCGCGCTGTATCCGTAGCTTTCCTCCCCGCCGCAGACGTAATAACTGGAGTGTTCCAGCCTCAGCGCCCGGGTTTCCTGTTCCGGCAGGGTCCGGTAGTTCGCGGCGAATTGCGCTGGCAAGGCCTTCTCGTATTTGCCGAGTTTTTCGCCGATGTATTTGAAGCCGGTGAGTGTTTCCACGCAACGCAGGCCGTGCCGCTCGGCGATGGCTTTCTGGAGGTCGGTGGTGACAAACGTCTTGATCAACACGCAGCGCGCGGCGTTTTCCGGGGTGATCACCCCCTGATCCAGGAGTTTTCTGACCCGGTAATAGGCCATGAGTGAACCGATCTGGTTGCCCGTGAGCAGGGCCATGCCGCCCGCCCGGGTTCTGACGGCGATGCCCATCCGGTCGCAGTCCGGGTCCGTCGCCATGACCAGGTCCGCTCCTTCGCTCTGGGCCAGTGCAATCGCCCGGGAAAGTGCCTCGGCGTTTTCCGGGTTGGGCGACTGGACCGTGGGGAACCGGCCATCGGCCACTTCCTGCTCGGGCACCGTCAGGAATTGGAACCCGAGCCGCTGGAGCATGGGTTTGACGATCGTGCCGCCGGTGCCGTGGATGGAGGTGAAAACGATGCTCAGGTCCTTGGCTTGCCCGACGACGCCGCGGTCCAGCACGAGTGATTCGAGCCGGGCCATGTAGGCTTCATCCGCCTCGGCGCCGAGCACGGTCAGAACGCCCCGCTCGGAGGCCGGCACGGGTTCATACACGTCGGATTGAAGGGCGTTGACCCGGGCGATGATCCCGCTGGCGTGGGGTTCGACGACTTGGGCGCCGTCGGAGAAATAGACCTTGTATCCGTTGTCATGGGGCGGGTTGTGGCTGGCCGTGATGACGATGCCGCCGGAGGCGTTCTGCTGGCGGACCGTGAACGAGAGCTGCGGGGTCGAGCGCGGCCCTTCAAAGAGACAGACGTCGCATCCGTTTTCCATGGCGACCCGGGCGGTCAGCTCGGCGAAGTCCCGGGAGAAATGCCGGGTGTCATGGGCCACGACAATCTTGGGTTTGCCGGGCAGTTGCGCCTCTTTGCGCCAGCTCTTGAGGTAAGCCACCAGGCCCTGTGTGGCCCGGCTCACGTTAAATGCGTTCATCGCGTTGGTGCCCACGCAGGGATGTTCGGGCCGACCCAACGGCTGGGGCGCTCCCTGCTCGGCGGCGGTGGGCACCTTGCCGATGGTGCGGCCCCGCAGACCCCCGGTCCCAAACGCCAGCGTCTTGTAAAAACGGTCGTTGAGCTCGGCCCACGCCCCGGCGGCCACGAGTTCCCCGATACTCAGGGAAACCACGGGGTCCTGGCTGGACTCCAAGATCTGGCGGATGTTGCCCGCGCTGCTCTCCAGGAGTTGGCCCGTTTTCACCGCCTGCTCAATGTCGCTTCTTAGATCGCTCATAAAGGGGCGGGATTCTAGGAGCGGTCCAATTGATTGCAAGCGGCCCGGCGGGCCGGACATTGGGCTTGTCGTTCCGGGCCAGCGCTTAAAGAATCCTCAGGCGCGGCCGACTGCCGCTTTTACCCATGCTCGCCTCCGCAAAACGTATCGTCGTCAAATTCGGGTCCGGAATCCTGGCCAACGCCACCGGCAACAGCCTCGATCAACCCCAGTTCGAGCGGCTCAGCGCCGAGGTGGCCGCGCTGCTCCAGGCCGGTTACGAGTGTGTGGTGGTGACCAGCGGCGCGGTGGCGGCCGGGTTGATGGCGTTGGGGCTCAAGGAACGGCCCGAGGAACTCGCCGCCCGCCAGGCCTGCGCCGCCGTGGGCCAGTCCAAACTCATGCAGATTTACGCCACGGAGTTCGCCCGGCACGGACTCAATGTAGCCCAGCTCCTGCTCACCCATGGCGATCTCGACAGCCGGATGCGTTACCAGAACGCCTGCAACACTTTGGAGCGGCTTTTTGAGCGCAAAACCGTGGTGCCCATCATCAACGAGAACGATTCCGTGGCGGTCGAGGAACTCAAGTTCGGCGACAACGACCGGCTCTCGGCCGAGGTGGCCGTGCTCGCCCGCGCCAACCAACTCATTCTCCTGACCAGCGTCGATGGGTTGCTCGACGAAGCCGGAAACACCGTCGCCCGCGTGGAGGATGTGGACGCCGTGTCGGGGCTGGCGCGCCAGGAAAAAGGCCGGTTTTCCGTGGGCGGCATGGTGTCCAAGTTGCAGGCGGTCAAACTGGCCGTGGACGCCGGGATCACCACCCACATTGTCAGCGGTCGTAAACCGGGCCAGATCGGCGCGGCTGTGGCCGGACAAACGGTCGGCACGGAGTTTGTGCCCCGGATCGGCTGACAGCCCGGCGGCCCCGCTTTTTCCCGAGTTCGAACTTCTCTTTTCCCATGACGACCGACGATTTGCGCTCCCTCATTTACGACTTTGGCCGCCGCGCCCGGGCCGCCGCCCGGGTTTTGGCGCGGACTTCCACCGAGCAGAAAAACCGGGGCCTTCTGGCCATGGCCGACGCGCTGGTGGAGTCCGGGGATCTGATTCTTGCCGAGAACGCCAAGGACGTCGCAAAAGCCGAGCAGGCGGGCCTGTCCGGGGCGATGGTGGATCGGCTGCGGCTGGACACCAAACGTCTTGAGGCCATGGCGGAGGGCATCCGGCAAGTGGCTGAGCTACCGGACCCTGTGGGTGAAACCCTGCGCGATTGGACCCGGCCCAACGGTCTGCGGATTAGCAAGATCCGGGTGCCGATTGGGGTGGTGGGGATTATTTACGAATCGCGCCCCAACGTGACCTGCGACGCGGCGGTGCTCTGCACCAAGACGGGCAACGCCACGATCCTGCGCGGGGGCTCCGAGTCGATCCACTCCAACGTGGCCATTGCCTCGGCGCTGAGCCGGGGAGCCGCCCAGGCCGGGCTGCCGGCCGACAGCGTTTTGCTGATTCCCACCACGGACCGGGAGGCGGTGAAGGTGCTCTGCGGGATGGATCAACACCTCGATGTCATTGTGCCGCGCGGCGGCAAAGGCCTCATCGAGACGGTGGTCAGCCACGCGCGGATGCCGGTGATCAAGCATTACGACGGGATTTGTGCGATCTACGTGGACGCCCAGGCCGATCTCGCCATGGCGCGGGACATCGTGCTCAACGCAAAGTGCCAGCGTCCGGGGGTTTGCAACGCCATGGAGACCCTGCTCGTTCATCAGTCCGTTGCGGCCCCGTTTTTTGCCGGGTTGGGCCCGGTGTTGCGGGAAAAAAAGGTGGAGGTCCGCGGAGACGCCCGGGTTTGTAGCCTTCTGCCGGGCGTGGCGGTGCGCGCTTCGGAGGCCGATTTCCGGACGGAATTCCTGGACCTGATCCTGGCGGCCAAGGTGGTGGATTCCCTGGAGGAAGCCATCGAACACATCGAGACCCACGGATCGCATCACAGCGACGGGATCGTGACGGCCGACGAGGGGGCTGCGGAACGGTTTTTGCAGGAGATCGACAGCGCCACGGTGTATTGGAACGCGTCCACGCGGTTTACCGACGGGGGCGAGTTCGGGTTCGGCGCGGAAATCGGGATCAGCACCGACAAACTCCACGCCCGTGGGCCGATGGGGTTGGAGGAGTTGACCACTTATAAATACCTGCTTCGGGGAACGGGCCAGGTGCGGGTTTGAGTTTTTAAAAAGGGGCCGCTTTGGGGCGCGGAACGCGGACTCCGGGGGATGGCGAAGAAAGACCCATTTCACGCGGAGGTGCGGATCCCGAGGAGCTCGGAATGGAAGTCGCTGAGCGCTGGGGAGTTCGATCCGAGCGGCTCCTCGCGACATCATGGACTCGGGTTTTGAGGCTGAAAAAGCCCTAAGGCCGGGCTTCCCGGGCGGTTGTTGAGAGAGTAACCCGGCAGCGTCAGCGCATCTCCCCCCCCCCCTCTCCTGCATGCGTCCTTCGTCAGAAGCACCCGTCTCGGTTTCTTTCCCCTCAAGATCCGCGCTTCTTTTCGAGCACAGCCCCGACGGGGTGATGGAGCTCGGATTCTTGGGAGCCGTCTGTTCGTGGAATCCGGGCGCGGAACGCATGTTCGGCTGGAAGCGCGAGGAGATTTTGGGGTTAACCCCCTGCCAGTGGCTGGAGGAGGATGTGTTCGAGGTCTTCGAGAGAGAGGGGCTCCGGGGCAAGGGCGCGCTATGGGAGGGCCGGGTCGAGTTTCACATAAAAGCCGGGGGCAGGGGAGTTGCCGACGTGCGGGCGGTGCCGATGAAGGTCGGTAGTGGCGTGGCGGGGTGGCTGGTGATCTGGCGGGATCAGACGCCTCTTGAGGATGCCCAACAACAACTCCTCGATGAACGCGCGCTTCTAAAAACCCTCATCGATGCCGTCCCCGATCCCATCTTCTGCAAGGACAGCGAGGGGCGCTTCCTGCTCCATAACAAGGCCGATCACCTCATCCTGGGGAAAACGGCGGAGGATTGCATCGGGAAGACCGTCTTTGATTTCCCCAGCTTAAACCGGCACGCGGAGAGGTTTTTTGCCGAAGACATGCAAGTGGTGCGCACCGGTCAGCCGGTGGTGGACCGGGAGGGAACGTTTGTGCGTGCCGATGGCGGGAAAGGCTGGTTTGTCAGCTCAAAATTCCCCCTCCGCAACGCCGCGGGTCAGGTGGTCGGGTTGGTCGGAATCGCCCGGGACATCACCCGGAGCAAACAAGCCGAGCAGCAGCTCGCCGATGAGGAGTGTCTCCTGCGGGCGCTGGTGGACGCGATTCCCGACCCCATGTTTCTCAAAGACCGCGAGGGGCGCCACCTGGCAATTAACGGGGCGAACGCGGATTTGTTCGGGCTCCCGCAGGCTCAATCCCTGGGTAAAACCGCTTTGGAGTGGCCGATTCCCCCGGAGCTCGCTGCGCAGTATATGGCGGACGATCAACGGGTGATGGAGACCGGGGTGCCGCTGGTCAACCGGGAGGAGCCCTATGAGACCGCCGAGGGGCGCAGAGGCTGGTTGTTGACCTCCAAATATCCGCTGCGCAACGCCTCAGGGGAAATCTCCGGCCTCGTCGGCGTGTCCCGCGATGTCACGGCGCTGAAGGTGGCAACGGAGGAATTGCAGCGGACCCGGTCGCGCATGGTGGATCACGTGGAGAACTCGCCTCTGGCGGTGATTGAATGGGGCCCCGATTTCCGGGTGATCTCATGGACCGGACAGGCCCATCACCTCTTTGGCTGGAAAGCCGAGGAGGTGGTTGGAAAAGAGTTTCTGGATCTGCACATCGTGCATCCCGACGACATGCCGCGGGTGGGGTTGTTCACCCGGCGTCTCACCGAGTCCCGTGAACGCTCCAACGTGTGTCAGAGCCGGAATCTGACCCGGTCCGGCGAGGTGATTCACTGCACCTGGTACAACTCCGCGTTGTATGACGCGGAGGGCCGGATCCTTTCGATTCTCTCCCTGGTGATGGACGTCAGCGACCAGGTCAAAGCCGACCGCACCATTCTCGAAAAGGAGCGGCTCTACCACGCCCTCGTCGAGACCACCAACACCGGCTACGTTTTGGCGGACGAATTCGGCCGGGTGCTCGATGCCAATGACGAGTTTGTCCAACTCACCGGGCATCAGAGTTTGGGCGACATCCTCCACCGCAGCCTCATGCAGTGGGTCGAACCCAACGAGGTATCCAAGTGCCGCAGGGCTTTCAAAAAACTGCTCAGGGACGGTGCCCTCGTCAATTTTGAGGCGGATTGGGTCGGCGCGGACGGCGCGGTCATCCCCGTGGAAGCCAACGCCCGCGTGCGCGACACTTCAGCCGGGCTGCGGATCGTGGCTTTCTGCCGGAACATCTCCGCCCGCCGAAAAGCCGAGGTGGAGCGCCAGGCTTTCGAGCGGAAACTCCTGGAGACGCAGAAGTTGGAGAGCCTCGGGGTCTTGGCCGGCGGGATCGCCCACGACTTCAACAACCTGCTGACCGGCGTCCTGGGCAACGCGAGCATGGCCCAGATCGACGCGGGCACGGACTCGCCCCTCCAGCCGTATCTGGAGCAAATCGAGGAGGCGGCTTCGCGGGCGGCGGATCTTTGCCGGCAGATGCTGGCCTACTCGGGCAAAGGCAGCTTTGTGGTGGGGCGCATGGATCTCAATGGTTTGGTGGAGGAAACCTCAAAGCTCCTGCAGATCTCCGTGAGTAAAAAGGCGGTGGTGGAATACGACCTCGCGCCGGGGTTGCCCCCAGTGCTCGTGGACGCCACCCAAATGCGGCAGGTGATCATGAACCTGGTCATCAACGCCTCCGAGGCCGTCGGCGAGCGCGGCGGCCGCATCTGGGTGCGCAGCCGAACGGTGCGCCTGCATCCCAACGCCCTGGCCGACACCGCCGTCGGCTCGGAATTGCCCCCGGGGGATTATCTCTGCCTGGAGGTGCGCGACAACGGGTCGGGCATGGCTCCCGAGGTGAAAGCCCGGATTTTCGACCCGTTTTTCACCACCAAATTCACCGGGCGCGGCCTGGGTTTGGCCGCCGTCCAGGGGATCGTGCGCGGGCATCGAGGCGCGTTGAAGGTGGAGAGCCAGCTCGGCGAGGGGACTTGTTTCCGGGTGTTCCTGCCTTGCGCCGAGGGGGTCGCGGATCCCAAACGGTTGGCGCCCGTTTCCAACCCGAACTGGCGCGGATCGGGCCGGGTTTTGGTGGTGGATGACGAGCCCGCCGTGCGCGTCACCACGGCGCACATGCTCGAGTCGCTCGGGTTTGGTGTGCTCGCCGCCGCCGACGGCCAGGCGGGGTTGTCGGAGTTTCTGGCGGCGCCGGATCCATTCGAGTTGGTGATGCTCGATCTCACCATGCCCTCGGGCGACGGCGACGAGGTGCTCAAGGAAATCCGCCGCGTGTCGCCCCGGATCCCCGTGCTGCTGATGAGCGGCTTTGACGAGTCCGAGGTGCTGTCCCGGTTCCGGAGCAAAGACATCGCGGGATTCATCCAAAAACCCTTCGCGTTCCCTGTGCTCCGCGAAAAACTCCAGGAGATCCTGGCGGCGCTTCGGGGATTGTAAGCCTGGGTGGCTTTATGGACATTTACCGTCCATGAAAGTTCTCCTCCGTTTCTTCGTCGCTTTGCTTCTGGCCCTGGGCACGGCTCGTTCCGCCGAACTCCATTTCTATGCCGGCACCTACACCGCCAAGGACGGCGCCCGTGGCATTTATTCTTATCGGATGGATTCCGAGACTGGAAAGGTCCAGGGGGGGGACCTCGTGGCGGAGCTCCGCAACCCGTCTTTTTTGGCGATCCATCCCACTGGCAAGTTTCTTTATGCCGTGTGTGAAGTTTGGGATTTCGATGGCAAAAAAACGGGGTCCATCGCGGCCTTTGCGGTGTCGAGTGAGGGGCCGCTAAAGCCCCTCAACACCCAGTCGTCGCTGGGGTCGGCACCCTGTCACGTTGCTCTCAACGAGGCCG
This sequence comes from Chthoniobacter flavus, assembly GCA_945860355.1. Classification (GTDB taxonomy): domain Bacteria; phylum Verrucomicrobiota; class Verrucomicrobiia; order Chthoniobacterales; family Chthoniobacteraceae; genus CAIURC01. The sequence goes on along the minus strand of CAMARB010000086.1, from coordinate 3,398 downwards.
GGACCCACGTGTTTTTGGCCAATTACGGCGGAGGAACCGTGGCCGCTTTTCCCGTTCAAAAGGACGGCAGCCTCGGCGCCGCTACCGGGTTCGCACAACACGCGGGTTCTGGCCCCAATGCGAGCCGACAGGAGGGACCCCATGCCCACGGGATTTATCCGCACAAAAACGGGCGCGTCGTTTACGCCTGCGATCTTGGCACCGATGAGGTGCTCGCTTACCCGTGGAAGTCCGGCGCCCTGGTGGCGGATCAATCCCTCGGCGCGAAACTTCCCCCGGGCTCCGGGCCCCGGCATCTGGCGATTCATCCCGCCGGATCCTCGATCTACGTCCTCAACGAGCTGCTCAACACCGTCTCCGTGCTGCGCCGGGACGATACGTCCGGCGCGCTGAGCCTCGTCCAGACGCTTCCGACGTTGCCCTCAGGGTTCACAGGCGAGAACCACACGGCCGAAATCTTCGTTCATCCCAACGGCAAGTTTGTTTACTCCTCCAACCGCGGCCACAACAGCCTCGCGGTTTTCGCCGTGGAACCCGATGGACGGCTCACCCCGGCCGGGCATGTCAGCACCGGCGGCGCCGTGCCCCGCGGGTTTGCGCTCTCGCCCGGCGGGGATTGGCTGGTTGCGGCCAATCAGGCCAGCAACAAGCTGGTGGTTTTCAAGGTGGACGCCGCCACCGGGAAACTCACCCCCACCGGTCAGGAGTTCCCGGTGCGGACTCCGGTGTGCGTGGTGTTCGCCCCTGCGCAATGATCCCCGGGCGCGTCACTCCAGCCGGATGGACGCGGACCGGCCGTGGGCGTCGAGGCCTTCGATGGCGCTGAACCGGGCGATCGCGGGCGCCGATTTGCGGAGCGACTTGGCGTCGAGCCGCACAATGCTGGTGCGCCTCTGGAACATGTCCGCCATCAGGCCCGGGAACGATTTGCCCGCGCCGCCCGTGGGCAGGGTGTGGCTTGGCCCGGCCACAAAGTCGCCCGCGGCCACCGGGGAATAGCCGCCGAGAAAAATCGCGCCGCTGGTGAGGATCTGCGCGGCGAGTTTCTCCTCTTCCTTGGCGACGATGGAGATGTGTTCCGGGGCGAACTCGTTGGCGATGGCCACGGCCTCTTTCAGGCTCTTGACCAGGATCAGCGTGCAGTCCTTCTCCAGCACCCCCGCAAGATGCTCCTGCCGGGCGAGGCTCCGGAGCTGGGCACCCACCGCTTTTTCCACCGCCGCCAGCTGCGCCCGCGAGTTGGTCACAAAAAGAATCGAGCTGCCTTTGCCGTGTTCGGCCTGGGCCAGCAGATCCGCCGCAATCCAGTCCGCGTTGGCGCTCGCATCGGCGAGCACCAAAATCTCGCTCGGCCCGGGCAGCAGATCCACCGCCACCTGCCCGAACACCTGGCGTTTGGCCTCCACAACGTAGGCGTTGCCCGGCCCGAAGATCTTTTGCACGGGCCGGATCGTGGGCGTCCCGTAGGCCAGCGCCGCGATGGCCTGGGCTCCGCCGATGCCGTAAATCTCGGTGGCCCCGCAGAATTGCAGGGCGTGGAGAAGGGCGTCGTTGACCTTGCCCTGGGCGTCGCAGGGCGTGGTGACGACGATCTGCGGAACTCCCGCCGCGGCCGCCAGGGTCACGGTCATGACGGCCGTGGACACCAGGGGCGCCGTGCCCCCCGGGACGTAGATGCCCACCCTTTGGAAGGGGTCAAACCGTTCGCCGACCCGGGCGCCCTGCGCGTTTTTTGAGGACCAACTTTTGCGCAGGCTGCGCAGGGCGAAGTCCCTCACGTTCTGATGCGCCAGCCCGATGGCTTCCCGCGTGGCGGCCTCCACCCGGGGTTTGCCCGTCACCCGCATCTGTTTTGCGCTGAGTTTTGGGGCCCCGAATTTCTCGGAGAACTCCAGCACCGCCGCGTCGCCCCGGTCCCGCACGGCCGCGATGATCTCGCGCACGGTGGCTTCCACCTGGGGATGCGGCATGGCTTTGCGTTGGAGATCGGCAAGCGCCTTGGAAAAGCCGGGTTCGCTGAATCGGAGGATGCGCATAAGGGGTCGGTTTTTAGGCGCCGGATCGGGATTTGAAAAGCGAAGAGACTTGTCGGCGGCCGACGGTCTGGCTAGGTGGTCGGCCATGAATCGAGTTCTCCCCGTGCTCCTCTTTCCCTGTCTGGTTTTGAGCTTCCATGGCGCATCCGCCGCCCCCGGCGCTTCGGGCGCCGCGTCGGGCACCGATATGGCCCGCGAATATGACCAGGTCCGGACCATTGCCCTGCGGGATCCCAAGGTCCAGAGGGCCTTTGAGAAAGCCAACGCGCAGCTGGATGCGAAGATCCTCGAGATCGATCCGGCGCTTGAAAATTACGTCAAGGCGCGCAAACCCGCCGCCGTTCCCGGGGCGGCCCCCGGCGCGGGTTTTGTGGCGGCGCCGCCTTCCACCGCGGGCCCGGTGCTCAAGCCGCTCATCAAACCGGGCGAGTCCCGGGGCGATCTCCAGCGATCCAGAAGCCACGTGCTGGCGGCGGGCGAGACCCTGGGGGCGGTGGCGGCCCGTTACCGGGTGCCGGTGGCGGATTTGCGCCGGGTGAACCACATCAAGGACGATCGCAAACTGGTGGTGGGCCAGGTGATTGTGATCCCCGGTCCCGCACGGCCCTGAGTCGGCTGCTGGCTGGAAAATTCGCCTCGTTACAGCCCGAGGAAGTTATCGAGGAATTTCGTGTCCAGCAGGCGTGTGTCGCCGTAGGAGAACATCTCGGTGTGTCCATCGCAGAAAAGCGCGCCGAATCGCCCGGAGCGGGAGTCTTTCCCGTCGTATCCGTGCCGTGGACCGAGACCGGACGGTGGAACGGCTGCGGTGATCCTGACAGCGGCCAGATTCACCTTGTCCACCTTAAGTAGCCATCTGCCGTCTTTCACCGAGGTTCCGCAGGCATCGGCGACCAAGAGACACTGGCTCGGGTAGCGCACCGACGCAAATCGGCGTTTCGGATCATTCCTACCCCAGCCATTCCGCGTGAGAACGTTTCTGTTCGCTCCGTAGTCCGGCTCGGATCCCAACCAGTCCCTGTTCGGGTCCGCGGCAGGACAATTCCAGACGGTTTCTCTCGCCGGAGGGCCAACTGGACTACCCCCACCGGCGGCCGCCTCCACGTATTTTCCCAAGTCAACCGGCCACATCGACTCGAGGTCTTTCGGATTGGCCTGCGAGTCCGGATCCTCCGTCACCTCGTTGGGAAAGGCGCCGTCGTTTTCGCCGACGTATAATACCAAGACCATGCCGTAACGGGTAAAAGCCTGACAGGCGGACTTGGATGTGATGGAAAGGTGAATGGGAAGACCACGAAACCAACTCGACAAGACGGGCGAGGCGCAGGAAGTGCTCGATCGTCTGCAGAACGAACCGCCCGG
>CAMARB010000085.1 GCA_945860355.1 Chthoniobacter flavus | reverse complement strand
GCCTGTGATCTGTGACAGTCACAGCCAGGATGGCTGTGCCACTTTGGGCTCCACCGGCGGCGTGAGCCTTTGCCAAGCCTCCATACTCGGAGATTTGCAGAGGACGGTATCGTCCCAAATGGTCCTTAAGTTAGCGCCATTCGGGACAGGCCCTGGCCGTGCCCGGAACTCTGGGCGGCGGCGCCGCAGTCCAGCACGAGTGACTCGAACCGGGTGTCCTTGCCCAAGTGATCCGCGGCGACCTGGTCAACGGAGACGGTGTTGTGGAAGCTTTGGCCGGGCGCCCCGAACTCGTTGGCGCCGGTGAGCCAGAAGGTGCTGCCGTAATGGCCGTTGCCGTTGTATTTGTTCCAAAGGCCCTGAACGACGCTGAAGTCCGCCTTGTGCCGGGCCAGCGGCTCCAGTGCCAGGGGCAACGTGTAGTTGGCGCCTTTCTGATCCTGGGAGGGATACCAGGACTCGTGCGTCACGCCCCAGCCGAACCCGAGGAGGATCATGCGTTTGGGGCGTGAGACGGGGGCGGCGGCGGCTGCGAACCGGCGGAATCCGAGGGATTCCAGGGTGGGCAGGGCGATGAGCGCGGTGCTGGTGCGCAGGAAATGGCGGCGGCTCAGAGGGCTGTTCATGGGTGAGGAGGTTACTTGGTCTGGAACTCTTTGCTGCGAATCAGGGCGTGGAGGAAGGATCGGGTGCCGAAGCCTTTTTCGCGGGCCTGGCGGACGATGTTTTCGAGGAGGGCGTCGTCGCTGAACCCGCAGGGTCGGCCCAGCGCGTATTCGACGAGCGCGGAGCTGAAGCCCCTGGCGAACCCCTCGTGTTTTTGAGCGATGATGTCGCGCATCTCGAAGTAGTCCTTAAACGCCGGTCCTTTGTGGAACACGGAAGCCGTCTCGATCGGCCACGTTTTGCGGGCTTTGGGGTCGGGTTTCCCGGCGGCATCGACGGCCTGGTAGGTTTCCTTTGTGCGCCACTGGCCAGTGGCGTCGAAGTTTTCCAGCCCGAACCCGATCGGGTCGATTTTCCGGTGGCAACTCGCGCACTGGGGTTCCTCCTGGTGGGCGTTGATCCGGTCCCGGGTGGTGAGGAGTTTGCCGGCGAGCCGGGTGATTTCCGGGACGTTGGCGGGGGCGGGCGGCGGGGGATCGTTGAGCATTTTGCGCAGGACCCAGGCGCCGCGTTCCACGGGGTTGGTGCGTTCGCCGTTGCTCCCCATGGCCATGATGGCCGCCATGCCCAGAAGCCCGCCCCGGGGCGAGTCCGCCGGCACGGGCACTTTGCGGAAGGCGTCGCCGTGGACGCCTTCGATCCCGTAATACTGGGCGAGCAAGGCGTTGATGACGACGTAGTCGGCTTTGAGCAGGGCGTTGAGCGGGCCGTTTTCCCGGAGCAACGCGCCGAAGGTTTCGGAGACCTCCTGGCGCGCCGCGGTTTTCACGGCGGCATCGAACTTCGGGTAGAGACTCTGGCTGAACTGGAAGAGGTCGAGCCGGTCCAGCGTGAGCCATTGGGTCAGAAACGGGCGGATGAAATGCACGGCATCCGGGTGGTCGAGCAGGCGGTTGGCCTGGGCCTCGAGCACCGCAGGGTCGAAGAGCTTGCCGCTGGCCCCCAGGGCCCGCAACTCCGAGTCCGGGGGGGTGGCCCAGAGGAAGTACGAAAGCCGGGTGGCTAGTTCCAATCCCGTGAGTGGACGGCGTTTGCCGTTCTCCGCCGGCTCGGCCCGGTAGAGAAACCGAGGGGAGGAAAGCACGGTGGCCAGGGTTTCCTTCAGTGAATCGCGGTGGGAGGCGCCCAGGGTTTTGCGCGAATCGTAGATGCCCAGGAGCCTGTCGACCATTCCCGTCGGCGCTTGGACGCCCCGGTAGGCCTCCTCAATGAACCGGTTCAGAGCGGCCCGGAGTTCTTCCCGACCCACCTGCGGTGTTTTCGGGTCGGTGGGAATCCCCAGGGCCCGAATCCCGGGAGGAAGTTCCGCCGGGTTTTTGCGTTCGAGTTCCATCCAGTCGATCCAGAGGGCGACTTCCGGGCCGGGCGCCATGCGCTTTCTCGCCTCTTGGATTTTCTGAGCCACAAAGCTGTTGGTGTTGCCCGCCCCTTTTTCGCGGATGTAGAGGTGGCGATGTCCCATTTCCTGGTTTTTGCGGGTGACCGTGTAGGGGATCTCAAAAACCTCGGGTTCATCCATCGAGGCGTTCACGTGGTGCGTGCTGAGCGCCGATGCGCCGCCGAAAAAGCCGTGAAGTCCAAACTCGAAAAACCGCCGTTCGGCGGGGGCATCGGGGGTGGCGCCCACGCGGACCCTGAAGACGTAATCGCCCGGGGGAAAATCCGGCGGGATCGACAGCCGGATTTCGGCTGTGGACGCCGTCCCGCCGAACCCACCGGAGAGGGTGAGATAGGCTCCGGTTTTGCGTCCCATCAGGCCGAGATAATAGTCGTCGTAAGCCATGAAATCCGTGTTTTCGCGGATCCGGTAGATCAGGGCGGGATTGACGGCTGTTTGTTTGTCGAAACCGAAGTCCACCGGGCTCGGCGCGCCCGGGATCTTGTGCCAGTAGTAGCGCAGGCTGTCGTCGGTTTTGGCGATCTCGCGGAGCCCGGCGACAATTTGCGCGTTTTCAGGTTTGGCCACGGCCTGATCCACGGCTTGGATCCATTTTTTGGCCCGGTTCCAAGTCTCCCAGGCGTCCCTGCTTCTTTTGAGGAAGACGGGCTGGATGCTCTCCGCCTCGGAACGGAGCTTTTTTTGGAGAGTGGCAGCGGATTGCAGGTTGAAGGCCTCCTCAAGCGCTTCGCGGGCGAGGGCGTCGTATTGTTCGACTTGGTTGCCGGTGAGGAAAAGGGATGCCCCCACGGTGTCGAACGCCGGGCCGCCCGTGTCGGAGGGCAGTTCGCTGACGTCGATCTCCACCCCCAGCAGGGCGCGGAGCGTGTTGCGGTATTCCCTCCGGTTGAGGCGGCGCAGCGCGATGACCCCTTTCTGGTCGCCCAGGGTGCGCCGGGCGGTGACCATGACCTGCGCCAAGTCCTCGAGGAAATCGGCTTTCTTGGACGGGTCGGGCTGTTTTTCCTCCTCGGGCGGCATCTCCGCCGAGTTCATCGCGTTGAGGACTTTCTGCCAGCGCTCGGCCTCTTCGACTGTGCTGATGACCGCGGGCAGAGTGTCCACGCGGAACTTGCCCTTCTGTTTTTCGGGGCCGTGGCAGCTCTGGCAGTTTTCCTTGAGCAGCGCGCGGTGGCGTTCGGCTAAGCCGGCTGGTGGGGGGGCGGCCGCGGCGAATCCGGGCACCATCAGAAGGGCGAGGCAAAAGCGGGAGGGAGGAAACTTCATGGCAAAACGAGGGCCCTACAGCGGGGGGCGGCGGTTGATGGAGACCCGGACGTCGTCGAGGAAATGGCCGGCGAATTCGAGTCGGCGGGGGCTGTTTTGGCCCGGAGAAACCATGAACTGGACCAGGACAAACTCCGTGTCCGCGGGCAGGTCGAGGTCGCATCCCAGCTTCTGCCACTTTGCCGGGTCGCGATCCATGTTGAGGTTCTTTCGGACCATGACTGAATCCGCGCGGTTCGACACAATGTCGCGCATGGAGTCTTGGTTGGGAGGGCTGCCCGCGCGGAAGGCGAAGGCCGACACGGCGGCATTGTATTTTTCCTGCTCCGGGAACTCGAATGTGTTGAAATGGCCGGACACCTGGAGCAGGCCTTTGCCGTCGCCGAACGCGGCCCGGTGGGGCCGCAGATCGATGAGCCGGAAGATTTCCGAGACGGTGCTCGACGGCTTGGGGTGGAGCTCGTTGTTGGCTTTCAGGAACCGGAACATTTTCTTTCCGTGCCAGGGTTTGACCCCCAGCACTTCGCCGGTGACCTCGGCGTAATCGCTCGTCCACACGTTGGGGGCGTCGGGCACCCCGATGGGTTTGGTGGCGGCGAGCGACTCGAAACTTTCGACCACGAGTTGGACGGGTTTTAAGAGCAGAGGAGTGACGTAACCGAACACGGTGGGGGCGCTGAGGAGGCCTGCGGCCAAGCCGGCGGCCATCGAGGCCAGCGGTCGCCAACGCAACCATCCGGGGTCGGTGACAGGCAAAGGGGTGATGCCTGCCGCGGCCGGGAGAGTCGTGGAGGGCGGGGCCGCGGCAATGGCGCTCAGCGCCACCTCCATGTTGAGGTAGTCGAGATAGTCGGCCCGCAGTTCGGCATCCGTTTCGAGGCTCTTTTCCAGAAACGCGGATTCCTCCGGGGAACATTCCCCGGCGACGTATCGTTGGGCCAGGGCGTTGATTTCGCGGCGGTGTGGGTTCATGCGAGGGTTTCCCGGTTGAAGTTGCGCTGGATGCATTCCAGAAGCTTGAGTCGGGTCCGGTGGAGGATTTTGTAAAGGGACATCGGGGTCTGCGCCCGCTGGTTGGCGAGTTCATCCATCCGATTGCCTTTGGTGTAGGCGGCCAGCACCAGTTCGCGCTGGGCTTCCGGGAGTTTCTGCAGGCAGTTCTCCAAGGCTTCCCTCTGCTTCTGATGCCGCGACTCGTGGGCTTCGGCTTCCGAGGCCAGCTTCAGCAGGAGCTCCTCGTTGAACACGTGCCGGTCTCGCTGGCGGTCCCGGAACAGGGAGAGCGCCTTGAGCCGGGCGATCCCGCAAGCCCAGGCCCGGAAATCGCGGGACACATCGAAGTCCCCGAACTTCTGCCAGAGCACCAGGGAGACTTCCTGGAAAACCTCGTCGGCGTCCTCCGGCGCGGCCACCAGGGAGCGGATGAATGTGCGCAGGGAGAGTTTGTATCGGTCAAAAAACCACTGGAACTGAGCGTGTTGTTCGGTTTCTGGGGAAAGGTTGGGGGTGGTTTTCTCCATGGTGAGCACGGGGCATGTCCACAAGAGCAATCCCTTTGCCGGAGACGGAGGGAAGATGGGGCTCAGCCCGATCCCTAAGGGGGAGAGGGCGGCCGCTGGCCCGGAAACCGTGGGAAAACAGGTTTTCATCGCCGGGAAGTGGGTCTCGGGTGCGGGGCCGCGTTACTGCACCTTCCAGACTTTCACGTCGTCCACCCAGACCGTGCTCAGCGCCCCGAAACTCAGCCAGCGTTTGACGGGATGCGCAAACCCCTCGGACTTGAGTTCGCCCAAGGGTGTTCCGTCCACGCTGATTTGCATCACGTCGCCTTCCACGGCCAGCAGCAGGTCGTGCCATTCGTTGTCCGCTTTCCAGGGAAGCACGGTTTCCTTGGACTTGAGCAGCGCCTGGATTTCCTCGGGCACTTTGCCGGTCGCCTTGACCGCTTCTTCTTTGCGTTTTGTGAGCTCCAGGTTCATCGCGCCCGATTTGGAGTCCTTCAGGGTGATGCTCCCGGGTTTGCCCCCGACGATAAAGGCGTATCCCAAGTGGCCCGCGTGCACGGTTTTGCATTCCCGGTCCACGAACCCGACTTGAAACCTTTCCCCGGGGTTGAGTCCCGGCAGCTTGAAGCGCAGGGTGACGGCCCCGTCCTGAAACCCGGCGTCGTGGTGGATGTGCGCCCCGTGCCCGGCTTCCTTGGTGGCGGACGCGATCTTCAGGATGCCTTCGTCGAGGTCGGCCTGTTTGATGTGAGGAACCCGGTTGGCCGTGGCGCTGTTCCAGTTGTTGCCGATGTCCTTGGCGCCCGTGCCGGTCTCTTCGCGGTCAAATGTGTCCTCAAAGATCAAAGTGGCCTTTTCCCGGTACCATGCGGCGTCCTTGGGTGCCGCGGTGGCGTCCAGGATGGGGCTGGTCAGGAGGGCGGTGCTCAGAAGGAGAAGGGCCGGGTGGCGCCTGAATTTGATGCGGTTCTGGGTCATGGAGGTGAAGGGGGTTGCCGCAGCGCGCGAAATCGCGGGCTTTGTGCTATTTATTTCCGCAGACCCCCGGCGTTTGCCGGAAAATCTGCGGAAACCGCCGATTTGCCTCTCCGGCCGCCTAATTACCCGCCACTTGTTTGAACCGATCGTTCCAGACAATGCCCAGGCCCGGGGTTTGGGGGATCTGATAATGGCCGCCTGCGCGGACGAGGGGTTCGGCCAGAAACGCGTTGGCGGTGTCGAGGACGTTCGGGTTGAACTCGCAGAGATTGCAGTTCCCGGCGGCCGCCGCGAAATGCAGGGCGGCCGCGATTTGCGGCCCCATGGCGATGCTCAGGTGGGGGATGACTTCTCCCGCAAACCCCTGCGCGATCCGCATCGAACCGGTGATCCCGCACCGGCCCAGGTCCGGCTGGAGGATCTTCGCAATCCTGAGGAAGGGCGCGAACTCGCTCGGGGTCCGGTAACTTTCGCCGACGGCCAGCGGCGTGTTCACGGCGGCGGCAAGCCGGGCGTGCGCCTCGATTTCCTCGGGGTAAAGGGGGCATTCCAGCCAGCGGGCGTCGCGCGCATCGAGCTCGCGCGCCATGCCGACGGCGTCCACGGCGAACCGCATTCCGGCCGGGAGCCGGTCCGCGACGGCAAGCAGATCGCTCCACTCGGTCTCGTAGTAGAGTTTCACCAGGCCGATTCCCTCCTCTGCAAACCGGGCGGCAAACGCGGCGCGTTCGGCCGGTGTCGCCCCGGAGGCGCCGCTGAGATAGGCCGGCACCACGGTTTTGGGGGCGTCCGCCAGCAGCGCGCAGACGGGCTTCTGGGCGAGTTTGCCGGCCAGATCCCAGAGGGCGATGTCGACGCCGCTCATGGCGTCGATCATGAATCCGCCCGAATGTCCCCGGACGCGCATGGTGGCGTACATGCGTTCCCAGAGGAGCGCGATCTCCGCGGGGGCGCCGTCGAACTCCACGCCCTCCAAAGCGGGCCGCAGCAGGTGTTCCACGATGGTGCAGGCCACCTCGGGGGCGAGTGGCGCCTGGGCTTCCCCCCAGCCGACCAGCCCGTTCTCCAGCTCCACGCGGATCAGCGCCGTCTCGAAGTTCACCGAATACAGCACCGGATACGCCGTGGACCAACGGTAGTTGCCTTCGCCGGAGAGGCGCGTGGGCGATCCGGCCGTGCCCCGGGCGTTGGCAAGATCGCGGGGCAACCGGACGGGGATTGCGCTGAGGGATTTGATCCGCATAAGGAGAAAGACAGGGGTGTGACGGGGTTAGGCTTCGAGCGGGCGCCGGACCATGCGGCGCATTAGGAGGTAGGAGATCGGGTGGAGCACACCCATGAGGATGAAAAGCGAGCCGTAGCCGAACCATTGCACCACGTAGCCGGTCATCCAGGTGAAGAGCGTGCCGCCGAGCCCGTTGCCAAACGCCAGCAGGCCCGAGACGGAGCCGATCATGTGTTTGGGAAACACGTCGTTGGTGAGGGTGCTCTGGTTGGTTTTCCAGGCCATGTGCGAGAAGGTGACCACGCAGATGAGCGCCAGGGTCATCGTGCGCGAGGGCGCGTGGTGGATCGCCAGGGAAAGCGGCATCAGAAGCGCAAACGGCAGCATCGCTTTCATCCGCGCCGGGATGGGCGCTCTTCCCGAGGCCACAAACCGTCCGCTCAGCCAGCCCCCGAAAAGTGCGCCCGCGTCGGCGGCCAGATACGGCATCCAAGCCAGCATGCCCATTTCCACCATGGTGAAGCCGCGTTCTTCGACGAGGTATTTGGGCAGCCAGAACAGGTAAAACCACCAGACCGGGTCGGAGAGAAACCGGGCGGCGAGCAGGCCCACGGTCTGGGGATGTTTGAGCGCGTGCAGCCACGGCACCTTGGCGGGCGCGGGTGCGTCTGCCGGGGGCGCGTCGGCGAGAACCAGGGCGCGTTCTTCGGGGGTGATCCGGGGATGGCTTTCGGGCGGGTGATAGAGCAGCAGCCAGAAAACGAGCCAGACAAACCCGAGCGACCCCGTGAGCAGGAACGCGGGCCGCCAGCCGTAGTGGGCGTTGATCCATGTGATGGCCGGCGGCGCGACAATGGCGCCGATGGCCGCCCCGGCCTGGATCAGGCCGTGGACGATCGCGCGTTCCTTGGCCGGATACCATTCACTGACCGCCTTGAACGCGGCCATGAAGTTGCCCGATTCCCCGATGCCCAGGAGGAACCGCAGAATCCCCAGGGACCACACGCCTTGGGCGAAAGCGTGGGCCATGTTGGCGAGGGACCACCAGACCATGAACACGCTCAGCGCCAGCCGGTTGCCCCAGCGGTCCACGAGGATGCCCGAGCCCACGTACATCACCGTGTAGGCGGCCAGGAACGCGGTGAGAATGTGGGAGTATTCGATCGGCGTGATCCCCAGCTCCCGGGTGAGGATGGGTGAGAGAACCGAAAGGGTCTGCCGGTCGATGTAGTTGATGACCGTCGACAGGAAGAGCAGGCCCGCGATCCACCAGCGGAGGTGTGGGATACGCATGGGGGGGATGGCTGCGCCCCGCGTTATTCGCGTTCCACCCGGGCGCGCAGAACCGCCAGTTCCGCGACACTCTCGGGCTCCAACGCCGCTGTCGGATGCCGCACATGCGCGGAGGCGATGACTCCCGCGGCCACCAGGTTGTGTTTCTGCGCCGAGACACCCAGGCCGGGCTGCAGCTCAAACCGCAGCAGGGGCAGGATCTTGGTGAACCGGGTCCAGGCCTCCTCCGTCCGGCCGTTTTCCAGGTGGTCCCAGATCGCCACCAAATCCCGGGTCCGGTCGCTGCCGGGCATTTGGCCGCGGGCCCCGCGCTGCCAATCCTCGATGAAGAACTGGCTGTTGAGCCCGCCAAAAAGGGTGAGTGAATCGCCCGCCAACCGCGCGAGGGCGGTGATCTTGGAGGCTGTCGGCGGGGCTTCGACTTTCACGTATTCCACGTTTTCAATCTCGCGGCCCATGCGGGCCAGGAGCGCCGGCGGCATGGCCACTTGGGTCATCAGCGGCGCGTCCTGGACCATGATCGGGATCGAGACGGCTTTGGAGATGGCGCCGAAGTAATGCATCAGGCCTTCCCCGTCGGTTTTGAGGAAATAAGGGGGGAGCACCATGAGGCAGTCGGCGCCGAGGTCTTGGAGTTCTTTGCTGAGCTCGACGGCGGCATCCGTGCCGGTGTGTCCGCTGGAGGCCACCAGGGGGACCCTGCCGTCCACCCGCTTGGCGATCCGGCGCATGAGCGCGATGCGTTCGGCGGCTGAGAGCGTGTAACCTTCGCTGGCGTTGCCAAAGAGGCCGAGCCCGTGGGCGCCCTGCTCCAGCAGGTAATCAATCAGGCGGTCCTGGCTGTCGTAGTCCACGGAGCCGTCCGGGTGGAACGGGGTGTTTGCAATCGGGTAAACGCCGGAAAGTGCTTTTTTCAAGGGTGTCCTCTCTGTTTTTTGGGGATTAGGGGTTGGATGAACCGGGGGCGGCTGAGTTTTCAGGGGCGCCGACCAGACCCAGAACCATTGCCGGAGTTGTTGGGTCGATGGCCGCTCGTCGAGGAACATGGCGCAGGCGTGTGCGCCGAGGCCGGAGCTCACGTGGGTCACCTGCGTTTGCATGGCGTCCATCACGGGCTGGAATTTTTCCCTCGGGTTGTCGGTGTGAAACATGGATTTGCCCTTGAACCGGCGGGCCCGTTCGATGGCCCCCTCGAGGGTCGCCCCGTTCCATCCGTCGCCATCCGAGTGTTGGCATGCGTGCATGCCTTTCCAGAGCGCCGCGATCCGATCGTTGCGCAGGCCGATGTAGCCGCAGGCGATGGCGCCGCGGGAAAACCCGGTCAGCACCACGTTGGCGGGGTCGCCCCCGAATTTCCGGCAGACTTCCTCCACCATGCTCAGCGCGTAATCGGCGGTGTCATCCGGGTTGCCCCAGCTGTTCTCGGCAATCGCGCCGGCGGCCCGGTCCACAAACGGCAGCCCAAGGCAGAGGGCGCCTTTGCCCTTGGTGATCCCGTAGCCGATGACGCATTGGTCGGGCAGCCCGTTGGAGTAACAGCCGGGGGTGAAGAAGATGTTGCCCGGATACTCGACGATTAGAGGAAATTTCCGGCCCGGTGCCCAATCGTCCGGGAGTTGGAGCACGGCGGCGATCCCGGTTTTTTCGTCCCCCGGCAGTCGGTAACGGACTCTGCGACCGGGTGCGGGCGGGGCCTCCTCAACGTCAGGCACTTCGAGGCGATCCCGGTTGGGCGCCCATTGAGGGGCTTGACCTGCGGCGGTTAATCCGCGCACTTCCAGCGAGGCGGCCTTGGGCAGGGGGCCGGTGACCATCACCTGCACTTGGCTGACCCGGTTGGGATCCAGTTTCGGAGTGCCGCCGGGAAACTTCTCCCGGAGTTGGCAGACGAATCGGCGTGTTTCCCCCGGCGCAAGCGGGTTTGCGCTGGGCACGGCGTCCCAGCCGCGGCTTCCGACGACCCAGAGAATGACCTTCAGGGGCAGAGTTCCTTGGTTGGTGATGTCGGCCTCGACGGTGGCGTAATCCGCGAGTTGCCAGCCTTGTTTCGGGGCGGGCACGACGGCCCACGCGTAGGGGGGCGGCGCAAGGGCGCCTGGGGCGGCGGGTTTCGGGGAGTAAGTCAGTTGGAGGGTGCCGCCGGGAACGCTGGCGTCCCATGTCGCGGTCATCTGGCGCAGATCGCCTAGATCGGCCGCGCTCTGGAGATGGTCCCAAAGCGGGGAAGCCGGTTTGGGCGCCTGGGCGGGCAGTGTGATGGGCGCGGCAAAAACCGCCGAAGCGAGGAGCCGGGCGAGGGGGGAGTTCATGAGGGGGGGGATCCGAGGGAAGAGCTCAGACCAAGCCAGCCTTCTTGGCGACCTTCCATTGTCCCGAGGTGGTGGCGTTTTGGCCGGCGCGCCGGGAGGTGACGCCGACGCATTCCAAAGCGCTCTCGTAACGGCCGCAGAGGTCGTCGTCGCCGATGAGGGTGATCGGGGGCAGGGCCGCGCCGTGGGCGGCGGTGGCTGCGGCGATTTCCAGCCCGGTGAGAATGCCCGAGAGGTAGTCCGGAAGGCCTTCCGATGGGATGGCGCCCATCAGGCCCGCGGTGCGCGCGGAGAAGATCACGTGGGAGGCTTGGTCGGGTGATTCCAATCCCATGCGCACGCCCGTTTTGAAATGGGCGGGGCTGGGGGCGCCAAATGTCATGAGGCGGCCGAGGATGCCGTGTTTGGTGAGAAGCCCGTAGAGTTCGCCGGTCATGTAGGTGCGGAACCGGCTGATCGCGCCGTCCGCGCCGAGCCAGGCCCATTTGCTGTGGGTGCCCGGCAGGATACAGAGGCTGCCGGGGGCGATTTCCGCGCCCCAGACCTGGATTTCTTCGCCGCGCATCACATCGAACTGGCCGTTGGACTCCAGGCAGCGCAGGCCGGGGGCGATGTAAACCGTGCGCGAGGCGCCGTGGTTCTGGGGAAGCTCGACCCGGGTGAGATTCTCCGCCGCCTGAGCGAGTGTGGCCGGGCAGTCGAGGTAGGGCGCTTCTTTCCAGCCTTGGCGGCTGCCGATCATGCCGCTGGCAATCAGCGGGCAGGGGTATTTTTCCACCCAGTCGCCCACTAGGGAAAGCAGGGCTTCGCTGAAGCGGCCGTCTTTGACGGTCATGATTCCGCCCGGAGCGCTGCGGCGGTCGATTTCCCGGGCGTCGGGATCCAGCAGGCTGGCGCGGAGGTTGGAGGTGCCCCAGTCGAGGGCGATTAAAGCGGGTGCATTCATGGGCAAACGGCGCGGGTTGCTTGAGACATTTCCGAAGAACCGGGGCGTTTGCCGAAAAAAGGCCGACTTTTTTTGCGCGGGATGGACGGGATGGACGGGATGGACGGGAAAAACAAGGGGCCGGCGCCCGTGGTAGACGCCGGCCCTTTTGTGAAGCTGCCGCCGGGTCTTTGACCCGGGGCTATTGCTCAAACTCGGCCAGGAGTTTCATCAGAAACTCCCGTTTTTTAGCGGCCAACGCCTCGATTTCCTCGGGCTTGGCGTCTTTTTTCGCGCTGGGGAGGGTGCGGTAACCGTCCGCTTCGGCTCGGACGCGCAGAGCCCACTGGGGGTCGGCCTTGGCTTTGGCAAGCGCCCGGGTCTCCAATACGGCAGCCTCTTTGCTGAGCGCGGTTGCGGCCGTGCCGGCGACCCCTTTGAGGGCCGTTTCGGCGGAAACGCCGGGATTCGGCGCGGAAGGTCCGTCCACCAGCTTCAAGGCCCAGCGCATTCCGGCGACGATGTGTTGCTGGTAGGTCTCGTGTTTCCAGGTGGAATCGTTGTGGCCGAGGTTGGTGTAGAACAGGCGGCCGGCTCCCACATCGCGCACCCAGGACACCGGCACGTGGTAGGGCGCCTGCGGGGTGGATTGCGCGGTGTTGAGGCTCAGAAGCACTCGGACGGATTCGGGATTGAAGTGGTTGTACTGATAGATCTCGTCCTTCCACTGGAACTCCCCGGGGAACATCGCTACGGCCGGATGGCTCGGCTCGTGGTTGACGAATTTGTGGGTGCCGCCCGAGCCCCAGGGATGCCCGGCGAAAGAGCCGTTGATCATCTCGTAATAGGCGGGCAGCGCCTTGAGGGTGTCGGTCGCGGCGTGCATGCCGACAAAGGCTTTCCCGGATTTGATCCATTGGCCGAAGGCTTCCGGGTCGGGCAGGGGGAGTTCGCCCGTGGTGTTGCAGAAAATCACGCCGTCATAACCCTTGAGCGCCTCGGCGCTGAGTTTTTGGGCGAAGAGCTCTTTGACTTTCGCCGACCATTCCAATTCGTCGGCCTTGGCCTTGGCTGCCGCCGCTTTGTGGGTCTCCTGCGCGGCGACCCATTGTTCGTCGGTGAGGTTCGCTGCGCGCTCCGGCGGTTTGCCCGCGCTGGGCCTCGTCCCGGGCTGGCTGAGAAACTCCAATGCGAACTCGCCGCCGCTCTTCGCCGCCAGCTCCGGGAGCACTTTTTCCGCCGCGTCAATGGCCGGTCCGTGGCGGAACCCTGTGGTGACCGTGACGACGAGGATTTTTTTGGGGGCGGCCGCCTGGGCGCCCGGGACCGGGGCGATTGCGGCGAGTCCGAGCACAAACAGAGAGGATAGTTTCATTGGAAATGGGTATGGGCCTGTTTGGGGTGAGTAGGTAGTGTTGATAAAACCCGCATCGCGGCGACTCCTTAGCTTGTGTAAGCGGGCACCGATGTTTTGTGCCGCCGGCGAGCCTGTATTCATTCGCCGCCGGAAACGGCGCGGTGGGAATCCCTTATTTGCGGGGGGGCGCGGTCGTGCGCTGGTTTTCGTGTTCTTTCCAGAAAAGCGGGGCATCCCGGCCGTTGATCACCTTCAAGTTCGGGAGCTTGCGCAACAGGTCCGGAGGGGTATGCGATGTGGGAAGTGTCAAATCCGCAAGGCTGGGGAGATCCAGCAGCGGGGTGAGATCCCGCAATCGGGAGCAGGTCTGCAGGCCGAGTGATTTCAGGGGCAGCCCGCGCAGAGGGGAGAGATCGGTGATGGGGTTTCCGGCGAGAAAAAGCCTCTCTAAAGGCATGTTGGCCAGGGGGCGGAGGTCATACACGCTCAGGCCGCCGACGTTGAGCTCCACCAGCGGGGCGCCTTTGAGCAGGTCCAGGTCGAGGGATCCGGGGTTGCGCTCGATGGTGAGAACCTTCAGCGGCATGCCTTTCAAGACGGAGAAATCCTCGATTTGGCAGCCGTTGGCACGGAGTTTTTCAAGCTTGGCGCCGCGCAGCGGGGACATGTCGGAGATTTTGCATTCGTTGATGACCAACTCTCTCAGGGGCATGCCTTTCAAGGCTTCCAAGTCGGTGATTTTTGAGGTGTGGGCCGACAGGACAACCAGAGGCATGCCCTGGAGCGGGCTCAGGTCGGTGGCCGTGGTGCGGTCAATGTCGAGCCGGTCAATGGGAAGCCCCCGCAGCGGGGCGAGGTTCGACACGGGGGGCAGGCGCACAGAGAGCTCGCGATCGGAATAGAGTTCGACCTTGACCGGCCTGGATCCCAGCCACGCGGAGATCCGTTTGCGCACCAGGTCCAGCCGGGCGTCGGCGCCGAGTCGCAGGTCTTTGATCCAAGCGACCGCCTCCCCCGAGAGACATCGCTGTTCGAGTTCGTCGGCGAGCCATTTGCACTCCTGGCCGCTCCACTGATCGGGTGAGGTTTTGCAGAGTTTTTCGAGCGGGGGCGCCATTTTGGCCAGCACGGTGTTGTGCGGATCCCGCTCCAGCGCGACGTGCAAGGCTCTGACAGCTGCGCCCATGCGTTTGGCGCCAAACAGGAGCCAGACCCGGCGTTCGAGCGACGGCAGATGGCGGGGGTCCAACTTTTCGGCGAAGTCGAGTTTGTCCATGGCCTCCTGGAAACGGCCGGCCTGGGCCTCTTTCTCGGCCAGCTCTCTCATGGGCGCTGCCGTCTTGCGGAGATCCTCCAAAGCGCTGCTGGCTTTGCGTCCGTTGAGCACCGCCTGGGTTCCGAGGACCGCTCCCACCAGCATCACGGCCGCCACACCCAGGCCGGCCGCCTTGTGGCGCCTCGCAAAAAGGGCGAGTAGTTTCCAGGCGGACTTGGTTTCCGCGCTCGTGGCAAACCCGTTCTGGAATGCGTCGATGTCGCGCTGCAAATCGCCCACGCTCGCGTACCGGTCCTCGCGCCGAAATGCCATGGCTTTGCGCACAACTGCCGCGAGTGATTCCGGGATGCGCCCCTTGGGGAGATGGGAGCGCTTGCCTTTGGGGGCGGTGAGCGGCTCCAGGCGGCCTTGGGCGACTTTCTCGACCACCGCCCATGCGTCCTCGTGGGAAAGTGGGGGGCGCAGGGAGAGGATCTGGTAGAGAATGGCGCCCAGTGCGTAGACCTCGCTGCGGGCGTCCAGGCTTTCCACCTCGCCCCGGGCCTGCTCCGGGCTCATGTAGTACGGGGTGCCCATCACCGTCCCGGCCATGGTGTAGGAGGCGCTGGCGCTAGCATCGCCGGGCGGTTGGATCATCGGGAGGGCTCCGGGATTCCGGCGCTCTTGCTCGCCGAGCAGCTTGGCCAACCCCCAGTCCATCAGCAGCACCTCGCCGAAGTCCCCGAGCATGATGTTCTCGGGTTTGATATCGCGATGGATCACCCCCTTGCTGTGGGCGAATGCCAGCGCATCGGCCACTTTTTGGAAGATGGTGAGCAATTCCCCCAGAGGATGGTTGCGGAGGGCGTCTTCCTCCCCCTCCGCCATCTGGTGGAGCACCTTTTGCAGGGTGACTCCGTGCACGAACTTCATCGTGTAAAAGACCTGATCGTTCTCGTCCACGCCCAGCTCGTAGAGCGGGACGATCCCCGGGTGCTCGAGCCTTGCCATGACCCGGGCCTCGGTCACAAACCGCGTCACACCGTCTTCGTTGGACGGGTCCAGCATCACTTTCATCGCCACCGTGCGTTCGGTTGCGGCCTCGCGCGCGCTGAGAATCGCGCCCATCGCCCCATTGGCCACGGGCCCGCTGATCTCATAACGCCGACTGTGCAGGGCGTGGTCCGGCAGCAGCCTGCGCAGCGCGGCTGTTCCCGGCGTCAGGGAGGCGTCCGGGGAAACGGTCTTGAGCCGGCGGATTTCCACCGTGGTGGTGCCGATCTGCAGGATCTGGTTGGGCCAGAGCCGGGTGACCTCGGAAATTTTCGTCCCCTGGAGGCGCGTGCCGTTGCATGAACCGAGGTCCTCCACCAGGACCCGGTCGAAATCGACGGTGATCCGGACGTGTTTTCCCGAGACGAGGTCCGAATCCAGGGTAAGGTCGGCTTGATCGGATCGGCCGAGGATGTATTCGCCCGGTGAAACGATCCTCTGGAGCAGGACCCGACCGTCGGCGTCTCGCGCCACAATCTCGTTCTGGGGAATCTGCATCCGGGCTCCAGAGCTATTTTCATGCAAGCCAGCGCTCTGGCATGGCTTGAACTCCGGGTTCTTTGCGAAAAAGAGCCGGTTTTCTCATGCAATTTTCAAAGGGGCGGGCTCGCCGCTTTAGAGGCTCTAACAAAACGGCTTTCAGAGCTGGTGGAAGCAGATCATGGCGCAAGCCAAGATAAGCCACGCGAGGTGAATATCGGCGCGGCGCTCATCGCGGACGCGCAGACGCCTGAAGTTTTTTAGCCAGGCGATGGTGCGTTCAA
>CAMARB010000084.1 GCA_945860355.1 Chthoniobacter flavus | reverse complement strand
CTACGCGGCGCTCCTGCTCCGCAGGAGACGGCCTCCACGCCACCGGATTCGGAAATCCCCCCCCGCAGTTGACAGTTTAGCAGCAATCATATTATCCCCGTCGCGAGCCAATCATCCGCAACTTTTAACGCTCCACGGCACATCCCCTCCGAATCACTTTGATGGTCTGCTCCTCGGGATAGACCTGGTAAACGAGCCGGTGCTGGATGTTGATTCTCCGCAAAAACGCACCCGAAAGGTCGCCCACCAGTTTTTCATACGGCGGAGGGCTCTGGAACGGGTGCTCGGAGAGGATGTCGAGCAGCCGCTGGGCCTGCGCCTTTAGGTTCGTGGCCGCGATTTTCTTCGCGTCTTTCTGGGCCTGCCTTGTGAAAACAAGCGTCCAGCTCACCAGCCCGGGGAATGAGAGGATTGATCCAAAGGTTCCGCCAATCCCTCTCGGATCGAGTCCCGCATCCCTGGGACGGACAGCAGAAAGAGAGTTTCTTGGATGCTCCGCCAGTCTTCCTCCGAGACAAGAACAGCATTGGAGCGTTTCCCAGTGATTTGGATGGGCTCATGGGAGGCCGCGGCGAGGTCGAGCAACTCGTAGAGTCGCGCCCTAGCTTGAGTGACGGGCAGCGAAGTCATGCCGAAACGTGCGTTAAAGCGTGCGCTTTGTCAATTTGTGGGTCCTGAGCAGTGAACCACTCCCGACCGGCGACAGGCGTCGCGCGAAAAGCAGCGGCGCTGCGTCCGATTAAACCGCCTCCGAAGGGAGCGGGCGCACGCTGGCGCCCTCCACCCAGACCGGCGGGATCAGCGTCTGTTTGGGCACCTCCGGGATTCCCCTCTCGTTGTGGAGCAACTGGGTGGCCACCATGTCCACGGCCGCCGCCGCCACATGCCCCCGCCGGTGATCGATTCCGGCAAAACCCCGCATCCCCTCCGTCCAATCGTGCACGACGAGCCCGAGATCCTCCGGGACACGCAGGCCGAGTTGCGCCAGCCATTCCGGCACAAAAGCGTCCAGCGAGATCAAGGCATCCGGCCGGTGCGTTTTCATCCACTGCGCGAACATCCCGGCGCATTCGCCCAGCGCGTTCCCGGGAAACAAGAGCAGCGGCACCCGGTCGTCGGCGGGCAAACTCTGCTGAAAGTGCAGCATCGCCCCGCTGTAGGTGTTCTGCGAACGCTCGTTGACCCATTGCGTCACCGCCAACCCGATCCGCCGGTAACCCCGGGCGCGGAGTGTCTCGGTGGCAAGCCCGATTCCCAGGATCATGTTGGTGGACGCCCGGTGCAGCGAGGGATGCTGCAAACCGTATCCGAAGGTCGCCGCCGCAAACGGCGTGTAGTCGAGTTCCGCGCACCACACCTGCGAGGAATGGGGCGAGACGATCACGCCCTCGATCCCCCGCGCCTGGAGGATCCGTCCGAGGCTGCGGGCGTTTAATCCGCCGCTGCCCAACCAGAATTCCTCCGCCCGAAATCCCTGCCGTTCGGCCCGGTGCGCGATGTCGGGCAGGGACACATACTGATGGGCCGGGTCCTGAACAAAAGGCGGGGAGGGCGTGTCCCGGACCACGGCAATCACCGCCCGTTCGCGGCTGGCCTTACGGCTGCGGACCTGATGCATCATCCGAGCAAGGTGGGGATCGGGCTGGTAGTTGAGGGAACGCGCCGCCGCGCGGACCCGTTCGCGGGTGTGCGGGGCTACGCGGGGTGAATCGTTGAGGACACGCGAGACGGTCATCAGCGACACTCCGGCGAGTTCCGCGATGGAACGCAAGTTGACGGCAGGGAGATCGGCCACGGCGGCTATGTTAACATAACACGCCTCCGGATTTGCGAGCCGGAACTCGGAAAGGTTCCCTATGAGCGACGGCACGGCTCCCCATATCCGTCCCATCCGTCCCATCCGTCCCATCTCCTCATGAACATGTCGTCTCCCCGTTTGATTGGCCTCGACTGGGGCACCTCCTCGCTGCGCGGCTATTTGCTGGGCGACAACGGCGCCATTCAGGAAACCCAGTCACGGCCCTGGGGGATTCTCCACACGCCGGGCGGTGATTTTGCCGCCGCATACCGGGACTTGGTGGGGGACTGGCGCGCTCGTTGGCCGGAAATTCCCGTGCTGGCCTCGGGGATGATTGGCAGCCGCCAGGGTTGGCGCGAGGCGCCTTACGTGGAGTGCCCCGCCGATCCCGCCCGGATCGCAGGAGGGCTGCTGGCGTTTGAAACCGGGTGCGGCGAACTGCGCGTGGTGCCGGGGCTCCTGCGGCAGGGGGAACTTCCCGACGTGATGCGCGGCGAGGAAACCCAGATCCTCGGCGCGATGGCGCTGGAGCCCCAGTTGGCGGAACACGCGTTGTTGGTGCTCCCGGGAACCCACAGCAAATGGGCCGTGTTGCGCGAGGGCCGCATCGAGACCTTCGCCACCCACATGACCGGCGAACTTTTCGCCCTCCTGCGCGAACACTCCATTCTCGGCCGACCCGCGCGGGAGGAGACCCCGGATGTCAGCCCGGACGCCTTTCTGCGCGGAGTCCGCAACGCCTTGGGCAGCGGCCCGGAGAGTGTTTCCGCCCGCCTCTTCACCGCGCGGAGCCTGTTTCTGACGGGCAGCCTGCGGGCCGCGCACACCTTGGAATATCTCTCCGGACTCCTCATCGGAGAGGAACTGCGCAGCGTGCTGTCCAGGTTCCCGGACGGCGAGTTTCCGCCGGTGGTTCTCCTCGGGGAAGGGGCCCTTTGCGAGCGTTACCGCGACGCCATGGCCGAATGCGGCATCGCGCGGATCCGTGTTCTGGAACACACCGCCCCCGCCGGACTGTGGCGGATTGCCGTGGCGGCGGGCCTGGTTGAGTCGGAGACCTCCGCCGGCCTCGCAACGTCCGCCCATGAATAACCGCCTCTTCACGCGGAATCCCCCGACGCCCGCCCGACGGGTTTGCGGCCGCATGGCGCTCTCTGTGCTCACACTCTTCCCGCGCTGACCCTTTGCCACCTCCCGCTTCTCTTATGAAAATCACCAAACTGACCACCTACATCGTCGCCCCACGCTGGTGCTTCCTGAAAATTGAAACCGACGCCGGAATCAGCGGCTGGGGGGAGCCGGTGGTGGAAGGCCGCGCGCACAGTGTTGCCGCCGCGGTGGAGGAGTTGTCGGAGTATCTCATCGGAAAAGATCCCGCCCAGATTGAGGACCACTGGACGGTGCTTTACCGGGGCGGCTTTTACCGGGGGGGCGCGACCCACATGAGCGCCTTGGCGGGAATCGACCAGGCGCTCTGGGACATCAAAGGCAAGGCGCTGGGCGTGCCGGTGCATCAGCTGCTTGGGGGCAAAGTGCGGGACCGCATCCGGGTGTATTCGTGGATTGGCGGGGATCGCCCCTCGGAGACGGCGGCCCAGGCCAAGGAGCGGGCGCGGCTGGGTTTCACGGCGGTCAAAATGAACGCCTGCGAGGAGATGCAGTTTGTGGACACCTTCGACAAGGTGGACCAGGTGCTGGCGAATGTGGCGGCGATTCGGGAAGCCGTGGGGCCGCATTTTGGGATCGGCGTGGATTTCCACGGGCGCGTCCACAAGCCGATGGCAAAGGTGCTCATCAAGGAGCTCGAGCAGTTCCGGTTGATGTTCATTGAGGAGCCGGTGCTCAGCGAACATTACGAGGCGCTGAAGGAGGTGGCGCTCATGGCCAACACGCCGATTGCGCTCGGGGAACGGCTCTACTCGCGCTGGGACTTCAAACGCATCCTGCAGGACGGTTACGTGGACATTCTCCAGCCCGACCCGTCCCACGCCGGGGGGATCACCGAGACCCGGAAGATCGCCAACATGGCGGAGGCCTACGACGTGGCAATTGCGCTGCATTGCCCGCTGGGCCCCATCGCCCTGGCCGTCAACCTGCAGCTCGACGCGAACTGCTACAACGCATTCATCCAGGAACAAAGCCTCGGGATCCACTACAACCAAGGCAACGACCTGCTCGATTACCTGCTCAACCCCGGCGTGTTCCATTACGCGGACGGGCACGTCCAAATCCCCGATGGCCCGGGTCTGGGCATCGAGATCAACGAGGAGTTTGTGATCGAGCAGGCCAAAACGGGCCACCGCTGGCGCAACCCCATCTGGCGCCACAAAGACGGCAGTTTCGCCGAGTGGTAGGCCCCGCCACATCGAGCCCCGCCCACCCCGCCCCCCTGTCACGGTTTCCCATCCCATGCCCACCCTCCCCTCCTCCACCCCGGGCGCGCCGTCCGCCACGGCGCTGCCCGGCGAACCCAGCCGGGCGCGTTTCCTGATCCTGACGCTGCTCTTTGTGACGGTGGTCATCAACTACCTCGACCGCAGCAATCTCTCCGTCGCGGCGCCCAGGCTCGCGGAGGATCTGGGAATCGAAGCCAAGCAGATGGGCGTCATCCTGTCCGCCTTTGGCTGGACGTACGCGGCCATGCAAGTGCCGGGCGGCTGGTTGGTGGACAAGGTCCGGCCGCGCGTGCTTTACCCGGCGGCCATCGCCCTCTGGTCGATCGCCACCATCGGCCTGGGTTTTGTCGGCAACCTGGTCGGGCTCGTCATCCTGCGGCTCGCCGTGGGCGCCCTGGAGGCCCCGGCGTATCCCATCAACAACCGCGTCGTCACCACGTGGTTTCCGGAACGCGAACGCGCCTCCGCGATTGGCTTCTACACCTCCGGTCAATTCGTCGGGCTCGCCTTTCTCACACCGGCCCTCATCTACCTGCAACAACACCTCGGCTGGCATATGGTTTTTGTGGTCACCGGCGCGATCGGCCTCCTCTGGGCTGTCGTCTGGTACGCGCTCTACCGGGAACCCCGGGAACATCGCGGCGCCAATCCCGCCGAGATCGCGCTGATTGCCCAGGGGGGCGGCCTTGTGGATCTCGCGACCAAAATCCGGCCCCGGTCCAAATTCGAGTGGGCCGATCTGCGCGCCGTTCTGAACAAACGCAAGCTCTGGGGCGTTTACCTCGGCCAGTTTTTCCTCAACTCCACCCTGTGGTTTTTCCTCACCTGGTTTCCGACCTACCTCGTCAAATACCGGGGCATGGACTTCATCAAGGCGGGTTTTCTCGCCTCTCTCCCGTTCCTGGCCGCGTTCCTGGGCGTGGTGTCCTCCGGGTTGCTCTCCGATTTCCTCGTCCGCCGGGGGTGTTCCCTGGGGTTTGCGAGGAAAATGCCCATCATCTCGGGGCTTCTCATCTCCTCGTCGATTGTGGGGGCGAACTACGTCCAGAGCCCCGCGCTGATCATCGCCTGTCTTTCGCTGGCGTTCTTCGGCAACGGCCTCGCCTCCATCACGTGGTCGCTGGTTTCCGCGCTCGCGCCCGAGCGGCTGCTGGGCCTGACGGGCGGCATGTTCAACTTTGTCGGCAACCTGGCCTCGGTGAGCGTCCCGATCATGATTGGGTTTCTCGTGAAGGGGGACAACTTCGCCCCGGCCATCACCTACATCGCGGTCACCGCGCTGCTGGGCGCGCTGTGTTACGGGTTCATGGTGGGCAAAGTCGAGCGCATCCAGGAACACCCGTAGAGCGCCGTTAGGAAAGCTGGGATCTCTGGAGGCCCACAGGCGGGGCCCCGTGCGCGGGCGCGGCCCGTGCGCCGCCTGTTCAGGGCGAATCGTTGGACCGGGCAAACCGTTGCCCGGGTGAAAATGAATCGCGCCCGTTGGCTCTCGGCACGCCGCCCCGCCGGAACGCCGCTTTGATTCCAAAACATGCCGCTGGGAGCCAATCACTCGGCGCTCCCGTGGAGTAGCTTCAGGGTGTGATTGCAAGCCCCCTGATGTTCAGCCGCGCGCCCGGGTGGTGCGCCCGTTGGGAGGTCCGCAGCTCGCAAAGCCTCCAGCATCGAGGCCTCCCTCAGTAGGCCACCGCGCGGGAATGCGCAGGCACCACCGAATGGGCGCGCCGAAGCCCCTCACCGTACCCCCGCTTTACACCACAACACATCATGAAAGTCGGAATCGACAGCTACTGCTACCACAGGCAATTCGGCGAGGTTTACCCCGGGCAGACCGCCGCGGAATCCCCCCTCTCCTTTGAGAAATTCATGTTCTCCCTGGAAGCCATGGGAATCGACGGCGTCTCGCTGGAGTCCTGTTTTATCCCCAAGTTCGACGCGGCTTACCTAGCCGGAGTCAAATCGCACTTGGATTCGCTGGGAATGGACCGCGTCTATGCGTGGGGGCATCCCGACGGCCTGGAGGGCGGCAAAAACGAGGCGGCCTACGCGGAGATGGTGGAACACATGGCGCACGCCCGCGCGATTGGCGCCAAGGTGATGCGCGTGGTCGGCAGCAGCCTTCGCTTCCGCTCCGAGCCGCACGGCCCGCAGCTCGAAAAACTCACCCGGATGTTCTCCGACGCCGCCGCGCTAGCCGGGCAAGCCGGGCTGCAATTGGCGCTCGAGAACCACATCGACTACAACTCCGACGAAATCCTTCAGCTGCTCAGGGACGTCAACTCCCCCCACCTCGGGGTCAATTTCGACTCCGGCAACTTCCTGCGCTTCCTGGACGATCCCGTCGAGGCGATGCGCAAGCTCGCCCCCCACGTGCTCGCCACCCACATCAAAGACCTGCGCCCGGTTAAGGGCGTGCCGACGGATGCGTGGCACTTCTTTTCCTGCGTCCCGACCGGCGACGGCCTGATCCAAAACGAGGAGCTTGCGCGGATCCTTAGCCAAAGCGGATACACGGGTTTTCTGGCCGTGGAAATCGACTTTCTCCACCCCGACTACGCAGGCCGGGAGGACTGGGCCGTGAGGGAGAGCCTGCGCGCGCTCAAGGCCATTGCATCCAAGTTTTAACCGATGAAAAACCCACTTCGCATCGGCCTCATCGGCTCCAAGTTCATGGGGCGCGCGCACAGCAACGCCTGGAAAAAAGCCGCCTCGTTCTTCGAAACCCCGTTGCGGCCGGTGCTCCAGGTGGCCTGCGCCCGGCACCGCCATTCCCTGGAGGAATTCGCGGCGCAGTGGGGATGGCAGCAGACGGAGACCGACTGGAAAAAAGTGGTGAACAGTCCGGACGTGGATGTCGTGGACATCGCGCTGCCGCAGCAGTTGCACTACGAGGTGGCGCTCGCGGCGGCCCGGGAGGGCAAACACATCTTCTGTGAAAAGCCGGTGGCGATGAACAGCAGGCAGGCGGAGGAGATGCTGCGCGTGTGCGAGGAGAACAAGGTCGTTCATTACCTCAACCACAACTACCGCCGGACCCCGGCCATCGCGTTTGCCCGGAGGTTGATTGACGCGGGAAAGCTGGGCCGGATTTTCCACTGGCGCTGCGCCTACCAGCAGGACTGGATCGTGGACCCGGCGTTCCCGCTCACCTGGCAGTTGCGGGCGGAAACCGCCCAGGCCGGCCCGCAATGGGACCTCAACTCACACGCCGTGGACCTGGCCCACTATCTGATCGGCCCCATCGCCACGGTGTCCGGACTAACCGCGCAGTTTGTCGCCGAGCGACCGCTCGCCGACGAGAGCAGCTCGGGAAATCTCCAGGCCGACGCGCTCGGCGACGCCCTGGGCAAAGTCACCGTGGAGGACGCCGCGCTCATGATGGTTCAGTTTGCCAACGGCGCCGTCGGTTCTTTTGAGGCCACGCGGTTCGCCACCGGACGGAAGAACGCGCTCACCTTCGAGATCTACGGCAGCAAAGGCAGCCTCAAGTTCGATTTGGAGCGCATGAACGAGCTCGAGTTCTACTCCGCCGAGGACGCCGACGGCTGCCAGGGGTTCCGAACCATCCAGACCACCGAGGCCTCGCATCCCTACGCGGCCCATTGGTGGCCGCCGGGCCACATCATCGGCTACGAACATTCCTTTGTGCACGCGGCCGTCGACTTCATCGAAGCGGTCGCCTCCGGAACCCCGATCGAACCCAACTTCGCCAGCGGGGTGCAGATTCTCAAAGTCCTCGAGGCCGGCCTCGAGTCGGCCCGCACACAAAAACAAATCGTCCTCTAACCCCATAAAAAATGAGCCCTGATCACAAACACGCATTCGAGACCGAAGGCTACGTCATCGTCGACGTGCTGACCGAAAAGGAAGTCGCCGACTTCCGCTTCCTGATGGACGCCCTGATTTCCCCGGAGATCCGATCCAGCGACACCGAACACCGGTCCTCCTCCTTCCAGCATCTGGGGGATGAAATCGCCGATTTCGGCAAGGAAGCCCGCCAGTATTATTTCCATCTCCTGACCAAGCCGGGAACCCAACCCATCCTGCACGCCTTCCATCACCCCGTCATCCTGAAGACGGTGGAGGAGCTGCTCGGGCCCAATCTCATCATCAACAACGCCTCCATTCTGGCCGCAAACGTCGGCACGGAGTATTCCCTGGGCTGGCACCGGGACATCATCCAGATCCCCCAGGACGAGATCCAGGACTGGCTGTTTTCGCCGGAGCGGTTCCACAACAGCGTGCAGATCAACCTGCCGTTGGTGGATGAAAACTCGCTGTGGGTGGTGCCAAGAAGCCATCACCGGCCCAACACCCCGGAGGAGACCGCGGCCTTCCGCGGCTCAAAACATTACGCCCCGGTGGGTTTGGAAATGCCGGGCGGAATCCCGGTGCCCCTGAGGGCGGGCCAGGCGGTGCTTTAC
Organism: Chthoniobacter flavus; assembly: GCA_945860355.1. Lineage (GTDB taxonomy): Bacteria > Verrucomicrobiota > Verrucomicrobiia > Chthoniobacterales > Chthoniobacteraceae > CAIURC01. Next base: position 7,389 of record CAMARB010000084.1, on the reverse strand, counting down.
AACAACAACCTAATCCACCGGGGGTTCACCAAAAAAATGACCATCCCGCGCCGAACGCTCCACATGGGTTACCACAGCGCCGCGTTCCCGCCCACCTGGCACTTCTACCTGCTCAACTCCGACCTCGTTACGCCCGAATACAAGGAGACCCTCAGCCCGACTCTCCGCAGGATGATGGACGAGTATCTGGAGTGCAAACGGCAGTACCCGGACATGTCTCAGACGTGGAAATGGGAATACAATTTCCCAGCCCAGCCGGTCGGCTGCTGAGTCCGGGGACACAACCGAATGGCGCTTATTTGAGGCGCTTGCGACGTAACTCCCCGATGAGGGCCTGATAGCTCAACCGCAGATGACAGGGATGGACGCAGATATTGTTTTGGGGGTTCACCCTCTGCTCTCATCCGCGAAATCTGCGGTTCCATTCACCCGAAAACGCAGGTGCATAAAATGAGGCGCTTGCGGCTGAACTTCCCGATGAGGGCTCGCGCACCTGCCTGCGGCACCGTAGCGCGGGGCACGGAGGCAAACCGGGTTTGCATTCCACAGGCCGTTTGCGCTTTGTTCGGGCATCCCCCGCCTGACGCCCCCCCTTTCCATGGACCGCCGCACCTTTCTCAGGGCCGCCGCATCGGCTGCCGCAGCCCTCGGCCCATGGCCGGCCAGCGCCCTGTCCGGGCTCCCGATCGTGGATACCCACACCCATTTCTACGATCCCACCCGGCCCCAAGGTGTGCCGTGGCCCGATAAAAAAAGCCCTCTCCACCGGCGCGTTTTCCCGGACGACTGGGCTCAACTCGCCGCCCCCCTAGGCGTCACCTCCGCCATCGCCGTCGAAGCCAGCATCTGGGTCGAGGACAACCAATGGTTGCTGGATCTCGCAAAGCGGGATCCCCGAATTGCCGGGGTGGTCGGTAACCTGGATCCGCTGGCGACCGAGTTCACGGCGAACCTCCGGCGCTTCGCTCAAACTCCGGGTTTTCTCGGGATCCGCAACGGGCGCATCAGCGCCGGGAGCGACACCCTCCTCGCGGACCCGGGTTTCCGTGTTGCCCTGAAACAAATGGCCGATCTGGGGCTTTCACTCGATCTCCACACGGACGTCGCCGTGAACGCGGCGTTCCCGGCCGCGCTTGCCGGAATGGCGCCCGGCCTGCCTCTTATCCTCAACCATCTCGGCGGCGCCCGCGACCCGCAGCGTCCCTCGGACGCTTGGAAGAGCGGGATCCGGCTCCTGGGCAAACATCCCCTGGTGTTCTGCAAGATCAGCGGCCTGATGGCGCCCAAAACGGACGACCCGGACCGGGTGCCTCAGGACACGGGCTATTATGCGCCGGTTCTGGAGCACCTCTGGGAAAACTTCGGGGAAAACCGGCTGCTCTACGGCAGCAACTGGCCGGTCAGCCACACGGGCGCCTCGCATGCCGCGCTGTTCCGGGTCGTTCAGGAGTTTTTCCGGGGCAAAGGCGCCGGAGCGGAGGAGAAGGCTTTCGTGAAGAACGCCCGGGCAGCCTACCGCAGACTGGCGTCGATGTTCTAACAACCGGGGGAGATGGCGGCGGGGAAACGGCACCCGCTCGGGAACAAACCGGGAACACCCCCGGGGGCTGGAGTCACCGCGGAGACCCCAAAGATCACATAGCGGTTGCGGCTCAGAGGTCATCCGTTCACCCAGGCGGCTCCGGCTCGGCCCCACGATTCCTCCGTCTCTCTCTGAGCCTCCGTTTCGAACCCGCCACGAGCCGGATCGTCGGCCATCGATCCAAGGCCAAGCAAAGACGCCTTTTCATTTGAGTTCGTTCGCGCATTGGGGATACGGACTCCGGGCTGATTTATGACTGCTCGCAAATTCGGTTCTGTGCTCTTGCTGTTCCTCTGGCTGCTGTCCCCGGCATGGAGTGCGCGCCGCCCCAATGTGGTGCTGATCTTGGCGGATGACTTGGGCTACGGGGATCTCGCGTGTTTTGGCGCCCGGGACCTGGAGACGCCGCATCTCGATGGGCTCGCAGCAAGCGGAATGCGGCTCACGAGTTTTTACGTGGCGCAGGCGGTTTGCACCGCGTCCAGAGCGGCTTTGCTCACGGGATGTTACTCCAACCGGATTGGGATGTCCGGCGCCCTCAATCACACCAGCACGACCGGGGTGCATCCGCGGGAAAAGCTCCTCGGTGAACTCCTCCAGGGCGCGGGCTACGCCACTGCCGCCTTCGGAAAATGGCATCTCGGTCTCCAACCCATGTTCTGGCCCACCCGGCGCGGGTTCGGAGAATTCGCGGGCCTCCCCTATTCCAATGACAACGGGCCCCTTCACCCGGTGACTCGCGGCATTCCCCCCCTGCCGTGGTATGAGAAAGACGAAGTCACGGAATTGGATCCCGATCAGTCGGATTTCACCCGGCGGATCACGGACCGCAGCGTGCGGTTTATTGAGCAGAACAAGGAGAAACCCTTTTTCCTCTATGTCCCGCATGTGATGCCGCATGTCCCGATCGCGGTCTCGAAGGACTGGAAAGGAAAGAGTCGGCGCGGGGTTTACGGGGACGTGGTGCAGGAGTTGGACGGGTCGGTGGGGCGGATTTTGGAGACGCTACGGCGCACCGGCGTCGAGCAGGACACGATTGTCATTTTCACCTCGGACAACGGTCCGTTTCTATCTTACGGGGAACACGCCGGGTCTCCCGGGCCCCACCGGGAAGGCAAGTTGACGGCGTTCGAGGGCGGCGTGCGGATGCCTTGTATTGTGCGTTGGCCGGGACATGTCCCCGCCGGAGCGGTCAGTGACGAAGTGGTGACGGCGATGGACCTGTTTAGCACCCTGCTGGGTTTCTGCGGTGCGCCGGCCCCGGAACAGAAGGTGGACGGTCTGGATCTCGCCCCCGTGTTTTTGGGAGAGACCGGGGCCAAAGGGCGCGATGTTTTTTTCTACTACTCCGGGGAAGAACTCCACGCCGTGCGCCAGGGCGACTGGAAACTCCACGTGCCTCACAGTTACCTGACCATGGCGGCTGAGCCGGGCCGGGGCGGGAAACCCTCCAACTGGGGCAAAATCGAGCCCCGCTCCATCGAGGAGTCGGGCATCCAGGGGATTGCCAGCCGGCACGGCTACCGGGTGGCTGAGCTGCCGCTCGCCCTCTACAACCTCCGCGAGGATCCCGGCGAAACGGCAAACCTCGCGCATCTCCATCCCGAGGTGGTGGAGCGCCTGCAGCTCCTCTGCGCGCAGGCCCGGGTGGAGCTCGGAGACAAGATTGCGGACCAGAAGGGGTCGGGCATCCGGCCCTGTGGAGACGCTCGCCCCCGGCTTCAAGACGGAGTTCGCCGGATCTCCAATCTGGAGTATAGCCGTCCGCCCCGGGGCGCCCTGCTCTTGGATCTCTATCTGCCCGAGGGGGCGGGTGATTCGGCCGTTCCGGTGGTGCTCTGGATTCACGGGGGCGGTTGGAGCCGTGGCGCAAAGGAGGACTGTTCACTGACGTGGCTGCCCGCGCAGGGGGTGGCGGTGGCGAGTATCAACTACCGGCTCACCTCGCTTGCCCAATGGCCCGCTCAGATCGAAGACTGCTGGGCTGCGATCCGTTGGATCCGGGAACATGCCCGGGAGTATCGCCTGGACCCGGATCGCGTGTTCGCCGCGGGATCCTCCGCCGGAGGCCATCTTGCCGCTCTTCTGGGCACAACGAATGATCGGCGCCGGGAACAGGTCCGCGGGGTGATCGACCTTTTTGGCCCCTCCGATTTGCTCACCATGCCCCTGAACTTGCCGGGCCCGGACCGCACCCGGGAGGACTTGGCCAAAACCAACGGAGCCCGGTTGCTTGGAGGGATCGTCTCGGAGCGGGAGGAGCTCGCGAGGCAGGCGAGCCCGATTCACCAGGTGACTTCCGATGACGCGCCGTTTCTCATCCTGCATGGGGACCAGGATCCGCTCGTCCCCTTCCAACAGAGTGAACGGTTGGAGCAGGCCCTGCGGGAGGCGGGGGTGGAATGCAAGCTGCGCCTGCTTCCCGGAGCCGGCCATGGCGGAGCGGCATTTGATTCCGCCGCGACGCGCCAGGAGATCCTCTCGTTTCTGCGTCGGCCCAATTCCCAGTAGTGCCCAGTAGTGCGCAGATGCTCGGATCTGCTGTACTTGCGCGAACTTAAGGATCATTTTGGACGATACCCTCTCTGGAAATCTCCGAGTGGGGAGCGTTGGCACAAGCTCATACCGCCGTGGAGACCACAGGAGGGCAGGCGTCCCGCCTGCCTCCTCCGCCGCGATCCAGGCTCGGCGAGGCAGGCACGATGCCTGCCGCTCCCATGACCGTGCGCGCATGCGCAGTGCAATAAGGCAGTTTGCACGCCCCCAGCGCCGAACGAACCGAGCCGCTCTGGTGATAGAGCGGAGCTAAACCGTGGAGGAGTGTTTTTTTGAGCAAGCTCACAACATCCCTAAGGAATGGGTTCTTTTACGGCTTTTACGCGTGAGGGCGTCTCCCTGCCACAGCTTGGATCACTCCCTTCAGGCGGTTTCTCCCTTCCAGAAGCCTTCACTTATTATGAAACCTCATCCCTTTCTTTTTTCAGCCCTGTTGTGGATGCCGTTTGCTCTAAACGCCGCTGACTCGGCAGCCCCTGCGAAGAAGACAAACGTCATCATCCTGTTGGCCGACGATCTGGGGTACGCCGATCTCGGCTGCCAGGGGTCGAAGGAGGTGCTTTCGCCGAACATTGATTCCATCGCGAAGAACGGCGTTCGTTGTACTGCAGGTTATGTCACTGCTCCGCAGTGTTGTCCTTCAAGGGCCGGGCTTTTGAGTGGGAGATACCAGAATCGGTTTGGTTTTGAGGCGAATCCTGGACCGGGAACGGAGCCGACGGCAGGGCTCCCTTTAAGCGAGCGCACTCTTGCAGACCGGATGAAGTCGGCAGGTTATGTGACCGGGATGATTGGCAAATGGCATCTCGGTAGGGTTGAGCAATTTAGGCCGTATAACCGTGGATTCGACGAGACCTTCTACAGCCCGAACGGTGGGGTGCTGTTCCCGCAGAAAAAAACCGGCTTTCTCAAGGACATCTTTCGTGGAGCGAATCCCGTGGAAGAACCCGAATACTCGACGGACGCATTCGCCCGCGAGGCGGTGTCCTTTATCGACCGTCACCGAAACGATCCTTTCTTTCTCTACGTAGCGTTTGTGCCGCCCCATTGGCCAATGGAGGCAAAGGCTGAGCATCTCGAAAAGTTCTCCCACATCCCCGACCTGCACCGTCGCACGATGCTCGCGATGATGGCTTCTCTGGACGATAACGTGGGCCGCGTACTCAATAAGTTGCGAGAAACGAAGCTGGACGAAAATACGTTGGTGTTTTTTCTCAGCGACAACGGCGGGCCCACAGGAAAAGTCCGTCCGCAGCCCGATGCCGATTTTGAATATGGCCAGAACACTTCCAAAAACGACCCGTGCCGCGGGGTGAAAGGCGAGCTCCTCGAGGGCGGGATCCGGATTCCGTTTCTTGCGCAGTGGAAAGGGCACATTCCCGCCGGTAGCATCTATGATAAACCGGTGATTAGCCTCGATATCACGCCCACAGCGCTGAGTGTCGCTGGTGGTGAAAAGTCCGCCAATGAATCTGGGTTGGATGGCACGAATATCCTGCCTTATCTCACCGGAGTAAAAACAGGAGAGCCCCATGACTCGCTTTTTTGGAGGTTTCGTTTCCCGCCCGGTCGGCCGGAGATGCACCGTTGGGCAATCCGGAAGGGGGACTGGAAACTCGTGAAAAACGGGAATCACAAACCGGCCCTTTACCAGGTCCGTGCGGACATCTCCGAATCCAAGGATCTCTCTGCGGAGAAACCGGAGCTCGTGGCGAATCTCACCGAAGAATGGAAACGTTGGGATGCAGAGAACAAAGAACCGCTGTGGGATCGACCATCGAAGACGGAGCTGAAACCCGCACCAGCCAAGTAGAACCGCACTCCATCTTCCGATCTGTCCTCGATGAAACTCTTTTCTCTTTTTCTCACCCTGTGGGTATTGCAGCTCTCGTTGTCGAAAAGTCAGGCTGGCGATGGGGAACGGCCGATTGTGGGCGTGATCCGTTGGGATGGTGACAGCGGACATCCCCAGCTCACACAGAAGCAAGAGATGGGATACCTTAAGCCGGAGAAATGGCATGGGCGTTCACCCTGGTTCTTCAGAAAAACAGGGAATCCGGAGCAGCCGCTCGATTTTAATCCGACTTACGACAAAAACGTGATGCGCGACATCACCGAGCAGGAGATCCAGTATGCAGCAGATGCGGGGATCGACTACTGGGCGTTCTGTTATTACGCGAAGCACAAAGGCGGTTGAGGGCTGCGCGATCACTACGAGGCGTACCTTGCCAGTCCCAATAAAAACCGGATCAAATCGAGTCTCATTCTGATGGGTGAACATGTCGGGAAAGGGCTTTCAAAAAAGGCGAGCGAAGTCCCGAATTCCGCCCGAATGGACTGGGAAAATCTGGTGAACGAAATTGTCCCGATCCTGAGTGATTCGGCCTATCAGAAGGTCTGTGATGGACGGCCGCTCGTGTATATCATCGGCCCGAGCGCCCTCTCGGTCGCACTGGGAGATCCTGCGAAGAAGGAGGATACCTCGGTGGAAAATCTGAAGTCCGCTGTGCTCTATCTCCGCGAGCGTTCGGTGGCGGCAGGAGCTGGGGATCCTTACATCGTGGGCATGCAGTCCGGAGGGATCTGGTCCTCGATGTACGTGGATAAAGCGGGGCTCAACGCGGTGTCCGCTTATCGTGGGGAGCCCGTAAGGGACAGGCTTGGATGGCACTTAATTAAGGCCTCTTTTCGATCCGTCTGCGGGCCAAGGGCCCAGCTTATTCCAGCCCGGTGCAGCGCCCCGGGAAGGCTCGTGAATACAGGGGCGAGCCCTGAAAGGGCGTGCTAATCTGCGTTCTGCGCTCTTGGCCCGCCCTTTCAGGGCTCCCGCAAACGCCTGCGGACGCTTAGGGCGCTGCCCCTAGGCTGGGATAACGCGGGGCCTTTGGCCCTGCCCGGAATTGGCTTGGAAGGTCCTGCGAGTCAATAGGCCCTGGCGCTCTGTTCCTGCTCGTTGTCGATGGGTTGCTCCGCACCCGAAGCCGGGAAGCGCTTCGCCCGCAGGCCCTGCCTCCCCGTAGCGGCTTCCTCTTTTGAAACCGTGGAGGTCCCGCCGATTCACCGGCTTAACTCAGTGCCATTCGGGACAGGCTTGAATGGCAATTAGTTAAGGAGGTGTTTCGTGGAAAATTTCCGCCAACGAAAGGGGGTGAGAAGGGTTGGTGAGGAATGCGATGGAATACCCCGATGTTTGAACCGATGCGCAAGTTGATGGGCCGTTGCCGCGGCAGCTTGCGAAGAGCCATGGAAGC
>CAMARB010000083.1 GCA_945860355.1 Chthoniobacter flavus | reverse complement strand
ACGAGCGGTTGTTCTCGGTTTAGTGAGCGAGATCGAAACGATCCAGGTTCATCACCTTGTTCCAAGCCGCCACGAAGTCGTTGACGAACTTCTGCTGCGCGTCCTCTGAGCCGTAAGCTTCCGCGATGGCGCGGAGCTGCGAGTTGGATCCGAACACCAGATCGACCCTGGACCCGGTCCACTTGATCTCGCCGGTCTTCCGGTCTTTGCCCTCAAAGAAGTGCTCGCACTTGGGGGATTTGCGCCATTCGGTGCCCATGTCGAGCAGGTTGACAAAGAAGTCGTTGGTTAACGTCTCTGGCCGCTGGGTGAACACCCCCAGCTGGGGCACTCCCACGTTGGTGTTGAGCACCCGCAGGCCGCCCACCAGCACCGTCATCTCGGGCGCCGAGAGCGTGAGCAGGTTGGCTCGGTCCACGAGCAGTTCCTCCGCCGGCCGGTCGTGCTCGTGCCCGAAATAGTTCCGGAACCCGTCCGTGGTCGGTTCGAGCACGGCAAAAGAAGCCACATCGGTCATCTCCTGCGAGGCGTCCGTGCGGCCCGGAGCGAAGGGAACCTTCACCTCGTGCCCGGCTTTCTTGGCCGCCTGTTCCACCGCGGCGCATCCGCCCAGCACCACCACGTCCGCAAAGGACACCTTTTTGCCGCCGGCCTGCGCGTCGTTGAATTCCTTTTGGATCTTCTCGAGCGTCCCCAGAACCTTCGCAAGCTGCGCGGGCTGGTTGACTTCCCAATCTTTCTGCGGCGCGAGCCGGATCCGGCCGCCGTTGGCGCCCCCGCGGTTGTCCGTTCCGCGGAAGGTCGAGGTCGACGCCCAGGCGGTGGAGACCAGTTGCGAAACCGAGAGGCCGGAGTCGAGGATCCTGCGCTTGAGTTCGGTGATGTCGGCGTCGCCGATCAGGGGATGATCCACCTTGGGCACGGGGTCCTGCCAGAGCTGGGCTTCTGGAACCAACGGCCCGAGGGCGCGCGAGACGGGGCCCAGATCGCGGTGGGTGAGTTTGTACCAGGCCTTCGCGAAGGCTTTCTCGAACTCATCGGGATGGTCATGGAAACGCTTGGAGATTTTGCCGTAAGCCGGGTCCATCTTCAGCGCCAGGTCGGTCGTGAACATGATCGGCACGTGCCGCTTGGTGGGATCGTGAGCGTCGGGGACGGTTCCCTTTCCTGCTCCGCCCTTGGGCACCCACTGCTTGGCTCCGGCCGGGCTCTTCGAGAGCTCCCAGTCAAAAGCAAAGAGATTGACGAAGTATCCGTTGGACCACCGGGCGGGGGAAGATGTCCACGCCCCCTCAAGGCCGCTGGTGATTGTGTCTCCGGCGTTGCCCTTTCCGAAGGTGTTCTTCCAGCCAAGGCCTTGTTCCTCGATGGAGGCGCCTTCGGGCTCGGGGCCGACTTTTCCTTTGGGGCTGGCGGCGCCGTGCGCCTTCCCGAAGGTGTGTCCACCCGCAATCAGAGCCACGGTTTCCTCGTCGTTCATCGCCATGCGGCCGAACGTTTCGCGAATGTCTTTGGCCGCGGCGAGAGGGTCGGGTTTGCCGTTGGGACCCTCCGGGTTCACGTAAATGAGGCCCATCTGAACGGCTCCCAGCGGGTTCTGGAGTTTCCTGTTGCCGGAGTACCGTTTGTCGCCCAACCACTCGCTCTCCGGGCCCCAGTAGATGTCCTCCTGCGGCTCCCAAACGTCCTCGCGGCCCCCGGCGAACCCGAAGGTCTTAAAGCCCATCGACTCCAGTGCGCAGTTGCCCGTAAGGATCATCAGGTCCGCCCACGAGATTTTCTGGCCGTATTTCTGTTTGATCGGCCAGAGCAACCGCCGCGCTTTGTCGAGGTTGGCGTTGTCGGGCCAGCTGTTGAGCGGGGCAAATCGCAAGGTGCCGTCTGCGGCGCCGCCGCGGCCGTCGGCAACCCGGTAAGTGCCCGCGCTGTGCCAGGCCATCCGGATAAAGAGCGGCCCGTAGTGGCCGTAGTCCGCCGGCCACCAGTCCTGCGAGGTGGTCATCAGCGTTTCGATGTCCTTTTTCAGGGCGTTGAGGTCCAGTTTCTTGAACTCCTCGGCGTAATTGAACTTCTCGCCCAGCGGATTGCCCTTGGGGGAGTGCTGGTGAAGGATTCGGAGGTTGAGCTGGTTGGGCCACCAGTCGCCGTTGGACATGACGCCCGCGGCCGTGTGCCTGTCCGAGGGATCTTTTTGGGTTCCGCCGATCACGGGGCATTTGGCGGCGCCGTCCTCGGTCGCCGGTTTGGACTTGGGCGTTTCGGCCTGAAGAGATCCGCCGTGTGTTCCCAGCCAAAGACTCAGTGCGCACGCGGCTGCCAGGCGGACGGAGCCGGATCCTAGGAGCCGGGATGCGGGGGTGTGTTTGGGCGGGGTCATATTTGTGGGATGGGACATGGGGTTTTTCTTATTGGGGGTTGGTTGATCGTGTCTGAAAGGGGAGTTGCGTGTTATCCGCGGGCCGCCGCGGCGAGGCACTGGGGGCAGGTGCCCCAGTAGATCACCTCCGCCTCGTCGATCCTGAACCCGGCGTCGTTGGAGGCGGTCAGGCAGGGCGTCTCGCCCGTGGCGCAGTCCACGTCCACGGTTTTTCCGCAGGTCCGACAAATCAGGTGGTGGTGATTGTCGCCCGCCCGATCTTCGTAAAGGGCGGGGGACCCGGCGGGCTGAATGCGCCGGATGACGCCTTTGTCGGCCAAGATCCCGAGGGCGTTGTAAACCGCCTGTTTGGAAACGGCCCCGATCTCGGTGCGGACTTCCTCGGTGAGTGCGTCCGCCGTGGAGTGGGGGCGATGCGAGACCGCCCGAAGCACAGCGATGCGCTGGGCGGTGATTGAAAGTCCGTGTTCCCGGAGAATGTCTGCGGGCTCTCGCATATGAAGACGTTTTCCGAAAAAGTGGACCGAGTCAAGAAAGTGGTTGTGTGAAAGATTTGCGACGGAACAACCGGCCGGGCCTGCTTCCTGACCAAACCCCTCGTTCTGGTTGCGGTGACCTGGTGCTTTCACCTTCCGTTGAGGAAGGAGATCCGGGGCTTGCCCACCGTGCCCATCCAGCCCGGGGGTGTGGGGATTCTGCGTGAACGACGAGCGGGTGTTACGGCTTCTGGTTCATCTGACAGTCGGGATCCGGGGGGACGGGTTGACCCGTTTTTTCCACGGGATGAGTGAACAGATAGCGCCAGACCGCTTCGTGGATGAGATTGCCGGAGGCGTCCTTCCCTGCCGTGCCGCCGGGGACGACGGTGGTATGAGCTCTGGCGGGGCTCTGCTGCACGTCGCTGTTGGTGATCAGGCGCCGGCTGTTTGTGTAGGGCGGCGGCACTTTGTCCACGTCCACCAGCGGGCCGAACTGTTGGAGTCCGAGCAACTGCCAGGAGCGGCAGTAATGATCGGCGGTCCAGCCGCCGTCGAGCACGTGGCTGAATCCGAAGAATCGGTTGGGGGGGGTGGCCGAGCGCAGTCCCTGCCAGCTCTCCGAGTTGTCCCGGGGCCCGGAGAACATGACCACGCGGTCGACACGCTGATGGATCGCGAATCGGGCCGCCGTGGTTGAGCCGTGGGAGATCCCGCTGAGGATCACTTTATCCCAGAGCAACCCTTGGCCGTCCGGGGTGAGAAATTGTTCCCAGCGACCCTGCGGGTTCTCTTTGGCCAACCATTTCACAAATTGCAGGGACCGTTCCATGATCCCGTCGGGTTTGGCGATGTCCACCAGCGGGCTGTGGTCTTCCCCCGTGGCGGCCTCGAGTCGGATGTTGCCGAGGCTTTTGCCGTCGTTGAGGGTTTCCTTGCTTAGCCCCGTAAACCAGCGGTTGGCGTAGTGGACCTGGATGCCGTGGAGTCCGTAGCTGGAGATCCGCTCAAAGAGCCCCGCGTTGTGGTCCATGAGCCAGATGACGAGTTTGCCCTGGGACTTCACCCGAGTGTCGACGGTGGCGTGCTGGAGTTCGAGCACCTTGCCTTTGGCGTCTTGGAAAACGAACCCGATCTCCGGATGTTCGCGTGCGCGGGGATCAATCTCGCTGGCTTTCTTGGCCAGATCGTACCGTTGCGGGGCGGGCTCGGCCGACACGGCGGGTTCCACGGCGAGGAGGGAAACGCAGGGAACGAGAAACAGGAGGGAGGGGGCGATGGGGTTCATCGGGGAATAGGGCAGCAGATTTGGGGGGCCGGGGCAATTGGTGTTCGCCGTGTTCGAAACGGAAGTGCGCTCGCTTTCGCCGACTTTCGGGCGAGCGGCCATCGAGGGGGCCTTTGGGCCGAGACCGCGGCCTCCTGCGGGTGTGAGTGAAACGTCTCAGGGGCGATGGATCGGCGGACTTTCTCCGGCAAACGGCGGGTAGGAGTGGAAACAACACTCCGCCGGGGCCGTAGCGAGTTCGCGGCTGCCCCAGCCCTGACACAGAACTCGGAACCAAAGGATTAACACATGATCAAATTTGACGCCTCCAAACTCTTCAAGTCCGCCCTCTTCTTGTTGCCCATCGGCCTAGCCCTCCCGCTTACGGGTGTCGTTGTTGCCGCCGAGGTGGCGGACACTCCTGCAGGGTTTGCTCACATCCCGGCGGGCGCGTTCACGATGGGGGGAAGCCTGCGACTCAATGATGCGCCCAAAGTTCAGGTCACTGTCGGTGGGTTTTCCATGCAGCAGAAGGAGACTACCAAGGCCCAGTGGGACGAGGTGCGGGCATGGGCGGCGAGCCGCGGCTATACGGATCTCGTGGAAGGGGCAGGCAGGTCGCTCACGAAGCAACCGCGTCACTTGGAACCGGCTGTGGTCGCGGCGGCGGCCAAATACCGTCAGGATGTGGCGGCCGGTGTGCCTGCGGCCGAGGCGGATGCAGTTTATTTGGCGAATCCGGCGGTGGCCCAGTGGAGGCAATGGCATGCGGATCTCAGGGTGGGGAACGCGGCGGCCTCCGAGTATCCAGTGGGGCAGGTGAGTTGGTATGATGCGGTGAAGTGGTGCAACGCTCGCAGCGAGATGGAGGGTCTGACGCCCTGCTACTACACCGATGAATCCAAAACGACGGTGTATCGGAGTGGGCAAACGGAGCTCACCAACGCCATGGTCAAGTGGGACGCAAACGGCTACAGGCTGCCCACTGAGGCGGAGTGGGAAAAGGCGGCGCGCGGCGGAGCGGAGGGTAAACGATACCCGTGGGGGACGGATTCCGTGAGCCATTCCGAATCCAACTACCGTGCGCCGATCCATCCGAGGGATGTCCGCCTCTCATTGAACCTCTTGGGCAACCTCAGCAAAGGGGAGCATCCGGCTTACGGAACGAGTTCCCCGACGTCCACCTATCCCTTCACGTCTCCGGTGGGGAGTTTCGCGCCCAATGGCTACGGTATGTACGACATGGCCGGAAACGTGAGCGAGTGGTGCTGGGATTATTACGCTCGGACCTTCTACATCACCGGCGCGATGGACCCCCGGGGGCCACTGCGGCCCGACTACGTTGAAACCCGGCCACCCAACAAGGGGCAGGCTTACCGGGTGGTCCGTGGCGGCAGCTATTCTTCCACGCCGGAATGGCTCTTGTGCGGAAACCGCGGAGCCGGTTTTGCAAGGACTTCCGCTGAGACCGGTTTCCGGACCGTCCGCGCGATTCGGTGAGGCCGAGACGGCAACTCTCGTGTGCAATGCTCAAACGCCCCCCAGGTTTGGGTGGGCGTTTCCTTTTGCGCGCCCTGGTTGGCAAGAGCCGGTCGCCGCGGGTGGTGCGCGCGAGCGGAGTTCCCATCCCGGCCGGGGTCGAGCTCCGTCCAGCGAGCGCTCCGCCCGGGCCTCTCCGGGATTGCATGGCGCGGTTTGAAGGATAGTGTGCCGCGTCCTTTCTCCCATGCGTTGTTTATCAGGCCCCCGCTTTCTCCTGCTGCCGGTCACCTTGCTCTTTGGTGCGTGCGCGCTTCATAAACCCCAGCCGCCTGCGCCGGTCGCGCCGGTCGTCAAAGCCCCGCCCAAGGCACCCCGGCCCTCTTACTGGAATGGAGACGGCGTGGAGGGCACCCCAAAAATCGTCGTCACCTTGGGCGAACAGCGGGCGTATTTTTACAAAGGCCAACGGCTGGTCGGTGAGACCCGGATTTCCTCAGGGAAACGCGGATTCGAAACCCCGCCCGGGAGTTATCGGGTCCAGCAGAAGGACGAAAAACACGTCTCCAACCTCTACGGCGACTTTGTGGATGCCGAAGGCAACATCGTGAAAAAGTCGGTGGATCTCTCCAAGGAACAGCCGCCCGAAGGCGCCACGTTTGTGGGCTCGCCGATGCCCCATTTTCTCAGGTTTTGGAACGGCTTCGGTTTACACGCCGGTCGGGTGCCCAATCACCGCGCTTCCCATGGTTGCGTGCGGCTCCCGCGGGAGATGGCGCGTCAATTTTACACGCATTCAGTGATCGGCACGCCGGTGATTGTTCAGGAGGAACCCCTCTCCGAGACGGCGCCGCAGCAGCCGTAAGGGCGCCGGACGGATGGGACGGATGGGACGGATGGGAGGGCGCCTTGCCGATGGGTGCCCGGAGGCAAGGCGGGGCGGGAAAAACCGCCGTTTCCTCGCTCACGTCGCGGTTTCAGTGGGCGTCGCGGGCGTGGTCTCGCCACTCTCGCCGCTGGCCGGGCGTTGGGGTTCGCGCCGGGGACTACGGAGGAAGGAAGTGCCCGTGGGCCATTCCTCCGGGATCCCAAAAAAATCCAGGAGGCTCGCTCCGATGTCGGCAAACGTTTTACGGGTGCCCAGGGGTGCGGCGGCGCCTTGGTGAAGCACCAGGAGTGGGACCTCCTCGCGGGTGTGGTCCGTGCCCCGAAAGGCGGGATCGTTTCCGTGGTCTGCGGTGAGGATGACAAGGTCGTCGGGTTCAATGAGGGGCAGGAACTTGCCTAGCCAGTGGTCAAAGCGGGCGAGAGCCTCGGCGTATCCCCGGACGTCCCGGCGGTGCCCGTAGAGCGTGTCGAAATCCACGAGGTTGGCGAAAAGCAGCCCCTCCTCCAGATGCGGCCAGAGCGCTTCGATGGCTTCCATCCCCTCCGCATTGGAGCCCGTCGGGCAGAAGTGTGTGATGCCGCTGCCGGCGAAAAGGTCGCCCACCTTGCCCACCGACTGCACGTACAAGCCGCTATCGGCCAGCACGTTGAGAACCGTCCTGGGCGGCGTGATGGAGAAATCGTGGCGGTCTTGGGTGCGTTCGAACGCGCCGGGTTTGCCGCGGAAAGGCCGGGCGATGACCCGTCCGATCCTCCACGCGTCGGCATGGCGTCGGACGACTCGGCAGAGGGCCTGCAGTTGCCGGGCAGGCATCACGTCCTCATGCGCCGCAATCTGAAGCACCGAGTCGGCGGACGTGTAGAGAATCAATTCGCCGGTCTCAAGATGCCGGGGGCCGAGTTCCTCGAGGATCAACGTCCCGCTCCGGGGCATGTTGCCGATGAATGACACGCCGGTCTCTGCGGTGATGGACTCGATCAGCGCTTCCGGGAACGAGTCGAAAGTGGCAAATGGCTCGTCCAGCACCACCCCGGCGATTTCCCAGTGCCCGGTCGTGCTGTCTTTGCCCGAGGACTTGGGCCGCATCCGGCCGAACCCGGCCCGTGTTTTTCCGGGGCGCGGGTCGAAAACGTCGGAGGTGAGAATCTTCGAGAGGCCGAGCGAAAAAAGGTGGGGCAGGCTCAGGGCGGGGCAATGCTCAAAAATGTGGCCCAGGGTGTTGGCGCCCGTGTCGTGGTATTCGGCGGCATCGGGGGCGTGGCCGCATCCCACGCTATCGAGAACAATAAGAAGGGCGCGCATGAAGAGGCATGAATAGGGGATGGGGGCGGGGATTTCCAGAGGGATGCCGTAGCGGCTGGCGCGCTGCGCGACCATCCGTGCCGGCCCCGGCATCGTTCTGAGGGGCTTGGGGAGGCTGTCGGCGGACGTTTTCAGGGGGCGGCGATTGCCTGTCCTTGGAACGTCTGGAGGGATGATTCCGCGCCGGATCGCGAGAGGGGCGGTTCATTGTCATTGCGCACGGTCGCCCCCGGCGTGTTAGCGTTTCGCGTGCAGAAATCGGATCCCATTTTTGTGGCAGGACATCGTGGCTTGGCGGGTGGCGCTATCGTGCAGGAGCTTTCCCAGGCCGGTTATTCCCAGCTTTTAACCCGGAGCCGTTCCGAGCTGGATCTGACCGATCGGGCGGGGGTGCGCCGTTTTTTTGACGAGAACCGTCCCCGCGTGGTGGTGCTCGCCGCAGCCAAGGTCGGAGGGATCCACGCCAACCAATCGTTCCCGGTGGAGTTTCTTTTGGAGAATCTCAAGATCCAAAACAATGTGCTGGAGGCGGCGTTTGATTTTGAGTCGGAGAAGGTGCTGTTCCTCGGGAGTTCGTGCATTTACCCGAAGTTCGCTCCGCAGCCCATTGAGGAGGCGTCGTTGCTCACCGGCGCTTTGGAGCCCACCAATGAACCCTACGCGATCGCCAAAATTGCCGGGGTGCGGCTCTGTCAGGCGTATGCGCGGCAATACGGGCGGAATTTCATCAGTGTGATGCCCACCAACCTCTACGGGCCGGGGGACAACTTTGATCTCCAGAACTCGCACGTGCTGCCGGCTCTGCTGCGCAAGGTTCACGAGGCGATGAAAACCGGGGCTCCGGACGTGGTGGTTTGGGGGAGCGGCAATCCGCGTCGGGAATTCATGTATGCGGGGGACTTGGCCAGCGCATGCCGCTTCCTGCTCGAGCGGTATGATTCGCCGGAGATCATCAACGCGGGGTGCGGCGAGGATATTTCCATCCGCGACCTGGCCGAGTTGATCTGCCGGGTGGTGGGTTTCGAGGGGGCGCTGCGTTTTGACGCATCGCAGCCCGACGGAACCCCGCGCAAGCTGCTCAATGTGAGTAAGATCAAGGCGCTGGGCTGGAGTCCCTCGGTGGGTTTGGAGGAAGGGCTTCGACGCACTTACCAGTGGTTCTGCCAATCCCGGCACGCAGCCGCTCTCTAACCCATGCGAAGCGGTCTGGCTTTTTCCCTGGCGCCGCGTTTTTACCGGCGGCCCGTGGCTCGATGAACCCCGCACCGACCAGAGTTCTCCTCGTGGATGACCACGAGGTGGTGCGTTACGGGCTGCGTTCCCTTCTCGAAGCCAGCGGGGATTACGCCGTGTGCGGCGAGGCCGCCGACGGACGCGCGGGCGTGGAGCTCGCAGACAGCCTGCGGCCGGATATCGTGGTGATGGATATTGGAATGCCGGAGCTCAACGGGTTTGAGGCCACCCGGCAGGTGCTGGAGAGGTGTCCTCAAACCCGGATTCTGATTCTCTCCATGCACCAGTCCGATCAGCTGGTCAAAGAGGTGCTGGCGGCCGGGGCCCACGGATACGTGCTCAAATCCGACGCGGCGCGGCACCTGATCGCGGCTCTGAATGCGTTGCGCGAAGGGAGATCGTTTTTTACCGAGCGGATTGCCGTGTTGCTGAGCCGCGGCGAGGAGTCGGACGCGGGCCCCAACGGGAAGGCACGGCGAACGGAACTGACCCGGCGCGAGTTGGAAATCGTGCAGCTGCTCTCGGAGGGCAAAAGCAACAAAGACGTGGCCAGAGCCCTGGATATCAGCGTGAAAACGGCCGAGGGCCACCGGGCCAGCATCATGCGCAAGCTGCGTGTGGAGTCTCTCGCGGAAATCGTCCGATACGCCATCCGAAACAAAATTGCCGACCTCTGATTCGTGTCTCCTTGGCGGGGCGCCGGGTTTTGAAGGATGGACCCGGGGCGTCACGCCGGGCTTGGTTTGAGGGGAGTCGGGGCGGACGCGCGGCAGACGGTTCTTGGCGCTCCGTTGTCTTGGCGCTCCGTTGTCTTGGCGCTCCGTTGACAACGCCCTTTGACGTTTCGATACTCGGCACGATGAGCCTCGATTTGAATGAGTTGCTGAGGGACTGGCCCCACGAGCCCGGGATGATCAAGGTCCGGAAGGTTTTGGGCGCGGACGGAAGGGAGAAACTTCAGTTGCGCATCGATCTGGGCCTGATCCAAATGGAGGTTGAGGGGCGGCCCGACGGGCAGGAGCCCTTCGACTGCGCGTCGCTGCTCGAATACCACCAGGAGCGCGCCCGCGAGGCGGAGAAAAAGGGCGAGCCTTTCACTTTGGATGCCGAGGAGATCGGGGAGTTGCAGCAGGAGGGCGTCCAGTATTACCACCGCTACATCTCCCTGTTTCAGATCCAGGATTATCTGGGCGTCATCCGCGACACGAAGCGGAACCTGGAGATGTTTGATTTTGTCGCCCGGCACGCGCCCAGCGAGGAGTTGGCCTGGTCGGTGGAGCAGTTCACACCTTACGTGCTCATGATGAACTTCCGCGCAAAGGCCACCCTCGCTCTGGATCGCTCGGATTACTCCGAAGCGCTCAGGCTCATCGAAAAAGGCATGGGCCGGATCCGGTTGTTTTATCA
This sequence comes from Chthoniobacter flavus, assembly GCA_945860355.1. Taxonomy (GTDB): domain Bacteria; phylum Verrucomicrobiota; class Verrucomicrobiia; order Chthoniobacterales; family Chthoniobacteraceae; genus CAIURC01. The sequence goes on along the minus strand of CAMARB010000083.1, from coordinate 5,700 downwards.
GGACTGCGGCAACGCCGAAATGGAGGCGCACAGCCCTGAGCTCGGTTTTCTCAATGAGTGGCACGGGGAAGTGCGGGCCAAACAGCCGGTCTCCAAATTGGAGGAAATGCAACGGGACCTTGAGAAGGCGATTGCGTCGGAGGCTTACGAGCGGGCTGCGGAACTGCGGGACGCGATCCGGGCTCTGGAGAGCAGCCAGTAAGCTCCAAGAGACTGGGCGTGCTCAGGCGCCGGGGGGGAGGGCGGAGCTCCTTTTTTGCGGGGGTCGCTTTCGCCCAGTTTCGTTGATGCCCGCAGTTGATTCGCTGCCTGAGAGTGTCGATAGTTTGCGCCCTGATGAGGAAAGCGCCCCGCATGATTCCCATGGATCTGATCGCATCGTTCCAACGCGTGCTGGGTTTGTCCCTCGGGTTGGTGTTTCTCGCCGGATGCGGAAACGACCCCAACCCAAGGCCCCTCCGCCAGACCCGCCCGGACGGCTCGCCCTGGCTTGTGCGCTACTCGGGGATGCCCGATGAACCGCGTTCCCTCGATCCCCAGGTGGCGTATGACCAGATGAGCCGGCGAATTCTTGAGCCGGTGGTCGAGACGTTGCTGGAGTATCACCCGTTTAAGACCGACCCGTATGAGGTGGTGCCGGTGTTGCTCTCGGAGATGCCCCGGCGCGAGCTCCAAGCCGACGGTTCGGTGAGTTACCTCTGTAAACTCAAGCCCGGCATTTTTTTTGTGGACGACCCGTGTTTCCCCGGGGGCAAAGGGCGGGAATTGGTGGCGGCCGACGTTTACTACGCGTTCCAGCGGATCTGCGATCCCAAGGTGGGCTGTCCCGTGTTCGGGAACCTCGCCGAGTACATCAAGGGCATGAGCCAGCTCTATGAGGGGGCGAAAAAGAACGGGGACCAGCTCGATTACTCGCAGAAACTTAGCGGTCTGGAGGTGATCGACTCGCACACCTTCAAGCTCCACCTCCTCAAGCCCTACCCGCAGATCATCTACTGGTTGGCCATGCATTTCACGGCGCCCGTGGCCCGGGAGGCCGTGGACTACTACGACGGCCAGCCGCATCCCGACGGCCCGGGTGGCCGGGAACGGGTCCGGCCCAAATTCGCATGGCATCCGGTGGCCACCGGGCCGTTTGTCCTCCATGAATACCGGCCCGGGCATCTGATCCGCCTGGCTCGCAACGAGCGGTATCAAACCACGGTTTTCCCGGAAGGCGGCTGGACTCCGGACAGGGAACCCCTGTTGCGGCCGTTTGCCGGGAAGAACCTCCCGCTGGTGGACGAGGTGCTGTTCACCGTGTTTCGCGAGGAACTCCCCATCGTTCTCCTGAGTCGTCAGGGGTATTTGGACGGGATGGGCGTCGGGAAGGACGCGTTCAACTCCTTTGTCACGCCGTCGCTGAAGCTCGACCAGAAATACGCCAGCCGCGGCATGTCCCTGGAGAAGGACGTGGATCTGGGCACGTTCTACATGAGCCTCAACATGCAGGATCCCGTGCTGGGGCCCAACCCGAAGCTGCGCCAGGCGCTTTCCTGCGCGCACGACACTCAGGCGGGGATCGACATCTTCCGCAACGGCGTGCCGCCCGTCGCCCAGCAGCTCATTGCCCCGGGAATTTTCGGGTTCCAGCCCGGGTTCCGCAACCCCTACGGATTCAATTTGGAGAAGGCCCGCCAACTCATGGTCGAAGCCGGTTACCCGGGGGGGCGGGACCCCAAAACGGGGAGGCCGCTGGAGTTGACCATGGATGTGACCGCCACGGGGGCCCAGGAACGGCAGGTGGCGGAGTTCAACCAGCGCCAGTTCCAGCAGCTCGGCATCCAGGTCAAGATCGTGGAGAACACGTTTGCGAGGATGCTGGAAAAGGAGGATCAGGGGAACTTCCAGATCGCGTCCGGAACCGGATGGGGCGCGGATTATCCGGACCCGGAGAACTTCTTTTTCCTCTTTTACGGCAAAAACTTCCCGCCCGAGGGGAAGAACATCTCCCGGTATCGCAACGCGGAGTTTGACCGGTTGTTTGAGCAGATGGCGACCATGGAGAACTCGCCGGAGCGGCTGGAGATTGTGCGGAGGATGAACGCGATTCTGGCGGAGGATTGCCCGGTGATTTTGGAGATGAACAAGGCGTTTTACGTGGTGGTGCAGCCGTTTGCGCCGCGGACGCAAAACAACACCCTGCTGGAGGGGGGGCTCAAATACGCGTGGATCGATCACCCGTTGCGGGAGCAGAAACGCCGGGATTGGAACCCGGTGCCGCTCTGGCCCCTGGGCGCGGGCGCTGTTCTCATGATCGGCGCCGTGTTCTACTCGGTCCGATGGAACAGGAGGTTGGATGTTTAATTACCTGATTCGCCGGTTGCTCTACGCGATCCCGATCCTTCTCGGGGTCATGCTCATTAGTTTTGTGCTCTCCTTTGTCGTGCAAAGCCCCGAAAGCCGGGCGCGGATGCAGCTGGGCCAACGGGCCACTCCCAAATCCGTCGAGGCTTGGCTCCATCAGCGGGGCCTGGATAAACCCCGTTTTTTGAACACCGCAAAAGACGCGCCGCTGCTCGATTCCCAGTTCTTCAACCACCTCGGGAAACTGGTGACCTTTGAGCTGGGCGTTTCCGACGTGAGCGGCCGGGATTTGAAGGAGGTCTTCCGCGAGGGGGCGCTTCCGTCGCTCCTGATCACCCTGCCCGCTTTTTTTGTGGGATTGGCGTTGGCCGTTAGCCTGGCTCTTTACCAGGTTTTCGTGCGGCACTCGCTGGCTGACTCCCTGGGAAGCATCCTCGCCGTCGCGCTGATGAGCGTGCCGGCGATGGTCTACATCATCTTCGGCCAGGCGGTGATCGCGCTGGCGTTTAATTATTTCCCGGCCTTCGGTTTTGACCTCTCGGGCTGGGGCACGGCCAAGTTCATTCTCCTCCCGGTGGCGCTGATGGCGGTGATGGGGCTGGGGGGCGATGTCCGGCTTTTCCGCGCCATTTTCCTTGAGGAAATCGCCCAGGACTACGTCCGCACCGCCCAGGCAAAAGGGGTGTCCAACGCCCGGCTGCTTTTTGTGCATGTGCTCAAAAACGGGATGATCGCGCTCATCACCCTCATCGTGGCGCAGTTGCCCCTGCTGGTGATGGGGTCGTTGCTGGTGGAAAATTTCTTCGGGATTCCAGGGTTGGGCAACACGCTGGTGCTGGCGATCCGGCAGGGGGATCACGCGACGGTGTTTGCGTCGGTTTATTTGGGAGCGATCCTCTACTTGGCGGGCCTGATTCTCACCGACATCTGTTACGCGCTGGTGGACCCCCGAATCCGACTGAGTTGATGAACGCTCTTTTTGACAATCTTTGGGTGCAAAACGCCCTGGTCCTCGCGGGGGTGGCCGTTTGGGTGGCGCTGCTCATCCATGGTTCCCGCAGCGAACGCTGGCGCAGGGCTTGGCTGCGGCTCCGGAAGGATCGCGTCGGGATGATCTCGGGGGGCGTGATCGCGCTCTACCTCGGGGTGGGGGCTTTGGAGAGCTTCCAGATCCCGCAGCCGACCGGGCCGTCGCTGAGTGTTTTGGGGTGGATGACCCGGGGCGTGCCCCGTGAGAAAAGCTACAGCGCGCCGCTGGCCCGCACGTCGCTCTCGGTGGTGAAACCCGAGCCGTTGAAAGGAAGGCACCTCCTGGGGACCGACGCGCTGGGCAACGACACCCTGGTGCAAACGCTCCGGGCGTGCCGCACGGCGCTGGCGATCGGCGGGATCACCAGCCTGATCTACATCCCCCTGGGCACGTTGCTCGGAATCTTGGCCGGCTATTACCGGCGCTGGGTGGACGACGTGATCCAGTATGTCTACTCCACCCTGGCCTCGATTCCTTCGATCCTGCTTTTGGTTTCCATCCTGATGGCTCTGGGCAAAGGCCTCGGGACCATGTCGATTGCGCTGGGCGTCACGAGTTGGGTGGGGCTCTGCCGGCTTATCCGCGGTGAAACCATGCGCCAGTCTGAGCGCCCCTATGTCGCGGCGGCCCGCGCTCTGGGGCAGTCCCACTGGAAAATCGTGCTCCATCATCTGCTCCCCAACGTGCTGCATCTGGTGGTCATCAACTTCGTGCTCGGGTTTTCGGGGCTGGTGCTCACGGAAGCGATTCTCAGTTATCTGGGAGTCGGGACCCCGGTGGGGACGCCCAGCTGGGGCTCGATGATCGACGGCGCCCGCAGCGAGTTTAGCCGGGAACCGTTGGTTTGGTGGAATCTGACCGCCGCCACGGGCGCCCTGTTCGGGCTGGTTCTCTCTCTCAACCTCTTTGGCGACGCCTTGCGCCGCGCGTTTGACCCCAAAAAAGCCTAACCCCGCAGGCTTACCCGAACCCCCTCTTTTTCGCCTCGCGAGACACCCTTTCCAACCCACCCCACTATGAGCGAACCGCTTCTCGACATTCGCGATCTGCGCATCCAATTCGCCACGGAAAACGGGGTGATGGAGGCGGTCAAAGGCATCAGTTTTTCCATGGCGCGCGGGGAAACCCTCGCGATTGTCGGGGAGAGCGGCAGCGGCAAAAGTGTGACGGGCCTGGCGCTGACCCGGTTGTTGCCGGAACCCCCGGCTCAGTATCCCAGCGGGCGCATCCTTTTTGGCGGACGGGACGTGTTAAAAATGCCGCCCAAAGAGTTGCGCGCCCTGCGTGGCAACAAGATCTCCTACATCTTTCAGGAGCCCTCCACCTCGCTCAACCCGGTCTTCACCATCCGCAACCAGATCGCCGAGGTCATCCGGTTGCACCGGCCCGAGGTGCGGGATCTCGACGCCGAGGTGATCAAGTACCTGGATTTGGTGGGGATCGTGGACCCGGCCAAACGGCTGCACGACTATCCGCACCAGCTCAGTGGCGGGATGCAGCAGCGGGTGATGATTGCGATGGCGCTGAGTTGCGAGCCGGACCTGTTGGTGGCCGACGAACCCACGACGGCGCTGGATGTGACCATCCAGGCCCAGATCATCTCCCAGCTCAAAGACATCAAGGAACGCCTGGGAATGGCGATTATCCTCATCACCCACAATTTCGGAATCATCAGCGGGATCGCCGACCGGGTGGCTGTGATGTTCCGGGGGCGCGTGGTGGAGTATGGCGAAACGGGGCAAGTGCTCCGCAACCCGCAGCATCCCTACACGCGGGCGCTCATCGACTGTATCCCGCGTTTGGGTGCGCGCCGGGAGCGGCTCACCACGATCGATCACGCGGCGTTGGCCCAGTTCGACGCCGGGAACGCCTGATCAGAGGGCTTCCCGGAGAATCTCGAAAATGAGGGTTTGCGGGACAAACCCGCGGAGTTTCTCCGAACCCTTGCCTTTGCCGACGGCGACGACGTCCTGAGCCGTGGTCAGAGCCTGCGGGGATTGGAAAGCGGAGGGCTCGGTCTTGGAGGCGGGACCGTTGGGGCCGGTGGCCCAGGAAATGGCGGGGTGATTGGTGCCGCTGAAGGAGAGAAGGGCCAGCCCGTTGAGTTGCTTGGGGGGCGCCCCGTTGAGGCTCATGCCGCCCGTGGCGTGTTTGCCTGCGGCGAGGATCAGCGATTTGTTTCCGGCGTATTTGATCGCCGTTGCGATCGCTTGGTCGAGCCGCAGGGTTTCGTTGAGAACCCGTTCCCCTTGGTTGGTTTGCGCCGCCAACGAGACCAGCGAGGCGTCCACGACGAGCACATACCCGCTGCGGTTGGATTGGAG
>CAMARB010000082.1 GCA_945860355.1 Chthoniobacter flavus | reverse complement strand
CTTGGCCGTGGGCAGCTTGCCCTTGAACTCGGCGGGCAGGGTGTCCTGGAGCTGATACTCCGCCACGCCGATCGGATTCGCCTTGGTCCGCAGCGCGAACTCCACCTCCACGTCATCCTTCTCCGCACAGAGGATGATGCCGATGGAGGGCCTGTCCTCCGGACCGCGCTCCTTCTCGTTCAGGAGGTTCAGATAAAAATCCATCTTGCCCGCGTGTTCCGGCTCGAACTCGCCGATCTTGAGATCAAACGCCACCAGCGCCTTGAGGAAACGGTGATAAAACAGGAGGTCCACGAAATACTCCTTCTTTCCCAGTGCCAGCCGGTATTGCCGGCCCACGAAACAGAATCCGTATCCCAGTTCCAAGATGAACTGCTGGAGCCGGGAAATCAGCCGCTCCTCCAGTTCCCGCTCCTTCATCGGCCTTGCGATCCCGAGAAACTCCAGATTGTAGCGGCTCTTGAGCATCTCGTCCGGCTGCTCCGCGAAATGCTCCGGAAGTGCCAGTTCGAAATTGTGCGTCTTTTTCTCCTTCACCGCCCGCTCATACGCCTGCCCTTTGATCTGATTCAACAACACGCTCCGGCTCCAGCCGAATTGTGCGGTGGCACGGAGGTAGTAGAACATGCCCTGTGGTTCCTTGATTTTGCCCAGCAGGAAAACGTGATGTCCCCAGGGAACCGCAGCCACCCATTCTCGCACAGCTTGTGCGAGAAACTCAGGACCGGAATACGCCTCGAAGCACTGCCTCATTCTCCACACATTTGCCGGGGAAAAACCCTGCATGTCGGTAAGCGTCCCGCCAAGCGCCTCTATACACCGGGCGGGTAGAGGTCGGAGCCTTTGGGGCTATGACGTTTACCAATGCGGAGGAAAATCGCCCGGCCCGCGAGGGGGGCCGCCGGGAGCGCGTGTCGGCCCAGCGCCGCGAGGCGCTGCTCGACGAGTTTGAACGCAGCGGGCTCAGCGGAGCCCAGTTCGCCCGACGCGCCGGGCTCAAATATCCCACCTTCGCCGCCTGGAGGCGGAACCGGCGCAGGAAAACCCACGCCACGCCAAGCTCCTCCCGGCCCAAAGCCGTCGCCTTCATCGAGGCCGTGCCGGACGCGGACCCGCACAGCGCCCTCACCGTGGAGCTCGCCGGCGTGGCCCGCGTGGAGGTGTCCTCCTCCTCCCAGCTCCATGCGGTGGCGGCGCTCATCGGGATGCTGACCTCGGCGCGCAGGCCATGCTGAGCTTCAGCGGCAGCCTCAAGGTGTTCCTCGCCGTCGACCCCTGCGACATGCGCAAGAGCTTCAACGGGCTCTGCGCCCTCGTCAGCGAGCACCTCCGGGAGGATCCCAGGCAGGGCGCGCTTTTTGTCTTCACTAACCGCCGCCGCACCCGGCTCAAGATCCTTTACTGGGACGGCACGGGCCTCTGGGTGGTCGCCAAGCGGCTCGAAAAAGGCACGTTCGCCTGGCCCAAACCCGGCGACCCAAACGCCCGCAAAATGCGCCTCGCCCCGGAGGCCCTCGCGATGCTCACCGACGGCGTGGACCTGCGCGGCGCGCGGCTGCGCCCGTGGTACGAGCGCGATTAAAAGAATTTGAAAAACCTTGCTAAGACGGCCCGGGGCGTGCGCTTAAACAAGGGCGAATGGCCGTCCCGACTCCACGCGAACTTGAACTTGCCGCGCAGCTCTCGCTGCTCGCCAAGGAACGCGACGCGGCCATGGAGAAATGCGCCGAGGCCGAGGCGCGCGGGTTGCGGCTGGAGGAGCAAATCAATCAGCTCGTCCGCGAGAACCGCGCGCTGCGGCACAAGCTCGACGCGCTCTCCCAGCGCATCTTCGGCAAAAAGAGCGAGCAGCTCAGCCCGGACCAGATGCAGCTGCTGCTCCAGGAGATGGAGACCCCGGGGCCCGCGCTGGGAAAAGAATACGGCCCGGAGGCGTCCCCGACGCAGCCTCCGAGGTCGGAGAGAACACAGCGTCGCCCTGGGCCCCGGCTGCCGGAGAACCTGCCGGTGATTGAGGAGGTGCTGGTGCCCGAGGCGGTGAAGGCCGCGCCGGAGCAGTGGCGCAGGATCGGCGAGGAGGTCAGCGAGCAGATCGACTACGAGCCGGGCGGTTTTTTCCGGCGTCGGTTGGTGCGTCCCAAGTATGTGCGGCGGGGCGACGCGGACGCGGTGCCGGTGGCGGCGGCGTTGCCGCCCACGCTGCAGGAGCGCTGCGTCGCGGCCCCGGGCCTGATCGCGCAGATCCTCGTGGGCAAGTATCAGGACCATCTGCCGCTTTACCGGCAGGAGGGCATTTTTTGGAGCCGGCACCTGGTGTGGCTGCCGCGTCAGAGCATGGCTCGGTGGGTGGAGCTGGCGGCCGACTGGCTGCGGCCGATCTACGACGCCATCGGCCGCGAGGTGTTCGGCGGCAACTACGTTCAGCTCGACGAGACGCCGATCCGTTACCTTGCGCCCGGCCATGGCCAGACGCGCACGGGGTATCTTTGGACGGCGAACCAGCCCGGGGGCGAAGTGTTCTACCAATGGCACCCGTCGCGGGCCGGGGACTGCCTGCGGGAGCTGGTGCCGGAGGCCTTCGCGGGCGTGGCGCAGAGCGACGGCTACGGCGTCTACGAGCGCTTCGCCGAGGAGCGGGGTCTGATCCAGGCGGGTTGCTGGGCGCACGCCCGGCGCGGTTTTTACCAGTCCAGGGAGGAGTCGCCGCGCCTTGCGGGGATCATCCTGAGGCAGATCGGGAAGTTGTATGCGATCGAGGCGGAGTTGCGCGAGGAGCGGGCCGGGCCGGAGGAAAGGCGGCGGCACCGGCGTGCGAGGAGTCTTCCGCTGCTCAACCGGCTTTACTGGCTGCTGAGGCGTGTGAAGTTGTCGGGGCGCATCCTGCCGCGGAGCGGTTTGGGGCGTGCGATCGACTACGCGCTCAAGCAGTGGTCGGTGCTGTTGACGTACGTGGAGCACGGGGAGGTGGAGATCGACAACAACGCGTGCGAGCGCAAGATCCGGCCGACGGCGGTGGGGAAGAAGAACTGGCTGTTTATCGGGCACGCGGAGGCTGGGCAGCGCAGCGCGGTGGTGTACACGGTGATCGAGAGCTGCCGTGCGCACGGGATCGATCCGTTGGCCTACCTGCGGGATGTGCTCACGCGTCTGCCCGCCGCGACCAACTGGCAGGTCCCGGAGCTGACGCCCGCTGCGTGGGCGAAGGCAACCGATTCGCAGCTCAAAGCGGCGTAATCCCGCGCCGTCTCCATCGTCACTACTGACTCCGTCAAGAGGGGCTTGGCGGGACGCTTACGTGGCACTGCTATCTTCGCCTTGAAATGCTTGTAATAAGGTGGCTTTTGCTTCTCTTTCGATCGTCATAGTGGGTGGTTGGTTTTGGCCTGAACTCCGGGCCCCGCCTTGTGGCAGGGCCGCCAACCATCCGCTACTACTTTTAACGCCGAAAAAAACACCGCCTTTTCAGAGGAGGGTATCGTCCCAAATCATCCTTAACTTAGCGCCATTCGGGACAGACAAGAGTGTCACTTAGTTAAGGCTCATTTTCGACGTTTTCCTCTGTGACCGGGGCGATGGGGCGTTTTTTTGGGCGAGCGGATTCGCCAACTCGTGGCGCCGCGCGTTCGCGTGAACTCCCGGAATTTTTGAGCTCCTTGCGTTCCTTGCGGTGAAGATTGAGGAGGGCTCGGCCACCTGAGGCACCGCACCCGAGGCACTCAATCCCCTCTCTCCGCGTTCTCCCCAGCTCCGCGTGAACCTTGTCTTTCCTCCGGAACTCCCCCGCCCTCAGCTCCGGGGCCCCGCCTCCGAGGCGCCGATTTCGGACTGCGGAACGGCCCCGTCGGCGGAGGTTTTTAACAGAGCGCGGAACGCCTGGCCCGCCGGTGAAAAACCCGGTCCCAGCCGGTGCAACAACCCGAGTTGCCGGGCAATTGGATTCGCCTCCAACGGCACGGCCACCAGCGCGGGCCCCAGACTGCGGAGCGCGAGCTCCGGCAACAACGCCACCCCCAATCCAGCCGCCACCAAGGCGCGCACCGTGTCGAGCTCCATCGTTTCACAGGCCACCCGGGGCTCAAACCCCGCCGCCCGACACGCCTCCAACGCACTTTCGCGCGCACGGCCCCGGTAGAAAACGAAGGGTTCCTCCGCCACCTCGGCCAATCCGGCGGACATCCTCCGCGCCAGCCGATGGCCCCGGGGCACCACCAGATCGAACCGCTCCATCAATAACGGCTCCACCCCGAATCCGCGCCCTGCCACGGGCAACTGCACAAACCCCAACTCGGCCCGGCCGCTTTCCACCCATTCCGCCACGCCCGCCGAGGTTTCCTCCACCAACACCAGCTCCACTTCGGGGTATTTCGCGCGAAACGCCACGATAACGGGCGGCAGAAGACAGGAACTGACACTGGGAATACAGGCCACAACCAGCCGCCCCCTGCGCACCCCGGCCACATCGAGCACGGCCTGGCGGGCCGTTTCCGCCCCGGCCAAAAGACTGCGCGCATGCAGCAGAAGGGCGTCGCCGGCCGCGGTCAGGGTGCTCTCCCGCCGGCCCCGGACCACGAGCACCGTGCCCAGCTCCTGCTCCAACTTCCGGATCTGCTCGCTTAAGGCGGCCTGGGCAAGATGCAACCGGGCGGCGGCCCGGGTGAAATTGCGCTGGGTGGCGACTTCGAGGAAATAACGCAGCTGATAGAGCTCCATAGTTTTTTCCGATACTAGACATCGGGAAATACTGTTTTTCCGAACACCGCGAAAGGGTTATTTTCCGATCACTACACCCCGGCTCACGATCCCCGCCTCATCCACTCCGCGCCCATGGCATCTAACGAACTCATCTCCCACCCCAGCGAGCTCCGACCCGACACCGCTTGGCATCAAACCCGTTGGGCGTGGACCTCCGAAGAATCGCTGATCGATCACCGCAGTAAACCGCGGCTCTGCGCCGCCGCCCTCCTGCCGTTCCGCGAGCGGCGTCCGGACTGGGAAGGCTTTTACGCGAGCCTGCGTTGGATGCAGTCGGCGGCCGATTATTACGGGGTGGAATGGGTGCCGGTGCTCAACGCCGACACGGGCTATCTCTTTGACCTGAGCGACGCGCTGTATGCGGAGGTGCTCGAGCGGTTCCGCAGCGAGTTTCCCGGCCACCGGTTCATCGCCGGGGTCACAGCCCGGGGCGCGGTGCCCGGCGCCCCCTTTCAACCGGACACTTACCGTCGCCTTCTCGACCTGGTGCAACCCCACGGCAACTGCGAGGTGATGCTCATGACCTCCCAGGGGCTCAACGCCCTGGAACCCGAGGCCCGTCGGGACGCCTATTTTACCATGGCGGACTGGCTGGTTTGCCCCGGCATCGTGCATGCCCTTGAGCCCTCGTTTGTGCCGTGGGCGACGCCTTTTGATCCGTGGCTGCTCTATCAGCTCGCATCGCATCCGAAGTTTGTGGCCGGCAAAATCTCGACCCTCGACGAACCGCACTTTCTCTACTGGGCCGCCATGTGCCGGGATCTCCAGCTGGATTTCGTGCCGCACAGCGGGGACGACTTTGGTCTGGCGACGGCGATCAAACTCGGACTACCGCTGCTCATCGGCGCCGCCGTGAGTGCGGCTCCGTTGATCTGCGCCGCCAAAGATCTCTGGCTGGAGGACGGCGCTCCGGGAAAAAAGTTTCCCACCGGGCGGGGCGGCTTCGACACGCGGGTTTACAAGCTCTTTGAAGCGCTGCAATCGCTTGAAGACCAGGTTTTCAGGCTGGATGCGCGGCTCAGCGCGTCACCCTACAAACACAGCACCGCCCACGTGCTCCACGCCCTGGGCATCCTGCATGCGCCCGAACCCCACCCCGACTGCGCGGACCTGCGCGGCCCCGACGAAGCGGATCAGATGGCAGCTGCGTTGCGGCGACCCAAACGCATGGCTCAAAAACTGCGCATCCCAGGCTTCTGACCCCCGCACCGAGTACCCCGTTCTGCTCCACTCCGAGCCCTCCCTTCCTGACCCCTGTCCCCCGCCGCCCTCTCTGATCCCTGACCCCTGACCCCTGACCCCTGACCCCTGTCCTCTGTCCCATGCTCCCCAAGCCGCCCCCATGAATCCCCTCTGTTCTCCCCGCATCCATCCGCCTCGGCGTGGCTGGATCAAACGCGCCGGGACGCTCTGGCTCCTTCTGCGGACCACCCTTGCGCTGGCGGCGGAAACGCCTCCGCCCCCTGCCCCGGGGCCGTTTTTTGAGCCCGAATTTCCCTTCTACCACAGCGCGGTGGACCTGCCGGCCACGTCGGATGCGCCGGAGCAGATCGTGGTGCGCGGAATCGTTTTGCCGCTGTCAAACGGCGCCTGCGTGCTTTTTGACCAGGAACTGCTCCGGGTCGCGGCGGTCTGGAGGACGGAACCCGGGACCCCGTGGGTCAGCCTGCGAAACATGGCCCAGGTTTCTTACGCTGAAATGCACCGCAAAGCGGGCAAAGACCGCCCCAAACCCTCCGGCCGGGTTCTGATCCAGAGCGATGCGCTCCCCGGGGTCGCCGACACGCTCGACGCGCTCCGAGTGGATCCCCGCGCTCCGGCGCGACCCGGCGAATCCGGCCGCGGCCCGCTTCCCGCCGACGCCTGGCGATATGAGGGCATCACCCTGGCATCCCAGACCGCCCTCCTCCGCTACCGAGCCGGGCAAACGACGGTTCGGGAATGCTTCACACCGGGTCAAAGCGAAGGGTCGGTTCTGCGGATCTGGGAGTTGAGCAACCATTCGCAGCCTCTGCACTTCGGCCTCGGAGCGCCTGAGAAGGGGCATCCCTGGCAGCTGCTCAATGAAAACCGCGAGGCCCGCAGCGGCGATTTACGCGTCGAGGCTGTGGGTTGCCAACTAGCCATCGACCAAGGGCGGTTGGTGGCTTCTGTCGCCCCAGACTCTCGGATCCAACGGGTCGCCGTCGGTTTTTCCTTTGCGCAAAACCCGGGCGCTTTCCCCGCCAACTGGCAACCGGGCCCCCCACCGGAATCCGGCCCCACCCGGCGCTGGCCGCAATCGGTCCTTGCCCCCGTACGAAACGCCGCGGTGGACCAAAACGGGCTCGTTCTGGACCAGTTCCTGGTTCCTGAAGAAAACCCGTGGAAACGCCGGGTGCGCCCCTCGGATCTGGCGTTCTTGGGGCCGGACCGGGCGGCGGTGGTGACCTACGAAGGCGACATCTGGATCGCGGACGGCCTCAACCAGAAGACCCCCGCACAGACCACCTGGCATCGGTTCGCCTCGGGCTTGCACGAACCCATGGCGATCGCCGCTCCCAACGGGGTGATCCAGGTGGCGACAAAAAATGGGGTTCTGCGGCTGCTCGACGAGGACGGCAACGGCGAGGCCGAACGCTACGACAACTTCTGCGATCTCCTGCTCCAGAGCCAGACTACGCGCTCTTTCCCCATGGACATGGCGGTGGCGCCCGGCGGCTCCACGCTGGTCACGCAGGGCGGAATTGTGGACCAGTCGGGCATCGGCTCGGGCGGAACAGGCACCCCGCACACCGGCGCCATCGTGCGGATCGCACCCGACGGGCGTTCCCTGGAGATTGTCGGGGAGAAAACCCGGGAAGCCTACCTCGCCGTGCACCCGCAAACGGGCATGATCACGGCCACGGATCAACAGGGGCATTTTGTTCCCACCTCGCCCTGTTACCTGGTCAGACCCGGGGATTCGTTCGGATTCGGGGAGGAAAAACCCAGCCACCTCACCCCGCCCCTGGTTTGGATTCCCCATCCCGAAGACAACTCGTCGGCATCGCAGGTGTGGGTTCACGGCAAAGGGATGGGCGCCTGGGATGGCCGGCTCCTGCATCTTTCCTACGGCTCGGGCAAACTCTTTCTCATCTCCCCGGACCTGGAAGGCGGCGCCGCGCAGGGGGCCGTGATCCCGACGGATTTCGCCACCGACCTCCCGCTTTTGCACGGGCGGATGCATCCCTCCGGCAACGCGGTGTTCCTCGCCGGATTCGAAATCTACGATTCGCGCACCACGAGCCGCTGGGCGCTGGGCCGGTTGCGTTCGAGCGGGAAACCCATCGGCACGGCCGTGGCCGCGCGCTCCTACAGCGATGGGGTGCTGCTGGAGTTCGCGTCGCCGCTGGATCCTGCCTCAGTGACCTCCGCCAACGTCCGGGCGACTGCCTGGAATTATCTGCGCAGCAAACAATACGGGAGCGGCCGATACACCCTGGAGGGCAAACCGGGCACGACCCCCTGGCCCGTGGGAACCGCGGCGCTCTCCGCAGACCGACGAACCGTGTTCATTCATCTTCCCGCGCTGCCTGCGGTGATGCAGTTGCAAGTCGAGCACAGCTTCCGACTGGCGGATGCGAGTCCGGCGGAAGGCCGCGTTTATTTCACCATTCACCAGCCCAGGCCGCTGGATCCTCTAAAAATCGGGTTTGCCGGGCTGGACCTGAGCCGGAGCGCGCCGACGATCCGCGCGGAGGCGCACAACCCGGTGACCGCCGAGGAAGGGGCCAAACTCAGCGCGCAGCTGGGCTGCATCGGATGCCACTCCGCGGACGGGGCAACGGAAGGCAAAAGCGGGCCGACATGGAAAGGGCTCCTCGGCAAAGAGCGCTGGTTTACGGACGGCTCCAACGAGATCGCCAACGACTTTTACCTGCGCGATTCCATTCTCGAGCCGAACAAAAAGGTGGTGAACGGGTATCCGCCCGCGATGCCCAGTTACAAAGGCGTGGTGACCGACCCGCAGCTGGAGTCGCTCCTTCTCTATCTCAAGAGCCTGAAGTAGAGCGGCCAGCCGCCCCCCCCCCCCGCTGTCAACAGGCGCCGCGGCCGGAAATCACCGCGGGGATGGTTTTAAGCAGGATCCACAGGTCGCCCCGCAGGGTGCGCGTCCGGGCGTATTGCAAATCGAGGGCGACCTGCCCGGCGAACGGGATTTCCGAGCGCCCCGACACCTGCCAGAGCCCCGTCATGCCCTGCGGCACTTGGAGCCTTTGACAGTCGGCGGGCGAATAACGGGCCACCTCGGAGGGCAGCGATGGCCGGGGTCCCACCAGCGACATATCGCCCCGGAACACATCCAGAAGCTGGGGAAGTTCATCGAGGGAAAAACGCCTCAGCCAACGCCCCACCCGCGTGACCCGGGGATCGTTCACCGCCTTGAACGTCAACGCGTCCCGGTGCCGGTTCCGGGAGAGGACACGCGGCAACTCCCGCTCCGCATCGCAGCGCATGGAGCGGAACTTGGTCATTGGGAACTCCCGCCCGTAAACTCCGACCCGGGTCTGGACGAAAAACACCGGCCCTCCGTCCTCGATCTTCACCAGCAGCGCAATCAGCGCCATGCAGGGCCAAAACAGGGCCAATAAAAGGGCGCTCAGAACGAGATCCATCCCCCGTTTCCAGCGATCCGGATACACCGCAAACGCATCGCGAACCGGTTCCCCCTGCGCCCCCAGGAGGGACGCCCCGGTTCCGCCCTCCAGTTCCGGCGCCGGACTGAGAGTTGGCCCGCTTGGATTGAGTATCGACCCCGTCATTTTTTGAGCCTCCTTTCATCCCCGAAAAACGGCTCGGCGCCAGAGACTGCGCCTGCCGGAGGAACCCACCGTCGGCATCCGGCGGGGACGCGGCGCAGCGTCCCAAAGGTTGCACCCCGCGCGGCCCGCGTGTTTACATTCACCCGGGGCCCCGCCCAGGCGTTTCCCCGACCCCTCCTCCGCGTGCGTTATTTAAAGGTCACTCTCCTCCTCGGGCTTTTGGTGAGCCTCGTGGTCTCCGCTTTCTACGGAGCCGGCTTGTTTTTGCGCCCGGATGCCGAGTTGGAGGAATTCCTCGGGCTCAAGACCCCGGCGCCCCACACCCATTCCGCGCTGCAGTACGGCCTCGTTGTGCTGCTGAGTTTCGGGGTCGCCTGGACCACCATCGACATCAGTCGCAGCTCGCTCAAGGTGCTCGTGGCTGCGGGCGCCCTGCTCGAATTGCTCACCGCAATGTGGGTCTGCCACGCTTTCGGCGTCTTTTTCTCGCCGTTCCCGGGCCTCGCCGCTCTGGGCCTGAGTTTCGCGGCCGCTTTCACCTATTCCCGCACGGACGGCGGGATGCGCAAACGGATGATCCGGGGGATCTTCGGCGAACGCATCTCGCGATCCACCTTCCGGCGGCTGCTCAACAGCGAACAACCCCTCCCCCTGGAGGGCCGGAAATGCGCCGCCACGGTTTTGGTTTGCGAAATCTTGAACCAGGAAAAGCTCGGCGAAGCCCTCTCGGTTCCGGACTACGTGGCCATCAACAACGCGTTCCTGAGCAACGCCTCGGATTATTTGGTGGAGGCGGGCGGCTACCTCGACGAATGCGACGGCGAAACGCTGCGCGTCGTGTTCGGATCGCCCCTGGCCGACCCCGATCACGCCCGCAACGCCTGCCGCGCGGTGCTCGGGCTCAGGGACAGGCTCGACGCGGTCAACGCCGAGTGCGAGCGGGTCTGGCAGCAGACTTTCGATTTCCGGCTCGGCTTGGAGTCCGGCGAAGTCATCGTGGCCGCCTACGGTTCCCGGCGGCTGAGCACGTTTTCCGTGGCCGGTGAACCCGTGGAGTTCGCCCGACGCCTTTGCACGGCCAACCCGGTTTACGGCTCCAGAACCCTCCTCGGCGCGGGCACTTTCGCCGCCTGCGAATCGGCCATCGAAGTGCGCCCCGTGGATCTGGTCCGGGCCCACCCGAACCGGGCGGAGCCGGAGGAAATCTACGAACTGCTGGCCCTGCGGGAGGAACTCAGCGCCGAGGAACGCGAACGGCGCGATTGTTTTTGGAAGGCGGTGATCCTTTACCGTGCGGGGAAATGGGAGGAATCCCGGGAGCTCCTGGAGCGGGCGAAAGCGGGGGAAACAGGGCACAACCCGGTGGAGGTTTACCTGGAACGGCTCAGGCAAATCCGGGCCGGCGTGGCGCCCGCCGGGCTGCCGTTGCTTTGAGAAGCCGCCCCGTTTGATTCAAGAACCCATGAAGCGCGCTGAATACCCAAACGCCCTGAAGCTGCTCATCGCCGAGCTCAAACGCATGCCGGGCGTCGGCCCGCGCAGCGCCGAACGCATCGCGCTCTGGATGATCCAGGCCCGGAACGCCCGGCCCCTGGAGATTGCGCGGTCGATCGAATCCGCCAGCCGGGAGATTCATTCCTGCGCGCTTTGCGGCTTTTTCGCGACGGGCATGCAGTGCGACGTGTGCGCGGACCCGACCCGGGACGCCTCGCAGCTCTGCGTGGTGGAACAACCCACCGACATTCTGCCCCTGGAACGCACCGGCACGTTCCGCGGCCGTTACCACACCCTGGGCGGCCGGATCTCGCCCCTGGATCATGTCGCGCCCGAGGATCTGAGAATCGCGCTCCTGCTGGATCGGATCCGCACGGAAGCGCCCGGGGAGATCATTCTCGCGCTGGGCGCCGATGTGGAGGGGGAAGCCACCGCCCATTATCTCCTGGGCCTGTTGCGCGAGCTCCCCGTCCAAGTCACCCGGCTCGCCCAGGGACTGCCGGCCGGAAGCGGCTTGGAGCACGCCGACGAACTCACCCTGAGCCGGGCGTTTACCGGACGCACCCGGCTCTGATCGCCCTCACACATTCTTTCATGACACTCGCCCTGCATTGGTTCCGACGCGATCTGCGCCTGACCGACAACACCAGCCTCAACGCGGCCCTGGCTCAATCCGAGCAGGTCATTCCCGTCTACATCCTGAGCACCTGGAAAAACTCCCACGGCTGGACCGGCGCACCCCGCCAGGAGTTTCTCTGCGGTTGCCTCGAATCCCTGGCCCGGGATCTCCAATCCAAGGGCGGCCGGTTGATCGTGCGCCAAGGCCAAGCCGACGCCGCCCTGGAGGAACTGCTCCGCGAAACCGGGGCCACCTCCCTGCATTTCAACCGGGACCCGGATCCGTTCGGATGGGAGATGGAGAAACGCGTGGAAGCCATGGCCCGGCGGCTCGGAGTCAAGGTGCACGCCCACGCCGATGCCGCGATTCACGAACGCGAGGTCTTGCTCTCGGGCGCCGGCACGCCTTTTCGGATTTTCACCCCCTACTCCAAGGCCTGGTTGAAACTCCCCAAACCCGGGCCGGGCCGTTCAGTGAGCCGGATCGCAACCCCGGCCAACATCCCCAGCCTCGATCTGCCCACGCTTGCCCACTGGGGGCTCCAGTCCGACGCGTCCATTCTCAAACCGGGCGAGGCCGCCGCACGCGACCGACTCTGCCGGTTCGTGGACGGCCCGATTTTCTCCTACCAGGAAAAGCGCGATCTGCCCTCGCAAGCCGCCACCTCGCGGATCTCCCAGGATTTGCGGCACGGCCTGCTCTCCATCCGGGAGATTTACGCGCGCTGCGAGCAGGCGGCCGCCGGCGCTTCCATGGAGGGACGCCGGAACCTGCAGGTTTACGTGAGCGAACTGATCTGGCGCGAATTTTACTTCCAGGTGCTCTGGCATTGGCCCGAGGTGCTGGAGCACGAGTTCCAGCCCAAGTTCCGCAACCTGGCCTGGAGCGAACCCGGCACGGCTTTTGAGGCGTGGTGCGCGGGTCAGACCGGATTCCCCATCGTGGACGCCGGGATGCGCGAGCTGCTCGCCACGGGGTTCATGCACAACCGCGTTCGCATGATCACCGCGATGTTTTTGGTCAAGGACCTGCACGTCTCCTGGAAACACGGGGAGCGCTGGTTCATGCAACGGCTCGTGGACGGCGAGATCGCAAGCAACAACGGCGGCTGGCAATGGAGCGCCGGCACCGGCACCGATGCCGCCCCCTATTTCCGCATCCAGAACCCGTGGTCTCAAACCCTGCGGTTCGATCCGGAGGGCACCTACATCAAACAATGGATCCCGGAGCTTCGGGATGTGCCCGGGAAAAAACTGGCCCAGCCGCCCACGCCCGGCCTGCGTTTTGTGAAATCGTATCCGCTGCCCCTAGTGGATCACGCCATCGAACGGGACAAGACGCTCGCGCTTTACCGGCAGTGAGCCCGGGACCGCCCCCTGGGCGTTGTCGGGGCCGGTGCGCCGCATACGGTTCGCCGCGGGCTGGGATTCCGCGGCAGCATAGAAGCTCTGTCCCCTATTGGCTTCCTACAAAAAAGGCGCAAGCGGGTTCCAGACTTTCGAAAAGCCGAGCCCCTCGAAGTCTTTTACGTTGGCCGTCGCAAATTCTTTGATCCCGAACGCCTGCAAACAAAGGGCAGTGCGCACATCATCAATCCGCCTCCGCGCAAAGTTGTGGATGGCGGCCTGTTTCCATAGGGCGGAATGAAGGTCCCGACTGCGGGGAGGAAACCCAACCCGCCGCCAGCGCGGGTGCTTTCGATAGCTCTGAATGACCGCGACGGCTTCCTCTGCGTCGAGTGGACGATTCAGAACGACAGGATTCCTCAGGTGCAGATAAAACTCACTGAGAACGAACTCACTCAGAGCGACGTCTTCACGAGTCGCAAGTGAGGTAAGAAACGCATTCGCGGCAGCGTGGTAAGGAGACGCCTCACAGTAGCTAAAAAGCAGAAGGTTGGTGTCGAACGAGATCATCCTGCGATCGGGTTTTTCGATTGGTCCTCGAATGCGATCTCCCGGAGTTGCGCTGCGGAAAGGCCCTTCCACCCGACCTTGCCGGAGGTGGGAGGCTGCCAACCTTGGGAGACTGGCGGGGCGTCTTCGGGGTAAATTTCCAGGAGCAGTTCCGCTCCCCGACGAAATGTCTCAGCGAGAGACCATTCGTGTTGGCGGGCGAACTTCTTAATCTGGGCAAAGAGCCGCTCAGGAACTTGGATCTGCGTTTTTGTCATGATGGAAATATTACATCTCCATTAATTCAATGTCCAACTTGAGGGCCGGCAGTCTGTGATCCACAGCTTTCGCGGCAGGCAGGAAAGACAGGGCCCACAGTTTTTCTCACAGTTCCTCTACAGTTTACGTGTCCCCAGTGCATTTCCCCCCAATGAGGTGGACCCCGTTCTTCGGCCAGGGATCGGCTAAATTAAGCTATGGCGGCGGGGACTTGGGTTGATGTTTACGGTCGTGCTTTAGTGGACGCGAGGCTTATTCACAAACGTCCCGGAGGGCGAGGTTGCGGCAGCCCGAGCCCCGTAGGGGGCAACGCTCGGGCGCTGGCGCCAAGCCAGAGCAACCGGTTTGTGAAGAAGCCGGCCCTGCTCGGCGATGGCTCCTGGGTCCAAACACCTCATGCCGCGAGCTCCTCCTTTGCCGGGGTGGACGTCGGCGTTTCAGCGTCTGCTACGTGAGCCTCGCTGGGCGTGCGGTTGCCCAGCGCCTCGTGCGGTCGCCACGCGTTGTAGCGCTCAAACCACGCCTCCAGGCCCGCTTCCAGCGCAGGCAGGCTCGCGTCTTCCCTCAGGTAAATGTCCTCGTGCTTCACGCTGCGCCAGAGCCGCTCGATGAACACGTTATCCATCCAGCGGCCCTTCCCATCCATGCTGATGGCGATTCCAAGCCGGGTGAGCTCCCCGGTCCATTCCCGGCTGGTGAACTGGCTGCCTTGGTCGGTGTTGAACACTTCCGGCAGTCGGCCGCTTTGCGCTACCGCCATCCCCAGCGCCTCCAGGCAAAGACCCACCTCCATCGTGTTGGACTACCGCCAGCACAGCACCTTGCGCGAATACCAGTCCATCACCACGCACAGATACGCGTGCCCGCGCGACATCGGCACATACGTGATGTCCGCGCACCACGCCTGATCGGGCCGCTTCACTTCCATGCTGCCCAGCAGATACGGATACTTCCGGTGCCCTTTGTCCGGCGCGCTCGTGTTGCGCGGCCGACACCAGATCGTCTCCAGCCCCATCTCCCGGCGCAGCCTCCTGAGCCGCTTGCGGTTGACCTTCCGGCCGTGGTCGCGCTCCAGCACCTTCACCAGACGCCGCGTGCCAATACACGGGTCGATCAGGTAAATCTCGTCCATCAGACGCATCAGCTCACGGTCCTCCTCGCTCTCGCCCACGGGCCGGTAATCGAGGCTCGAACGCGGAACTTCCAGCAGTTCGCACTGGGTGCGCACGCTCAGTTTCGGATGATTTTTTTCCACCAGCTCGGCGCGTTCCTTTTTCACAGGCCGAGCTGTTTGGACTTTTTTGACATGAACTCCAGTTTGACCGTGAGGTCCCCGATGATGGCCTTGAGCTGCTCGCGCTCCCTCTCAAACTCCTCCTCGCCCCTGTCTGCGCCGCCTCGCTCGAACACCCCGGCCACTCCCTCCTGGATCGTCTTTTTCCAGTCCGAGACCTGCACGGGGTGCACCTCGTAGTCCTTGGCGATTTGTTGGATTGTTTTGATGCCCTTGATCGCCTCGAGGGCTACCCGGGCTTTGAATTCTGGATCGTGTCTGCGGCGTTTGGCTTTCATTCGCGGTGGTTTCTTGGGTTGTGTTGATACGCCCCGCCGCCGCTTTTCTATAGCTTATCCTCTGGCCCGATTTTCGGGGTCCACCTCACCACCGTTCTGGACCCTGGCATTGCACCGGCCGAGTTCGCCCTCCTCTACTTCCGCAGATGGGGCATCGAGCTGCACTTTCGGGAGCTTAAAACCTTCCTGAAGATGGACGTCCTGCGCTGCCTTACCCCGGCCATGATCGAGCGGGAGATACGCATGCATTTTGTCGCATACAACCTGATCCGGTGCGTGATGCAAACAGCGGCGCTCACCCACCACACCGAGCTGCGGCGCGTCTCATTCAAGGGCACCTTGGACACCGTGCGCCAGTTCGTCAACGCGGCTCAAGGGGCCGGGAATCGGCCCAAAACGATCGCCGCA
Source organism: Chthoniobacter flavus (assembly GCA_945860355.1). GTDB lineage: Bacteria > Verrucomicrobiota > Verrucomicrobiia > Chthoniobacterales > Chthoniobacteraceae > CAIURC01. Next base: position 380 of record CAMARB010000082.1, on the reverse strand, counting down.
CTGGTGGATGAAATGCTGCACACCATCGCCCTGGATCTCGTCCCCCACCGCCCCGGCCGCAGCGAACCCCGGGCAGTCAAACGGCGTCCCAAAAACCATCAACGCCTCACCCGACCTCGACGCCAAATGGGCATTCTCCCACACCGAAACACCGCCACCTCAAAACGTCCCAAACAGGCCTTAAGTTAGCGCCATTCGGGACAGACCATCACGTCGATAGGGGACAGACAAGAATGGCACTTAGTTAAGGGCGTGTTTCGTGGAAAATTTCCGCCAACGAAAGGGGGCGGAAAGGGTTGGCGAGGAATGCGATGGAATACCCCGATGTTTGAACCGATGCGCAAGTTGATGGGCCGTTGCCGCGGCAGCTTGCGAAGAGC
>CAMARB010000081.1 GCA_945860355.1 Chthoniobacter flavus | reverse complement strand
CTGGACAAGCTCCGGGCGCTCGACCTGGCGGCCGTGGTTTTCGATGAAAGCCATGCGCTCAAAAATTACAGGGCCAAGCGAACCGAGGCGGCCGTGAAACTGGTGCGGGGCATCGGCGTGCGGATCCTGCTCACCGGCACGCCCATCCTCAACCGGCCCGGGGAGTTGCTCGCCCCTCTGGGGATCCTGGGGCGGCTCAATGATTTTGGCGGGTTTCAGGCGTTTGCGCGGCGGTACTGCGCCGCAAAGGAAAAGCCGGTGGGGCGGGGGCGCGTGGCCATGGATCTGAGCGGCGCGGATCATCTGGGGGAGCTCTCGGAGAAACTCCGCGCCACCTGCATGATCCGGCGGCTCAAAGCCGACGTGCTCACCGAATTGCCTCCCAAGCGCCGCACGGTGCTGCCCGTGGCCTTGACCAACGCCGAGGAATACCGAGCGGCCGCAGACGACGTGCTGGAGTGGATCGCCCAGCGGGCCGCTGCGGATCCGAAATTCCGGCAGGAGATTGTCCATTTGCCCCAAGAAGCCCAGCTCCAGCTCATTGCGCGCCGGGCCCAGGACGCGGCCATGCGCGCCATGCCCGCCGAGGAGTTGGTCAAGGTGGGGGCGCTTCTGCAGATTGCCGCGAAGGGCAAGTTGGCCGCGGTGAAGGAGTGGATCCGATCGGTCATCGACGGGGGCGAGGCTCTGGTGTGTTTTGCCGAGCACGCCGCGGTCCTGGAGGATTTGGCGCGCGAATTTGACGCGCCCTCCATCACGGGGGCGACTCCGCTGGCGCGGCGGCAGGAGTTTGTGGACGCATTTCAGGCCGGGAAATTCCCGCTCATCTTGCTCAACTGGAAAGCGGGCGGGGTCGGGTTGACCCTGACCCGGGCCAGCAATGTCGCCGCGGTGGAGTTGCCGTGGACCCCCGGCATAATGGACCAGGGCGAAGACCGCTGCCATCGGATCGGCCAGCGCGACACGGTCAGCGCTTGGTATTTTCTGGCCCGCGGCACCCTGGACTGGGGCGTTTGGGATTTGATTGCCGGCAAACGCGAGATCGCCGCCCAGGCACTTGGGGACCCGGCACCGCCCGCCGAGTAATCGCGCGGGCGCGGTTTTTTGGGGAGCTGGGAGGAACCCCTTCGGGTAGGCCGCCCGGGTTGAGTTGTGGGAGGCGGAAAACCGCCAAAAGAAGCTTGTCGGTCCGGGAAGTTTGCTGCAGACGAATGCGTTCTTTCCACCGCGGCCCGGGCCCGTTCCGGACTCGGCCAACGGTGCTCCCCAAATTAACCCTCAACTCCCATGAGTCACCACACACATACTTCTCCCAAACTCCACAACGCGATGTGGCCCGGCCTCGTCGGCAAGACGCCCGGCACTGAGGAATCGCCCATCAGCCTGGATGAAATGCTGGAGTTCACTGCCAACGCCTCATTCAACGGACAGAAGTTCGAGGGCGTGGACTTGTTTCTTTTTGATCCCCATCTCCCGATAGACATCAACGAGGAGGACCTCAAGCGCATCGCCGACAAGGTCGCGGCCAAGGGCTTGAACATCGGTTCCCTGGTGGCGCCCGTCTGGCCCGGAACGGTCGGCAGCACGGCAATGGGCACCGCGGAGGACCGCGAGAAGTTCGTGCTCGCGGTCAAAAAAGCCTGCCGGATCGCCGACCTGCTCAAGCAACACGGGGTGCGCAAATACGGCGCGATCCGCATCGATTCCGCCGATAACCCCGACCACTGGTACGCCGATCCCGCCGGCAACACCGCGAAGATCGCGGCCACGTTCCGGGAAGCGGCCAAGGTGGCGCAGGACCACGGCGAACGGCTCGCTGCTGAGGGCGAGGTTTGCTGGGCGGGCATGCACAGCTGGCAAAACATGGTGCAACTGCTCGAAACGGTCGCCATGCCCGGGGTGGTGGGTTTCCAGGCGGACTTGGCCCACACCTACCTCTACCTCCTGGGCGTCAACGCCCCCGAGCACGCCCTGCTCAAGCCCGGATATTCCGAGGCGGAGTTCGAGGCGGCCTACAAACAGATGACCGACGCGCTCCGGCCCTGGACGATTGATTTCCATGTCGCCCAGAACGACGGCTCGGTCCACGGCACCGGGTCCCACGACAAGACCGGGCGTCACTGCCCCGCGGATGACCCCAACGGCAAGCTCGACATCACCAAGGCCGCTGGATTCTGGCTCCGGGAACCCAACGGCGAACCGCGCACCGTGCTTCAGCACATCTGCTGGGACGGCTGCATGTTCCCCAACTCCATGCTCAAGAAGCAGGACACGTGGAACACCATCCTCGGCGCGATGGTGAAGGTGCGCGAGGCACACGGCTGGTAGCCGACCGGTTCCCCGCAACCCGCAGATTTGCCGGGCTCCGCCGCTTTCAATCAGCGGCGGGGCCCGGTTTTTTATTGGGCCACGAGCATCTCAGCGGAGGGCAGCCGGTTTTTTCTGAGCAAATGCTGGATCTCCCGAGGGCTCAGCGCTCGGTTGATGAGATAGAGTTCGTCGAGTTCCCCTCGGAACCCATTCGGCTGCGGGCCTTGAAAGGGGTTGCGTCCAATCCAGAGACCTCCCTCGGCCACAAAGCGGGCGTCCGCGCCCCCGGCCTTTTTCCAGTTCTTCACGGCGCCGCGCACGAAGGAGGTGGCCTCCAGACGCCCGTCCAAATAAGTCTTCAAGTGGGTGCGCGCCGGAGCGTCGGGATTCGGCGCGAACACGACAGCCACGTGGTGCCATTGACCGTCCCGAAGAGGGGTGCTGCCCACCTTCAGACCCCGCCCCAGAGAGGTCTTCAACGCTCCCAGGGCGCCAAGGGTCGGGTCGCCGTTCCACGCGATCGAGACGGGGCGTTCGCCGGTTTCTGCGGAATACCAGGAAATGATCGCGTCGGACTCTGAGAGCGCGGCGTCGGCGGGAATCTTGCACCAGAAAGCCGCGGTGCGCGTCCCGCTCGGGCTCTTCGGGGGGAATGCCGCGCGCGCGCTGAACGCCCCGTCAAAACTCAAGGCGTTGCCCCAGCGTCCCGCGACAAGCGGTTGCGGAAGGGCGGGCTCAAAAGTGGCGTCGAATCCGCCCGGCGCGAACCCCACGGAGCGGCCGCGGGCGATCGCCCCGGATGCTTCATCAAAGCCCCAATGGGTGTACTCGGTTTTTCCCAAGCCGCGCTGAAACTCGACTTTGCGGTTGAGCTTGGCGAGTTTCTGATCTCTGTCCGCCACCTCGCCCTCTCCGTGCAGGGCAAACCGGCGGGCCTGTTTCTCTTTCAGAGTGATCGTTTTGGAAGGCTGATTGAGCGCGTCGCGGCCGGACGCCTCCACCGAGCCTTCAATCACGAAAACCTCCGCTGCGCCGTTTTTCTCCGCCAGCATGCTGAATTCCGTGCCCAGGTCCACGATTTGAACCGCCGGGTTCTCGATCCGGAACCCGATTGCCTCGGGCGGCACCTTCGCCGTGAGCGCTCCGTGATGGAACAATGCGCTCCAGGCGGAATGCAGATCCAAGGAAGCCGGCCCCTCAAGCACCACCTGCGCGCCGCAATCAAACGTGATCTCCGCAAAACCCTCCGTGAGCTGAAGTTTTTGCCCCGCATTGAACCATTCGCCCACCAGCGGCGTGGTGCCGATCCACTTGCAGTCCTTGGATGCCGTGAGCCGAGCCACGGTTTCTTCCCCGACGGTCTCGGCGGAGCCGGGTTCTGTGCGGGGGGCAAACTTGGGCGGAATCCAGAGGGCGAGGGCCACCGCGGCCGCCAGGGCCAGCGCGGGGCCGACGATCCGGGCGATCGGGAAGGGGAGCGTGGCGCGTGTTGCGGGTGCGCTGGGTGCGTCCGCCTGCATTTCTGCGGCGTAATCAAACAAACTTGCGGAGAGCGCCATGGCCCGCACGTAAAACCGCCGGGCCTCGTCGGACCCCGAGAGCAGCGAGTCGAGGCGGCGTTTTTGTTCGTCGCTCAGGGAGCCTTCAATCAGGCCGTTGCACAGGGCGTTGAGCTCGAGAATTTCCGGGTCGTTCATACGTCAGGAGGCGGATTCCAAGTCGAGCTGGTGGCTCACGCAGTCCAGGAGCAATTTCCTCAGCCGGCCAAGGGCTTTGTAGGCCGCGTCCAAGGAACGGCCGCTGCGTTTGGCTGCCTCCTCGACGCCGCCGCCCGGTTCGTATCTCGTCAGAACCAACTCGCGGTCGCGCGGGTGCAGCTTTTGCAGGCAGCGCGCCAACGCTTCATGCCGCAAATCGAGCTCGGGCCGGAGTTCCTCCACGGTCTGGGCAACCGCGTCCATCAGATCTTGGTCAAACACCACCTTCGCCCTCGCGAACTTCTGCCGAGCCGCGCGCACCTGCCAGTAGGCCACCTGACAGGCCCAGGCCACAAAATCCGTGCCGAGTGTGAACTGGTCGAATTTCTCGCAGATGATCCTGTTGGTCTCCTGGAGTAGATCCTCCGCGTCGTGCCGGTCCGGCACCATGCTGTAGATATACGAAAAGATCCGTCGCTGATGCTGCGTGATCAGCAACAGGAGCTCTTTGGAGCGGTCCGGCTCCGGGGCGGGGGATGGGCTTTGCGGATTCATGGCGAACGGACGCGGTGATGAGCGGGTTCTGGGGAGGCTTTTTTGCGTGGCTGCCGGGGCGGTTTTTGGCGGGGGAGATGGATGCTCAAGGGGGCGGTCGGGTTGTTGTCTCCTGTCGCAAAGCTTTCCTAGGGGAACAGCAGAAAACAACGGTTTTGGGACAACCGATTTTGCGGCTGCGGCGGCGTTTTTGGAAAAATAGGAAACCTTTCGCGAGAGGATTGTCAGCGAAGAGTTTCCGTGCTGGAATCGCCCCCCTCTCAACTCAGGACAACAAATTAATGAGCAATAAAAAGACACTCAATGTGGGCATCATTGGATACGGCTTCATGGGCCGCACCCATGCCAACGCCTTCCGCAAAGTCACCAATTTTTTTGACACTCCGTTTCAACCCGTCCTGAAGGCCGCCTGTGGCCGGGACGGCGCGAAGCTCAAGGCTTACGCGGACAAGTGGGGCTGGGAGTCCACCGAAACCGACTGGAAACGCATTATCGAGCGCAGCGACATCGATATTGTCGATATCTGCACCCCCAACGATTCCCACGCCGAGATCGCCATCGCCGCGGCCCGCGCCGGCAAGATGGTGATGTGTGAGAAGCCGCTCTCTCTCGACGGCAAGCAGGGCGAGGAGATGGTGCGCGAGATCGAGAAGGCCGGGGTGGCCAACATGGTGTGGTACAACTACCGGCGTGTCCCCGCGGTGACTCTCGCCAAGCAGATCATCGAATCCGGCAAGCTCGGCCGGATTTTCCATTACCGCGCCAAGTTCCTCCAGGACTGGACCATCAACGCCGATCTGCCCCAGGGCGGCGCCGGGTTGTGGCGTCTCGATGCCGCGGCCGCCGGCAGCGGCGTGACCGGCGACTTGCTGGCGCACTGCATCGACACCGCGCTCTGGCTCAACGGCAGCATCGACAACGTCAGCGCGATGACCGAGACCTTCGTCAAGGAGCGCAAACACCAGCTCACCGGCCAGGTGGAAAAGGTCGAGATCGATGACGCCTGCGCCTTCATGGCCCGGTTCGGCAACGGCTCGCTGGCCACCTTCGAGTCCACCCGTTACGCGCGCGGGCACAAGGCTCTCAACACCTTCGAGATCAACGGCGAGAACGCCTCGATCGCCTGGGATCTTCACGACCTGCACCGGCTCCAGTTCTTCGACTACAACGACGAAGGCCAGTACCGCGGCTGGCGCTCGATCCACGTCACCGACCCCGATCACCCGTACATGGGCAACTGGTGGGTGCCGGGCCTGGCGATCGGCTACGAGCACAGCTTCGTGCATCAGGTGGCCGACTTCCTCCAGGGCATCGGCAGCGGCAAACCGGCTTCCCCGACTTTCCGCGACGCGCTCGAGACTCAATACGTCTGCGACGCGGTGTTGTCTTCGGCCCGTTCCGGGCAATGGGTCAACGTGCCCAAGCTCTCCTAAACGGAACCCTCGTTTCTCCTCTGCGAAGGCCGCTTCTAATAAAGAAGCGGCCTTTTGCATTTCAATGGGAGGGGAGTGCTGCGGGTTTGCCCAGACGGGCCGCCTTCATTTATGAACCCCTCGTTCCCTCAAGTTTTCCCCATTTTATGAGTTCCTCCTCCGCTGGTGTTTTGCCGCTCCTGGGTGTTTTTGCCTTGGGTCTGAGTTTCCCTAGCCACGCTGAGGAGTCTTGGCGGCAGTTTCGCGGACCAACCGCCCAGGGTGTTTCGGATGCGAAGGGGTTGCCTTTGCGCTGGAGTGAAACCGAAAACGTGACGTGGAAGACGCCGTTGCCCGGGGAAGGCTGGTCCTCCCCCGTGGTTGCGGACGGGCGGATCTGGATGACTACGGCGCTCGAGGATGGGAAATCGCTCCGCGCGGTGTGCGTGGATTTCGCCACGGGCAAACTGCTCCTCGATGTGGAGGTTTTTCAGGCGGAGGTGGCGCAGCCCAAGCACCGGCGAAATTCCCACGCGTCTCCCACGCCCGTCCTCGACGGGGACCGCGTTTACGTGCATTTCGGCTGGGAAGGCACCGCCTGTTTGTCCGCCAAGGACGGTAAAAAGCTCTGGGAAAACCGGGATCTCAAGGTGGATTTCCAAAACGGGGCGGGGGGATCACCCACTCTCTACAAGGACAAGTTGTTGATTGCCTGTGACGGCATGGATTTTCAGTACGAAGTGGCGCTCGACAAGTTGACCGGCAAGGTCGTTTGGAAGACGGAGCGTTCGGCCATCCCCAAACTGGAGAACCGTCCCAAGGACCGGCGCAAAGCCTACGGAACGCCCCAGCTGCTCGCGCACAACGGCCATACCCTGAGTATCACCACCGGCGCGGAGCGGTTTTACGCGTACGATCCGGAAACCGGCAAAGAGCTCTGGTACGTCGATCACCCCGGCTTTTCCAATGTGCCCGTGCCGGTGTCCGATGGAAACGCGGTTTATCTGAGCACGGGCTTCCCGAAGCCGGAACTGTGGGCGATCCGCCTGGGGGACGTGGCGGGCGATGTGACCGCCACCCACGTGCTTTGGAAGCAGAGCTCGGGCGCCCCCGATCAGTCCTCGCCGGTTGTGGTGGGAAACCGGCTTTACATGCTCAACAACGGCGGCATCGCCACTTGCCTGGACACCGCTTCGGGCAAGGTCGTGTGGAAGGAGCGCATCAGTTCGGATTTCGCCGCATCCCCCCTGTTTGCGGACGGCCGCATTTATCTTTTCGATTGCCTGGGCAAATGCCGGGTCATCGAGCCGGGGGACGTTTACAAGGAGCTCGCCACCAACGAGTTGCCGGACGGTTTCATGGCGAGCCCGGCGGTGGTGGGCGATTCGCTCATCCTTCGCACCAAAACCAGCCTTTATCGGATTCACTGAATGGGATTTGCCCGGTCGCCTCAGCCTGCTCCGGGAACGCGGGTTGCTCCTTTGGATGGGACCGAAATGAGTGACTTCATTTGTATCGGCCACCGGGGTGCCCGGGGGCATGAACCCGAGAACACCCTGCGCTCCGTCCGCAAAGGCTTCGAACTCGGCGCTCAAGGCGTGGAGATCGACGTCTGGCTGGTGCAGGGCGAGTTGCTGGTCATTCACGATCGCACCCTCCAACGCACCACCAACGGGCGCGGGGTTGTGACGCGCAAATCCCTCGCCGAATTGCGCCAACTCGATGCCGGACAGGGGGAGAAAATCCCCACGCTGCGGGAGGTGTTTGAGGCATCCCTGGGCAAAGGCTTCGTGAACGTCGAACTCAAGGGGCCGGACACTGCGGAACCCGTGCTCCGCCTCATCGACGAGTTCGTCAACCGGCACGGGGCGCGCCGGGAGGATTTTCTTCTCTCCTCGTTCCGGCGCTCAGAACTCCGCAAGGCCGCCCATCGGGAGGTGCGCATCGGGTTGCTCTATTCCCGTCCCACGCCGCTTTATTACCTCACCGCGCGCCGGCTCGGGGTGTGGTCCGTGCACCCCGCCGTCGGCGCCGTCAGCCGCCGTTTCGTTGAGGATGCCCACCGGCGCGGGTTCAAAGTGATTCCCTACACGGCCAATGCCGACACCCAGATTCTCCGGCTCAAGGACCTTGGCGTGGACGGGCTTTTTAGTGATTTCCCGGACCGCGTCCGCGCTCTCTGTTCGGAGGGTTAAGCCCGTGCCCTGGATGCGCTGGGGCGTTCAGTAATTTCCAAAAAGCTCTCCGCGTGCCCCGCGCTTCCGCGTGAAAATGATCTCTCTCTGAAACCTCGGAGTTCGGTTTCAACGAGCGCCAGCCCGCTCGTCCCCCGTCTCCGCCCTCAGGTGTGTTTCGGGGCCCGGACGGTCCCTTCCTCGATGTCCCGGGCCCGGCGTTCAATGATCCGGTCCGCGATTTCCTCCGCCATCTGCTCCAAAAGCAGCCGCAGATGCGACCCCCCCCGGAAATCGGCCGGGGCGATGTGCCGGATCCGATCGGCGTGGGTGCTGAGTTGGAAACATTTCTTGAAGGACACCCGGGAGGGGTCTTGCGGGTTGTAAACCGCGATGGCCTGGCCGCCTTGTTGCCTGACCACGGTGAAACACGGCACGTCGGTGGGGCCGTCTCCGATGTAGATCATGTGCTCAAAAGGAATCGGCCGCAGTTCCGGAGCCATGTGGTCGTTGACGTCCTCGGCCAGGTTGAGCAGCCCTTTGTTGATCCGGAACAGAAACTGCGTCTTCTGAGTGTGGCTGATCACCCGCTTGGGAAAGCTGATCCGGCCCTCGTTGTCCTCGCCAAACTCGCATCCAAAAATCGCTTTGACGTGCCGCGCCAGACGCGACCCCTCGATGAGCACCTTGAGCCCGCTTGAGATGATGTAGTGCTCCACCTTGATGCCGTGCGCGGCGTGGCGCGCCTTGAGAAGACCGCCCTCCAGCTCGGAGAACATCTCAGGGAGGCCGGGGAAGAAGTTGAGTTGATCCCCCAGCTCGCGCAGCCGGGCGTTGGTGGGCCGGTCGATGTCCAGGCAGTCGAGCAGCGTCTTCATGTACGCCAGCTCGTTGTCGTAGCCCTGTTCCCCCACCAGCACATGGCAGCGGGCCCAGAACTTTCGCGAATCAATGCCGAACGTGGGAAACAAAACCTCGTCCTGCATGTAGTTGGGCGAGAGTGTCTGGTCGTAATCGTAGACGATCGCGATGGTGTTTTGTGGCGCGGACATGGACGGCCATTTAGCCATGCACAACGGCCCCGCGCGACCGATAAAACGCGTTTTCCCGCAGGCTCTCGTCGGTGGGATGCGCGGGGTCAGCCCAGCAGATCCTTGAGCGCCTCCGGCAGCTCGGGATGCCGAAAGCCGAATCCGTAATCCAAGGCGGCGGCCGGCAGCACTTTTTTGCTGTCGAGCAGTTCATGCCGGAATTCGCCCAGCGGCAGGAGAAAGGGCGCGGGAACCGGCAGGATGGCCGGTCGTCGCACCGCGCGCGCGAGCGCCCGGGTGAAGTCCGCGTTGCGCGCGGGCCAGGGTGCGCTGGCGTTGACCGGGCCGCGCACGTCCAGGTTTTCAAGGGCGAACAGGATCAGGCGCACTTGGTCCTCGATGTGGATCCACGACATCCATTGTTTGCCGCTGCCGATCCGTCCACCCAGCCCGGCGCGGAAGATCGGCAGCATGGCCTTGAGCGCGCCGCCCTCGCGTCCAAGAACAATGGAGGTGCGCAGAAGCACCACCCGGGGGCCGAGCGCTTTGAGGGCTTCCGCCTCCCATTGAACGCTGCATTCGGCCAGGAACCCGGCGCCGGGAACCGACGCCTCCGTGAGTTCCTCCTCCCCGCGGTTTCCGTAAAAACCGATCGCGCTTCCGCTGATGAACACCTCGGGCGGCGTGGACGCCGCAGCGATTGCCTCCACCACGCGGTGGGTTCCCTGGACACGGCTCTCGCGAATCCGCCGTTTTTTCGCGGCGGTCCAGAGTCCCACCACCGGTTCGCCGGCGAGATGGATGAGCGCCTCGCAGCCCGCGATGTCCGGGGGGCGATCCTCCGGGAAAAGACGCATGTCGCAGCCCGGGATCTGGCGGGTCGTGTCGCGGGTGAACGCGATGACCTCGTGGCCGCGTCGCAGCGCCACGTCAATGAGCCGACGCCCGATGAATCCGGTCGCGCCGGTGATGCCGAGGTTCATGTGTTTCTTCCAATCAAGGCTGAGGCTGTTGTTTCCCCAATCACTAATCGAATTTCGCGTGGAGCCAGCGGTAGGGAAAGTCGTCCCCGGGGCAGTCCGTGGGCCAACGCGGGGGGTTGATCTCCCGGTGCGCTTTGACGATGGCGAATTGACGGTCGATTTTCCCGACCCGCATCCGGAGGTAGCGGGTGAGCTCCTCAAGCGCTTCGATCTGACGCTTGGTGGGTTTGTCCCGGTTGAAGTCGCCCACCAGGCAGATTCCCAGCGCGATGTTGTTGAGGTAATCGCTGTGAACGTGGCCGCCGTTGACCTGCCGACGCCACCGGTTGCCAATCTCAATTTCGCCGTCCCCCGAGGAGCTCCCGTTGCCGATGACGAATTGATAGGCGAGCCCGTTGGGCATCTTTCGAACGTGGAGATGGTAATACTCGAACGCCTTCGCGCTGCCTTGGCGCGTCCCGCTGTTGTGGATGACGATGTACCGCCAGCGGTGCTTCTGAACCGGGGCACGGTCGATCTCCTGGCGGACGGATTTGGGAAGATATTTCCAGCGCGTGAACCAACCTCCCGGCGCGGCCGGTTGCAATCCGCGCTCCTCCTCCACCCCGGATTTCTCAATCGTCACCGGCGCCGGGGGAGGGGTTTCGACCGGCGGAAGAGCGACCCGAGGAACAGGCGCCGGTTTCGGCGGCTCGGGGGGCGTCGCGGGTTTGGCGGGAGCGGCCGGTTGCGCCGAGGGTTTCGGTTCCTCGGGTTTGGGCGGGGGTTCCGCTTTCTCAGCCGGTTTCGGCGGCGCCGGGCTCGGCTTCACCGGCGCAGGCGCCGGGGCCGGTTCGGGCGCCGATTCCTTGGGCTTCTCTTCCTTGGATGGTTTGGAGGCGGGCGCCTTGCCAGAGGAGCTTTTGTCCGGAGTCGGCGATGGTTTGGCCGACTTGGACTGAGGGGGCTTTTTTTCGGACGGTTTCGGGGAAGGTTTCGGGGACGGCTTGGCCTCGGCCGGCGAAGGCACCGCGCGGGGGGCGGATTCCTTGGAGGGCTTGGAAGCCGGCTCTGAGTCCGGTTTGGAGTCCGGTTTGGAGTCCGGTTTTGCGGGGGCAGGCGCCGGGGGCGGCTCGGGGCGTTCCGGCGCACTCGGGCGCTCCGGTTTGGGTTTGGGTTTGGGGGCCGGTTCCCCGCTGGGCTTCGGGGGGAGCGTGCGCATTTCCTCTCGCGCCTTGAGGAATTGCTGGCGTTTCTCCTCCTCGGAAGAGTTTTTGGGCTGTTGGGCGATTAACAGTGCTGTGCTCGCGAAGCTCAGGACGAAAATCAACGGGCGAGAGGGAAACACGGCGCGGATGCTAGCAGACCACTTGAGCGGTTCAAGAGGCTCTCCGGGAAGAATCTTGCGCATGGGAATGGACGGGGGCCGCGCAAACAAGTCGCCTTGGAAACCGCGCGCGGCTCATCTTATCTTCCCCTCATGAGAGCTTTTTTTCTCCGCTGGATGGTCACCACACTCGCGGTGGGCGCCGCAGTCCAACTCACCGGGATGCGGACCGAAGGATTGGTTCCCCTCGTCACCGTTTCGCTTCTTCTCGGGATCCTCAACGCTTTGGTCCGCCCCGTTCTGTTGCTCCTCAGCCTCCCTTTCATCCTCCTCTCCATGGGGATGTTTATTCTCGTCGTGAACGGGGTCCTGCTTTGGATCGTGGGTAGTCTCGTTCCGGGTTTCCACGTGGATGGTTTTTGGCAGGCATTTTTCGGGGCCGCCGTCGTCAGCTTGGTGAGCTGGTTGCTTAATGGCGTTTTCCGCACCCAAGAGGGGCAGTTTCGCATCGTGCGCAACCAACCGCCTCCGCAGCCCGGTGAACCCAAACCTGTCAGCGGGCGGGTTCTCCATTGACCCCGCTGCGGTGCCCGTCTCCGGACGCTTTCGCGCTTGCCTGCCCCGGGCCCCGCTCCTGTCATGACGCGCTCACGTCTTCCTCGATGCCGCACTCTCTTCTCCTCACCATTTTCTTGCCCACTCCGGGCCCGGTTTGCAGAACATGAACACCACCTTTCCTTCCCGGGTCCGGGTCAAAATTTGCGGGTTCACCTCCGAGGAGGACGCGCTCCGGGCCATTGAGCTCGGCGCGGACGCCTTGGGATTTAATTTCTTTCCTGGCTCCAAACGTTACCTGCCCTGGGAGGAACACCTCGGCTGGATCGGGCGTCTGCCGCCGCTGGTGACCAAGGTGGCGTTGCTCGTCAACGCGCCTCTGGAGCAGGCGCTCCGGATCGCGGACCTGCCCGCGATTGACTTGGTGCAGTTCCATGGAGACGAGGACGCCGCATACTGCGAGCGCTTCGCCCGGTCGGGCCGGGAGTTCATCAAAGCGATCCGACTCGCCGGGGCCGCCGATCTGGAGACGGCGGAATCCTTCTCCACGTCCAACATCCTTTTGGATGCCCATGTGCCCGGCGCGTTTGGGGGGACCGGCAGCCGGATCAACCTGGAGTTGGCGGGGGAACTCGTGCGGCGGTATCCGCGGCTGCGGGTGTTTTTGGCGGGGGGCCTCACTCCCGAGAACGTGGAGGCCGCCAAAAAAGCCGTGCGGCCGTATGCGCTGGACGTGGCGAGCGGCGTGGAGCGGGACCCTCGGCGGAAATGCCCCGAGCTCATGGGCGCGTTCCTGCGAGCCGCCTGGCGTTAGGCGCGGAGCGGTGTTTGGCGCCCGGGGAGTGGCGCAAAAGATGCTCTTCACAAAGGTGGCAGGTTGACCCTCCCCCCGACCGCCCCCTCTCCATGGTTAAATTCTCCCCCTCTCTCTGCGCCTGCGGGTTATTTGCTGTCTCCTCGGCGTTTTCTCAGCAGCCCGCCGTGCCCGCGCCTCCGGGCGTTTCCGCGGAGCTGAGTCCCGATCCCGCCGCCGTCCGCGCCCAGGGAACACTCTCGGTGCCCGCTCCGATTGATCCGCCGATCGTCCGGCAGCAGGCCGTGGCGCCCGTGGCGCCCTTGGAGGCGCTCGCCGTGTCCTCCGCGCAGCCCGCGTTCCAGGGCTCGAGCCCCATCGAGTTCCAGGGGGAGGAAATCGGCCTGGTGCTCCGCTCTCTGGCCCGCCAGGCGGGGGTCACCATGATTGTCAGCGACAAGGTCGCCCAGCCGGGAAACACCGTGACGGCCCGGATCGAGAAAACAACGCCGCTTCAGGCCATCCAGATCATCGTCGAATCCAAGGGGCTCATCCTCGACGAGAAAAACGGCGTGTTCACGGTGAAAACCCTCGAGGAACGGGCGAAGGAACCCACGGTTTCCGGGAGCTACACGCTCAGTTACGGCCACGCCAAGGACGTCGTGCCGCTGCTCGCCACCCAGCTCCAGAGCGGTGTGGCCCCGCAGTTTGATCAGCGCACCAACACGCTCTTTTTCCGCGAATCCAAGTCCAACATGGAGCCCGTCATGACCTTCCTGCGCTCCATCGATCGGCCCACCCAGCAGGTCATGATTGAGGCCCGGCTAGTGGAGGTGACCGCGAACCCGAAGCAGAGTTACGGGATCAACTGGGCGGGCGTCGTCGGGGGCGCCGCGGCGCCCCAGATCCTCCGATACGGGGGCAGCGGGCTGGGGGAACCGCCCTCCTATGTCATCGACAACACCGGCCGGGTCAGCACCACCCCGGGCAAACCCGCCACCGCCGTCGTGGACGAGGCGTCGGGCCGGCTCAAGGGCCGCGACTTGTTTCTCGACGGACGCACCACGGGCAATTTTCTCGGCGCCATCAGCGGCCAGTTCGCGATTCTTTCCGTGCCCCAGATGTCCGCCACCCTCCGCCTGCTCAACGAGGATTCCGACGCCGAGTTCCTCGCAAACCCGCGAGTCGTCACCGCCAACAATCAAAAGGCGGAGATTAAAATCATCCGCCAGCAGCCCGTGCCTCAGCTTAATTTCAACGAGCAAACGGCCCAGGCGGTGTTCAGCGGATTCCAGGACAAGGAGTTCGGCAACACCCTGGAAGTGACCCCCTCGATCAACCAGGAGGAGTTCATCTCTCTCTCGGTGAAACCCGAGATCAGCAACAAAGTCGGTGACCAGTCCTTCAGCTTCGGCGGCTCGGTGGTCACCTCGCCCATCATCGACAAACGCTCGCTCAATTCCAACGTGCTGATCCGCAGCGGAAACACCCTGGCCATCGGCGGGTTGCTCCAGGACGAGACGATCAAAAACCGCACCAAGGTTCCTATCCTCGGCGATATCCCGATTCTCGGTTACGCGTTCCAGGAACGGCTCAACGGCCGCTCCAAACGCAACCTGCTGGTGTTTGTCACCCCCACCATTCTGCGCCAAGCCCAGGGCACGGGGTTGGAGGACCAGGTCAGCGGCCTGCTCAACAGCGGCGAGGAATACGCCGATCCCAACGGCTGGCGCAACAACGCCAGGGGCGCCTACCGGGCGGTGCCCACCTCGCAGCGGCAACTCGCCGCCGGCATTCCCAAACCCGGGATCAAGCCCGCCCCCAAACAGGGCGCAACCAAGGCAGCGGCGACCTCCCGCTTGCCCTGAGCCGCCGGGAACCCGGGCGGGGTTTCACCGCGACTTTGCACTTTTCAGTTGGGCTCCCGGCTCTACTGTTTCCGCCCCTATGAAAAGCTTTAATATTGCGGTGCTGTCGGGCGACGGCATTGGTCCGGAAGTGATGGCCGAAGCCCTGCGCGTGCTTGCCGCGGTGGAGAAAAAATGCGGGCTCCAGTTCCAGTTCACCGAAGCCCGCGTGGGCGGTATCGCAATTGATGTCGATGGCGAGGCTCTCCCGGAGGAAACCCTGCGAATTTGCCGCGCCGCCGACGCCATCCTCTTCGGCTCGGTGGGCGGCCCCAAATGGGAGTCGCTGCCCCCGCAGAAACAGCCCGAACGCGCCGCCCTGCTCCCGTTGCGCAAACATTTCGGCCTCTTCGCCAACCTGCGTCCCGCCATCTGTTTCCCGAAGCTCACCCACGCGTCCCCGGTCAAGGAGTCCATCGTCTCCGGCGGATTCGACGTGCTCTGCGTGCGGGAACTCACCGGCGGCCTGTATTTTGGGCAGCCCAAATACAGCCGGGAAGAAAACGGGGACACCGTGGCGGTCGACACGATGGTGTACAAGAAGAGCGAGATTGAGCGGATCGCCCACATCGCTTTCAAGGCCGCGCAGGGCCGAAACAAACACCTCACCTCGATCGACAAGGCCAACGTGCTCGAGAACTCGGTGTTGTGGAGAAAAACCCTCACGGAGATCGCCCCGCAGTATCCCGATGTCACCCTGGCCCATCTCTACGTGGACAACGCCGCCATGCAGCTCATCAAAAACCCGAAGGGTTTCGACGTGATCCTCGCTGAGAACCTTTTCGGCGACATTCTCTCCGATGAGATGGCCATGATCACCGGCTCCCTCGGAATGTTGCCCAGCGCCAGCCTGGGCCTCTCCGAGACCGCTCACGGACGTTTCGGCCTGTTTGAGCCCAGCGGCGGCACCGCCCCGGATATCGCCGGCAAAGGCATAGCCAACCCCATCGCCCAGATTTTGTCGGCCGGCATGATGTTGCGTTACGCTTTGGGCGAGCCTGCGGCGGCCGATTTGATCGATGCCGCCGTCCTGCGCGTCATCGACAGCGGCCTGCGCACCGGCGACATCTGGAGCGAAGGCACCCAGCGCGTGGGGACTCGCGAGATGGGCGAAGCCATCGCCCAGGCGCTTTAACCCGAAAACCGAAGTTCAAGCGGGGGGGGAGCGGAAGTGAAGTTTTTCGGCGATCCGTGACGTCCGAAAAGCTCTCCGCCTCCCCCCGCTGCTTGTCTGTGCTGAACCTCTTCCACTCGCCAATTCGGAAGTCTCACGCGGAGGCGCGGAGAACGCGGAGGAGCTTTTTGGAAATGACTGAACGCCAGTGTGTTGCGCTTTCATCCTTTTAACTCCACTGGAATTTCGGTTCTCAGGATGCAATCGGCAGGGGCCAGCATTGCTGGCGTCGCCTGGGGACACACCCGAATGGCGCTAAGATCAGCTCACTTTGGGAGGTTCGCGGTGTTTCGGTGGGGGAAAGTGGCACAGGCTTCCAGCCTGTGATCTGTGACAGTCACAGCCAGGATGGCTGTGCCACTTTGGGCGCCACCGGCGGTGCGCCCCTCTACTAAGCCTCACTTCTCGGAGATGTTCAGAGGAGGGTATCGTCCCAAATGATCCTTAAGTTAGC
>CAMARB010000080.1 GCA_945860355.1 Chthoniobacter flavus | reverse complement strand
CGCCGAGGTCGACCCCTTCGAGTTCAAGTTTGATGTTACAGGCCATTGATGCGGTTGCCGCATGCGCAGCGACACGCGAATCACAGCGTGATAATATTATATGTACAAGCTGAATTATCTCTGCCGAGATGTGTATATTCGTCAGGGCGGTGCCCTGGGCTGGGATAAGTTGGGCCGTTGGCCCACAGCGTCCGCAAAGTGGCACAGCCATCCTGGCTGTGACTGCAAAGGTCACAGGCTGGAAGCCTGTGCCACCTTCACTCGGGTCGGTCCCTCGCGCTGGTTGCGAATTGCGTTCAAAATGAGGCACTTGCGACGTAACTTCCCGATGAGGGCTCTCCGGGGTTTTTATGAAGGTTCCCAGGGCGGTGCCGGGCTGGGAAAAGTTGGGCCGTTGGCCCACAGCGCCCACAAAGTGGCACAGCCATCCTGGCTGTGACGGCAAAGGTCACAGGCTGGAAGCCTGTGCCACCTTCACTGGGGTCTGTCCCTCGCGCTGGTTGCGAATTGCGTTCAAAATGAGGCACTTGCGACGTAACTTCCCGATGAGGGCTCTCCGGGGTTTTTATGAAGGTTCCCGGGGCGGTGCCGGGCTGGGAAAAGTTGGGCCGTTGGCCCACGGCGCCCACAAAGTGGCACAGCCATCCTGGCTGTGACTCCAAAGGTCACAGGCTGGAAGCCTGTGCCACCTTCACTGGGGTCTGTCCCTCGCGCTGCTTGGTCCCTCGCGCTGGGTGATCCAGCCCGGGGGATCTTGCCGGACGTCCGCACGGAGGAGGGGGAATCACAAAGATGCGGGCGTTCCGTGACTTCCAGAAAGCCCTCCGCGCTCTCCGTCGCTCCGGGTGAAAACGGTCTCCTCCACCCGACTCGGATTTCAGCTGCCGCGTTTTGCCCAGCGCAGTTTGGCACTCGTGGATCGGGGATTGGCCCGCCGCTCCTCGGGCGAGGCGCGAAGCACGTCCTCCGCGATCTCGCAATAGCTGCCGTCCCGCAGACCGGCTTTGAAGGCTTGTTTGACCCGGCGATCCTCCCCGGAATGAAAGCTGAGAATCGCCACCCGGCCGCCGGGCGCCAGACACCCGGGCAACTGCCTTAAAAACGTTTCCAAGGCCGTGAACTCCTCGTTGACGGCAATCCGCAGCGCCTGAAACACCCGGCGCACCGCGGCGTCGGTGTCCGCCTCGGGCAGAGTGGTCCTCACCACATTTGCCAACGCGGTGGTTGTCTCGATGGGCGTCCGCTGGCGCGCTTGGAGCAGGGCTTTCGCCAAGGATTCGGCGCGGGGTTCATCGGCGTTTTCCTCCAGGATCAGCCGCAGCTCTTTTTCGCTGATCTTCGCCAGCAACACGCTCGCAGGCTGGCCCCGGTGCGGGTTCATCCTCAAATCCAGCGGTCCCTCCACCTTGAACGTAAACCCCCGGGCGGGATCATCGATCTGCATGGAGGAAAGCCCCAGATCGGCGAGCATCACGTCAGCGCCCCCCGGCGTTTCCTGGGCGATCCATTGTGCAACGCCCGCGAAGTTCATCCGGCGGATCTGCAGCGATTCCTGAGGAAACCCCAGAGCGCGAAGTCGCGCCTCGGTTTTGGGCAGCTCCAACGGGTCGGCATCCACGGCCAATAGACGGCCGCCCGGTTGCACCGCACGCAGCAGTTCCCGGGCATGCCCGCCGTAGCCCAGCGTGCAATCCACGGCCACAGCCCCGGGTTGCGGGGCAAGGCACTCGAGAATCTCCCGCACCATGATCGGGCGGTGGGTGCCTGCCGGGGTTTTCCCCCGGGCCAACACCTTCTCCACGTCCTCCGCATACCGGTCGGCTTGGTGTTCCTTGTATTTCTCGTGGAACTGCCGGGGATGGCTCCCTCGATACCGGGGTCGGCGCTTGGGTTTTTCAGGACCGGCGAGGTCGGGACCGGCGGGACCGGAAGGATCGGGCGCGTTCACGGCTGCGGTGTCCCTTTGTTGCTGAGCGCGCGGATCTGCTCCTCGATTTGCGCCGCCTTCGCCTTGGCTTCGGGAAGCGGCAACCCCGGGGTGACTCCGGGTCGGCGATGGCCAATTTCCGCGAGCCACGCGTCGCCCAGAGTCCGCACATGCTGATGCACCAGCGGCAGGAGCTCTTTGGTGCCCGGCTCCCCCGTAAAATCCTCGGTGGGTTGGTTGAGTCCGCGCAGGATTTCCCGAGTAAAAACCCAATGCCCGGCGGCGTCCGGGTGGATGTGGTCCCCGGAGAACGTAAACTCCTGGTTCTGGGCGCGGCGCTGGGCGAGCTCCGCATTCATCGGCCCGTGCAGATCGATCACTTCCCAGCCTTTCTCGCGCTGGGCAAGCAACCACGCGCTGTAGGCGTCCAGCACCTGGTTGTAGTTGAACGCGTCGGGCCGCGCCTTGGGGCCGGGGTCAAACGTGGGTGGGGTGATATGGATGATCCGGGCGCCGGCGGCCTCCGCTTTTTGGTGGAGCCGGGTCATGCCCTCGCGGAACTTGGCGAAACGTTCCTCGTCCAAGGGCAGATAAATGCCGTCATTCATGCCGTAACAGGCGAACACTAAATCGGGCCGTGTTTTGTCCAGGGCGCGATCGAGGCGCTCATGGAGGTCCGGGCGTGGAAACTTGCCGCCGGCATGGTTGTCCTCGGAGAGGCCGGACACGGTTTCACTCGAGAGCCCGGCGTTGATCACCTCGAATTTCCGTCCGGCGTGGCGGGTGAACAGGTGGGCTTCGAAATACTCCACGTAGGTGCCGCCGTACGTGATGCTGTCGCCCAAAAAAAGGATCCGGGTGACGCCGGGCAGAAAACTCTCCGCCGCGCCGGCGGTGACCTGGCAGAGCAGGAGACGCGCGCAAACCCATTGGAGGGGGATAGGCAGGGGCCGACCATGCCAAGCCGGGGACTCGAAAAGCAATTTTTAGAGCGGGGATTTCTCGGCGAGGGATCTCTTTGTCACGCGGCTCGGTTTTTCCCCGCGGCCTGGCCCGTTTCCGGATGCCGGAATGCCCCCCCTGAACCCGGACCGCAGAGGTTGCCCCGATTCAAAGAGGCCGGTTTTTTTGGCAGCCTGTGTGGATGAGAAAACGGGTGTGTGGAGGGGTTGTGTTCGGGATGATGGCAACGGCGGTGGGCACGGCGCAGGCCGTGGAGGCAGTGCTGGTGGGGGATACCCACACCAGCGGGACCACGGCCGCAACGATTGCCGGAGGAGCAACGGCGATGGTGGTGCAGGGCGGCAACGCGAATCGGCGGGTGTGGATCCAGCACGATCTGAAGTCTGTTTTGCCGACCAACACCACGTGGGAACACGTGGCGCGCGCCACGCTCAAGGTTTACACCACTGCGATGCCCGTGCGCGGGCCCGTGCACGTCTTTGCGGCCGGTGGACCGTGGTCGGAGGCGACCCTCAAACACAGCGCGGCGCCTGCCACACGCCCCGTGCCGGGAACGGCCGCTCCTTACGCGACGCAAACGCCTGAGGGCGTCCGCAAATACATGGCGTTCGATGTGACGGAGTTGGTCCGCGATTGGTTGGATGGAACCTTGCCAAACGATGGGCTGGTTTTGGTGCCGGGCAGCCCAACCGTCAATGTGAGCTTCGACACGAAGGAGGCCACCACCACGAGTCACCCGGCTGTTTTGGATGTCGTGTTATTCAGCCCCGAAGGCCGGGTCGGCCCCCAAGGACCGGCGGGTGTCCAGGGAAACCAAGGCCCGCAAGGTGCGCCAGGACCTCAAGGTGCCGCCGGGCCCCAGGGTGTTCCTGGGCCCGCCGGGCAAGCGGGAATCGCCGGACCGCCGGGGCCGCAGGGTGAGCCGGGACAAAAAGGGGAGCCCGGTCCGGCCGGCCCGCCTGCCCAGCGGATTGCCCCGCGCGGGGATCTCTCCATGGGCGCCTTTGTGAACGGGCCTCTCCCGTAGACTGGATTTGGCGGGGCCGAGCGCGTTTTACCACTCGCGGCCGAAATTGAGCCGGGAATTTCGGCCGGAGGCGACACCGAGAGCGATACAGAGATCGCGGAACGGGATACCGGATTGGCGTCAAGCAGCAGTGCGTTGACGCGCCACCATAGGGCGCGTGCTCTTTGTCTCCGGGCAAAAACCGCGGATGCGATTCAAGGCCTGAGCGCCGCAGTGACCCTGCGCCCGGGAAAAAGCCGCAGAGCCACCAGCCCCAATTTGGGCTCTCGCCAATCCGTCAAACGACGCTGTCTTTGACCAGGGCGGCGGGGTAATCCCGGTTGAGCTGGCCGATCACGGAGATGGGGATGTTCGCCGGGCAAACCGCTTCGCACTCGTAATGGTTGGAGCAGTTCCCGAATCCTTCCTCGTCCATCTTGCGGACCATCTGCAGCACGCGCTGCTGACGCTCCGGTTGGCCCTGGGGAAGCGATGCGAAATGGGTGACTTTCGCCCCGACAAACAGCATCGCAGATGCGTTCGGGCAGGAAGCCACACACGCCCCGCACTGGATGCAGGCGGCCGCTTCCATTGCGCGGTCGGCGTCCTTTTTCGGGACCAAGATCGAGTTTGCGTCCTGAGCGGAGCCAACCCGCGCCGTGATGAAGCCTCCGGCCCGCTGAATGCGGTCCAGAGCGCTGCGATTGACCATCAAATCGCGCACCACGGGGAACGCCCGGGCCCGGAACGGCTCGATGAAAATCGTCTGCCCGTCCTTGAAATGCCGCATGTAGAGCTGGCAGGTCGTGGTGGCGCTGGGGCCGTGGGCGATGCCGTTGATGGTGAGCGAACACGCGCCACAAATGCCTTCGCGGCAGTCGTGATCGAACACCACGGGTTCCTCACCCTTGGCCTGGAGCTGCTCGTTGAGAATGTCGAGCATCTCAAGAAAAGATGCGTCGGCGGGGATGTTCTGCGCCTCGTAATCGACGATTTTGCCTTCGCTTTGGGCGTTTTTCTGACGCCAAACTTTGAGCTTCAGATTCATGGTTACTTGTAGCTGCGGGTGGCAAGGTGGACGTTTTCGAACTGGAGATCTTCGGTGTGCCGGACGGGCTTGGAGTTTGGCCCCGTGTACTCCCATGCCGCCACGTGCGCGAACTCTTGGTCGTTCCGCAACGCCTCTCCGTCCGGGGTCTGGAATTCCTCGCGGAAATGCCCGCCGCACGATTCCTTCCGCTCCAGGGCGTCGAGGCACATGAGCTCGCCGAACTCGAGGAAGTCCGCAACGCGCCCGGCTTTTTCGAGCGATTGGTTGAGCTCCTCGTTCCCGCCGGTGACATTCACGTTCTGCCAGAACTCCTCGCGCAACGAGGGAATCCGGCTCAGGGCCCGCTGCAGGCTCTTCTCCGAGCGAGCCATCCCGCACAGGTCCCACATCAGCAATCCCAATTCCCGGTGGAACGAGTCCACCGTGCGGCGTCCCTTGATTCCCAGCAGCCGGCTGGTGCGGGCGCGGACGTCGGCCTCGGCTTTCTTGAATTCCGGGTGGTCCACGGAAGGCCGTTTCCCGAGTTGATGGGTGAGGTAGTTGCCGATGGTGGAGGGGATGACGAAGTAACCGTCGGCCAACCCCTGCATGAGTGCGCTTGCGCCGAGCCGGTTCGCGCCGTGATCCGAGAAGTTGGCTTCGCCGAGGACGAACAGGCCCGGCACGTTGGACATCAGATCGTAGTCCACCCACAGCCCGCCCATGGTGTAATGCACGGCGGGGAAGATCCGCATCGGGGTTTTGTAAGCGTCATCGCCGGTGATCTGTTCGTAGATCTCAAAGAGGTTGCCGTACCGCTCGCGCACGGTGTTTTCCCCAAGACGCTTGATGGACTCCTCGAAATCGAGATACACGCCCAACCCGCTCTCGCCGACGCCCCGGCCCTCGTCGCAGACCTGTTTGGCCGAGCGGCTGGAGATGTCTCGCGGCGCCAGGTTGCCGAAACTCGGATACTTGCGTTCCAAGAAATAATCCCGTTCCGCCTCGGGGATTTGCTGGGGCGGACGTTTTTCGCCCTTGTTTTTGGGCGCCCACACCCGGCCGTCGTTGCGGAGGGACTCGCTCATCAGGGTGAGCTTCGATTGGTAGTCGCCGCTGACCGGGATGCAGGTGGGATGGATCTGGGTATAACAAGGGTTGGCGAAGAACGCCCCCTTCTTGTGGGCCCGATACGTGGCGGTGACGTTGCAGCCCTTGGCGTTGGTGGAGAGATAGAAAACGTTGCCGTATCCGCCCGAAGCCAGCACCACGCAGTCGGCCGCGTAGGTTTGAACGGCCCCGGTCACCATGTCGCGGGTGACGATGCCCTTGGCGTGGCCGTCCACGATCACCAAGTCGAGCATCTCCGTCCGCGGGAACATCTCTACGTTGCCCAGCGCGATCTGGCGGTTGAGCGAGGAGTAGGCGCCGAGCAGCAGCTGCTGGCCGGTCTGGCCTCTCGCGTAGAAGGTGCGCGACACCTGCGCGCCGCCAAACGAACGGTTGGCCAGGAGCCCGCCGTATTCCCGGGCGAATGGCACGCCCTGCGCCACGCATTGGTCGATGATGTTGGCGCTGATTTCCGCCAGCCGATACACGTTGGCTTCCCGGGCCCGGAAATCGCCCCCTTTGATCGTGTCGTAGAACAGACGGAACACCGAGTCGCCGTCGTTCTGGTAGTTTTTCGCGGCGTTGATGCCGCCTTGGGCCGCGATGGAGTGCGCCCGGCGGGGTGAGTCCTGGTAACAGAAGCACTTCACCTTGAACCCGAGTTCGGCGAGGGAGGCGGCGGCGGATGCGCCCGCCAGCCCGGACCCGACGATGATGACCTCGTATTTGCGCTTGTTAGCCGGGTTGATCAGCTTGGACTCGAACTTGTGCTTCTCCCACTTCTTTTCGAGCGGGCCAGCGGGGATTTTGGAGTCGAGGACGCTCATTTATGGAATGACTTGGAGTTGGCGGGTGAGAACTGCGACGGGGACGGCGACGTATCCGACAAAAATCAGCCACGCCAGGGCCTGCCCCCCAATCGTGACCGGCCGGCGCACCTTCTCGCTCTGGACGCCGAGGGTCTGCAACACGCTCTGGAATCCGTGGCTGAGGTGCATGCTCAGAAAGAAAATCGCGAGGATGTAAAACCCGGCCACGAGCGGATTCTGGAATCCGAGGATGACCATCGAGTGCACGTCGTATTCCCCCTTGGGCAGGTGATGGAAGCGTTCATCGGTCACCCGGGCCGTGAAATGCGCCAGGTGGAAAATCACAAAGGACAAAACCACCAGCCCACCCAGGAGCATGGTTTTTTTCGCAGGCTTCAACTCCGTGGAGGCCGAGTAAGCGTAACGCTGTGCCCGGGCCGCGCGGTTGGCCACCGCCAGTTTGATGGTGGTGACGATGTGCAGCACAAAACAGAGGATCAGGAACGCTCTGACAACCCAGAGCGGCCCCGGAATGCTGTGCAGGAAAGCCGCGTAGGCGTTGATTTTGTCCGGGCCTGCGAAGATTTGCAGGTTGCCGATCAAGTGACCAATCACGTAACCCACCAGGACCAACCCGGTGAGCGCGACGATCCATTTTTTGCCAATCGAGGAGCCGTAGAAACGAGCGAGGAAGTTCACGTGTGGTTGGGGATCAGTGGAACAAGGAGCAGGAACACTGGGGAAAACCCGCGGCCAGGAAAAACCGCGCTTTCTTAAGTTGAACTAATACTACGCAGACTTATGAAACGCCAAGTCAATTTTCTGTTTTGTGGCGGTCCCCCGCGTTTTTCCGGCGGTTGCGCCGCGCCGGTCTCAGTATTCCCGGTCCAGTAGATAAGCCGCAATCTGCCTTAGGCGAACCGCCTTGGCTCCAAAAGGTTTGAGCGCCTCAAGGGCCGCTTCGGTGAGCCGATGCGCTTCGGCACGGGACCGTTCCAAACCAATGAGGGCCGGGTAGGTGGCCTTGGTCGATTGCTCATCTTTGCCCGCCGTTTTCCCCAGCTTCTCCGTGGTCTGGGTGACGTCGAGGATGTCGTCGATGATCTGGAAGGCGAGCCCGAGGGCTTGTCCGAAGTCGGTGAGGTTTTTGAGCCGGGCCGGGCCGGCATTGGCGCTCATGGCGCCCAGTCTCAGGGAGGTGGTAAGCAGGGCTGCGGTTTTGGATTGGTGGATGAATTGGAGCTGGGCCCGGGTGAGGGTTTGGCCTTCGCCCTCCAGGTCGAGCACCTGCCCGGCAATGAGCCAGCGGCTTCCGGAAGCGGTCGCCAGTTCTTTGATCAGGCTCGCTGTCGGATGGAGTCGGGTGGGCCGGGCCTGGGCGAGAATCTCAAATGCCACGGTCAACAGGGCGTCTCCTGTGAGGACGGCCACGCCTTCGCCGAAGACCTTGTGGCTGGTGGGGCGGCCCCGGCGCAGGTCGTCGTCGTCCATGCAGGGAAGGTCGTCGTGGACCAGCGAGTAGGTGTGGATGCATTCCACCGCGCAAGCCGCGGGAAGGGCGTTCTGAAAGTCGCCGGCGCACGCTTCCGCCGCCGCGAGCGCTAGGATGGGGCGCAACCGTTTGCCTCCGGCAAAAAGGCTGTAGCGCATGGCTTTGTGCAGTGTGCCCGGCTTGACCGAGGCGCGGGGCAGAAAGGTGTCCAGCGCTTTGTCCACCATGCGCGAACGGTCTTTGAGGTAGGTGTCGAGGGGCGCGGTTTCCGGGGCGGTCCGTGGGGCGGTTTGAAGGCGGGTCTTGGCCATGGGCGCGGGAGAGTGAAAGTCAAAAGCCAATCAGGAAAGTGAATTCCGCAGGGAGACCGCGGCAGGGCGCGGCTAATGAAAGTCGTGGGAGGGCGCGTTGCAGAGTTCGTTCCCCGTGAGTGCTTCGATGTGCTCGGCGCGAATGTGCAAAACGCCCTCGCGTTTTTGGGCGATGCCTTCCACGACCAAAAAACCTTCCTGGGTGAGCAGCAGCCGATGTTTTTCAAAGAGGCCCGGGGGGATCACCGCGTTGGTCACGCCGGTTTCATCCTCCAAGCTTAAAAAGACAAATCCCTTGGCTGTGCCCGGGCGTTGCCGGCAGATCACGCCGCCTGCAACCCGCACCCGTTCGCCGTCGCGCACCTCCGCCAGATCGCCCGCCCGCCAGATGTCCGGCAGCCGGGGCCGGATCAGCGCCATGGGATGAGGGCCCGTGGTCAGGCCGGTGCCCCGGTAGTCGGCTTGCAGGCGTTCCCCGGCGGTCATTGGCGGCAGCGGGTTCTGGGGGTTCTGGGACAGATCGGACTGATCGGACTGATCCGTCGGATCAGCTCGATTTCCGGAAGGCTCGTGCGCCGCGCAGGATCGGGCGGTTCTCGCGGCGTAAGCAAAAAGGTCCTCCTCGGGAAGGGGCGTCGCTTCAATCTGCCAGAGCGCGTCGCGCCGGTGCTCCGAGAGCGTTTTCAGCGCCCCGATCGAGGCCAGCACCCGCCACTCGTCTTTGTTGAAGGCCACGCGTTTTTTGAGCTCCTGCAGCGACTTGAAGGGCGCCCGGTCCCGCTCCTCCAACAGCTCGCGGATCCGGGTTTGCGCCAAGCCCCGGACCACACACAACCCCAGGCGGATGGCCCCCGCCGGATCAACCGTGCATTGCCACTGCGACTGCTGCACGCAGACCGGCCGGATCCGCAGTCCGCGGCGGCGGGCATCGGCCAGCAGCGTGGCGGAGGAGTAAAACCCCATGGGCTGGTTGTTGAGCAGGCAGGTGTAGAACTCCGCCGACCGATGCACTTTGAGCCAGGCGCTGGCGTAGGCCAGAATCGCAAAGCTGATCGCGTGGGACTCGGGAAAACCGTAGAGCGCAAAGGACCCCACCGATTTGCAGACGCGTTCGATGGCGGCGGGCGGCACCCCTTTGGCCTCCATCCGCTGGCGCAGTTTCATGGTCACTTTGGCCATGCGCTCCGGGCTGCGATGGAAACTCAGGGCGCGGCGCAATTCCTCCGCCTCGCTGCCCGTGAAATCGCCCATCACCATCGCGATTCTCAGGAGTTGTTCCTGAAAAAGAGGCACCCCCAGCGTGCGTTTGAGGATCGGGACCAGCCGCGGGTCGTCGTAGGTCTCGGGCTCCTTGCCGGTCCGCCTCGCCAGATAGGGATGCACCAGGTCGCCTTGGATGGGGCCCGGGCGGATGATCGCCACTTCGATGCAGACATCGTAAAAACACCGGGGCTGCATCCGGGGCAACGTGGCCATTTGCGCCCGGCTCTCGATCTGGAACACGCCCACCGTGTCCGCCGCGCACATCAGATCGAACGTGGCGGGATCGTCCTTGGGAATCTGCGCCAGGTCCACCGGGGCGCCCCGGTGCGCGCACAACGCCACCGTGTCCTGAAGCACCGACATCATGCCCAGGCCGAGCAAATCCACCTTGATGATCCCCAGGTTCTCGCAGTCTTCCTTGTCCCATTGCGCCACGCTGCGTCCGGGCATGGCGGCGTTTTCCAAGGGCACGATGGAGCTGAGTTTGTCCTTGCAGATGATCATGCCCCCGGAGTGCTGGCCCAGGTGCCGGGGCAGACCGTGGATGGCTTTGTAAAGCTCCAGAAAAGCCGGGGTGCGCGGGTGTTCCGGGGGGATGCCCGCCGCCTGCAACTGCGCGTTCACGGGCAGCGTGTGCGGGAAATCGCCGCTGGCAAAAAGCGCGGAAAACCGCCGGCTCAATTCGCCGGGAAAGTTGAGCACCTTGGCCAGTTCCCGCGCGGCGCTGCGGCCGCGGTAGGTGATGACGTTGGCGGTCATCGCCGCGCCGTGGCGTCCGTATCGGCGGTAGATTTCCTGAATGACCTCCTCCCGCCGGGCGCCGCTGGGCAGATCCAGGTCGATATCCGGCCAGCTCCGGCGGCCTTCGCTCAGGAACCTTTCAAAGAGCAGGTTGCATTCGACGGCGTCCACGGCCGTGATCCCCAGGCAGTAACACACCGCGCTGTTTGCGGCGCTGCCGCGGCCTTGGACGAGGATGCCTTTTTCCCGGCAGAAATTGACGATGTCCCAGACGATCAGGAAATACCCCTCAAACCCCAGCTTCCCGATGAGCGCCAGCTCATGGCTGAGTTGACGGAGCACTTTGCGCGGGATGCCGGCGCCGTACCGGCGGCGGGCCCCTTCAAGCGTGGCTTTTTTGAGAAACTCGGCGGCGTCCCCGGGCGAGTCGTGGCTGGGGAATTCGTATCCGAGATTTTGAAGCGAAAACTGGAGCCTTTCCGCCAGGGGTTGGGTGTTCGCCACGGCCTCGGGCAGATCCGCGAAAAGGGTTTCCATCGCTGCCGCCGACTTGAGATGGCGTTCGCCGTTGGCGCTGAGCCGCAGGCCGGCGGCATCGAGGTGTGTGTGCTCCCGCAGACAGGTCAACACGTCCAGGAGCGGGCGTCCGCTGCGCCGCGCATGGAGCACGCCGTTCGTGGCCAGAAGCGGGAGTTGGAATTGCCGGGCCAGCGCCGTCATTTCCCGCAAAACACGGTTTTCGCCCCGGAGCCGGTGCCGCTGCAGTTCGACGTAGAGATGGCCGGGGCCGAAAATCCCGAGCAACCGTTGGAGCACCTTGTCGGGGGTGTTTTGTGAAGACCGGGATTCGGCCGGGCTCAGCGCCCTCCACAGGGGGCCTTCTTGGTCGCCGGTGAGCGCCACCAACCCTTCGGAAAAAGCCGCCAACGCCCGCCATTCGAACCGGGTCTGGCCTTTGGGCGCGCCGAGATGCCCTTCGGAAAGCAGCCGGCACAGGTTGCGATAACCCTTGGCGTTTTCCACCAGCACAGGCAGCACGGTGCCGTCTTCCATGCTCAGTTCGCATCCAAAAATCGGCCGCAAACCCTCTTCCCGGGCCGCGACGGCGAACCGCGGCGCCCCGTAGAGCCCGTCCCGATCGCACAACGCCAGGCTCTCATGGCCGAGATGTTTGGCCCGGGCCGCGAGTTGTTCGGGAGCAGAGGCGCTCCTTAAAAAGCTGAAAGCGCTGCGGGCATGCAGCTCGACATAAGGCATGGTGGTCAATCGTAGATGCCCTCCACAAACCAGCCCCCCGGTTCTTCCCGGAGTCGGCAAAGCACGCCGTCCATCAATTCCACATCCCATTCCCGATGACTCCACGCCGCGCGATCCCACCAGTCGCCCGACAACACAACGGGGCCTTGCACGGCAAGCACGGGGCCGTTGACCTCCGCGCTTTCCACAAACACGGGCTGCGGCGAGCATTGGACCCGGGCGGCCACGAGGGGGCGGAACCGGCGCAGGCTCAGACCCAACGCCCCCGGCAAAGCCTCGGCGGGCGGGCAATACTCTGCCGGGGCCGCGGATACGGGCCGCATCCGAAAACAATCGGGCCGCCGCGTGGGTTCCAGCTCGGGGCGCCCCACGCGGTCTTCCCCCAGCAGGGCTTGGAGACGGGCCAGGGTCTCAAAAAACTGGTGCGGATCCCGCAGCGCGCTCTCAAACAGCGCAAACTGTTGGCGCGGAGCACGGCTGGGCACGGCGCTCAGGCCCAGGGCCGTGACCGGGTGTTCCGCCCGGAAATTCTCCAGATGCGTGTGCAGCATCCCAAAGAGCACGTCCTCATCGCCGGTGGGCGAGGGGACACTGAAAATCCGCTGGTAAAAACCGCCCGATGCAAAACCCAGGCGCAGATGGATTTCCCCCGCCACCAGCCAAGCCGATCCCAGCCGCAGCACGAGTTGGCCTAGGCAACGGCGGATCAAAAAAAGCAGCGGCTCCAGGGTTTCGATCGCGTGTTCGAGATCCAGGTGTTCCTCGTAACGCTCCGGTGTTGTGACCTGGCGCAACGGCCGTTCCACGCGGCCCACGGCACGTTCGAACACGGGTGAAATTTCCGGCCCGAGCCGCTCTAGCAAAGCCTCCCTGCCCAGCGCCACAAAATCTCCGATGGTCCGGACGCCCCATTGATCGAGCACTTCGCTCAGATGCGTCGGCGGCGTCAGCAGTTTCAAGGGACAGGGATGCAGTTCCCGGCTTTCACGGATTTCACGGCAAAACACCGGCCCGTTTCCCAGAGCGGCGGCCTGAGCCGCCAGCCATGCCAGGTCGGGGTTGGGGGCCAGGCCGAGGCAGCCTTTGAGGCTTCTTTTGGCCAAGGCCTCCAGCAGACGGGCCGGGTCCGCTCCAAAACCCGGTTCCCAGCGCAGGGAACAAACCCCCGGTGCCGTATCTTCCACCCAGGGGGAAACTCCCAGGGCGCACTCCAGCATCGCGGCTTTTGCACAGTCTTCGGCGGCGGGGGAGCGGGTTTTGAAAAGGAGCCTCGGGCATCGGGCCTGCGCTTGGGAGGGGGCCATCCCGGCCAACACGCCTTCCTGAAGGGCGCTGAAGGTGGCTTGAAAAACCCGGCCCCGAGGGCCTTGTTCGGTGATCAAGGCCACGGGCTGGAGCCGCAATTCAGGCTCCGGCCGCAGCACGGCCTGGAGCGCAAAGTCCGGAGCCCAAAGCACGGCGTATTTCATGGGCGAATCTTCAAGGGCCTCTCATCCCAGGGCGGCTGACTGGATGGGCAACCCCAACCGGGCCGGCCGTTTACGGACCACGTGCAGATGAATCCGGCCCAGCAACGCCTGCGGATCGGCCTCCAATGAATCCAGACCAAACCGGCTCTCCAGGCAAAGCCGCACATCGGCGCAGGGAATGAGCGAATGGGCCGTGAGCGCGATCAATGTCACGGCCGTGGGTTCCACCATGCGCTGCAGCCGATACCAGTGCGGGGCCGGAATCCGGCGCAGCTCCTCCCGGGAATTCCCGCGCAGATCCAGAAACACGAGGGGCAGGTTGCCGTCCCTCAGCAGCAGATCGGCGCAACGCAGCGCATCGGCGGCTTTCTGGCAACGGATCCAGAGGAGGCGCGTCAGCAAAAAGCGGTCGGCCGATTGGGGATCAAACGTGTCGCTGCCATCGATGAGCGCCGGGTGTTGGCCTTGTTGGGAGGAAAGCCGGAGGAGATGGTGCATGAGCAGCGAAGCGCCGCTGGTTTTGGCCGGGCTTGAGAGCTCGAAGAGAGCACCTTTCCAGAGTCCTCCCTCCAGAAGCGAATCCAGGGGGGGGAACCCGCTGGGGGAGTAAGCGCGCGGGGCTGAGGGCGGCGCCTGCGAATGCCCTTGGATGAGCTCGCGGAGATGCAGGATTTTGGCGGCGCGCAGCATGAAAAAGTGTTCAAATGAACATCTATCGGATGCGCCCCCTTTTTGGAAAGCCCCGACGTGATTTTTCTGCGGCTCCGACGCATTTTTGCGAGGCCGTTTTCCCCTCCAGTCACGATGTCTTTTTTGTGGGGGGCGCGGGTTCCAATGGGCCCGGGTTCTTTGGGGTGAGCCGAACCCCGGCCAACAGGCCACAAGGCAACAAGCCAAAAGGCGGCGGGTATTTTCCTATGAACAGCCATTTTTTTGTCCTGGCGGATCGCGGCAACGTGAGGGCTTACCGGGTGCATGATGCGCCGCGGATGATGGAGGCCCCGGCGACGGTTCAAGTGCAGTTGGTCCAAGCCGTGACCCTCGTCGAAACCCATCGCACCTCGGCCCAGAAGTTCACGGATGATCCCGGCGCGTTCCCCGTGACGGACCGCGGGGGGCCTTCCACGCGGCACCAAAACTCGATGGCGGAACGCCACTTGGAGATCGAGGAGGACAAGCGCCTGGTCAAACAGCTGGCCGGGCACGTCAACGCCATCCTGCGCCAGGAACAGCCCGGGTGGTGGTCGTTTGCGGCCGCGGGCGATCTCCACGACGCCATTTTGGAGCATGTGGAGCCCCAGCACCGCGAGATGTTGGCGGAAACACTCCGCCGGGACTTGGTGAAGGTCCCGCCCCAGATGTTGATGGAGCATTTTGGCGGGGTGGCGCATTGAGAAGGGGTGAGGCGGCAGGGGTGAGAGGTCAGGGGTGGGCGGCTCAGCCCCAGGCCCAAAGGGGTGAAACGGGATAGCTTGGGGCCACGCCCGGCGGGGTCTTTCGGCGAGCCCTGAGGGTGGGGCGCGGGAGCAGCGCCAAACGCATTGGCCCGTATTGTCAGGGTTCGCGTGGTTTTTATGAACTTTCCGGCGTTGCCCCGTGCTGGGATCGGTTGGGCCTTTGGCTCACAGACCACCTCCCGAGGTTGTCCTGAAAAGCGAGGTTGCCCTGAAAAGATGCACCGCTGAGTAGCGCTCAGATGAGCGCCGATTCCCGTTGAGCAGGCGGGTGCGCCGATATGCGTGTCCCGAATGGCGCTAAGTTAAGCTCGCTTTGGGATGTTTGCGGTGTTTCGTTGGGGGAAAGTGGCACAGGCTTCCAGCCTGTGATCTGTGACAGTCACAGCCAGGATGGCTGTGCCACTTTGGGCTCCACCGGCGGCGTGAGCCTTTGCCAAGCCTCCATACTCGGAGATTTGCAGAGGACGGTATCGTCCCAACTCATCCTTAAGTTAGCGCCATTCATGCGTGTCCCAGCCGGGGTTTGTCCCGAATGACGCTAAAAGAAGCTGACTTCGGGACGTTTTGAGGTGGCGGTGTTTCGGTGGGGAAGATCGCCCATTTGGCGTCGATGTCGAAAGGTGGCACAGGCTTCCAGCCTGTGACCTGTGGCAGTCACAGCCAGGATGGCTGTGCCACTTTGAGGACGCAGGGGAGCGGCAAACGGGGTTCCCTCACTGCGCAGGCGCGCGCGGTCATGGGAGGCATCCTGCCTGCCCTGCCGAGCCTGGATAGCAGGGCAGGAAGCAGGCGAGACGCCTGCCCTCCTTTGGTCTCCACCTGCGGCGTACGCCTTTCCCAACGCTCCCCACTCGGAGATTTCCAGAGAAGGTTCTCGTTCCAAACTGAGCGCCATTCGTGGGTGTCCCCGCCGGGGGCTTTTCCTTGCTCCGGGGAACCTCGTTGCGCCTTGGAGAAGTCGTTTTCACTCGGCTTGCCCCTCGTGTAGGGTCCCGGGCTCCCATGCCTGACCCTTTCCCTGAAATCCGTTACCCGGCCGATTTGCCGATTTGCGCACGGCGCGCTGAAATCGTCGCGGCGCTCCGGGAACACCGGGTGTTGATCGTGGCGGGGGAGACCGGGTCGGGAAAAACGACGCAGTTGCCCAAGATGGCCCTTGAGGCCGGGTTTGGCACGGACGGCAAGATCGGCTGCACCCAACCTCGGCGGGTGGCGGCGATGAGTGTGTCCAAGCGTGTGGCCGAGGAACTCCGGGTGACCTGGGGCCGGGAGGTGGGCTGCAAAATGCGGTTCAACGACGACACGGGCCGGGACACCCGGGTCAAGTTCATGACCGACGGGATTCTCCTCGCCGAGATCCAGTCCGACCCGCACCTCCGGGCCTACTCGGTCTTGATCCTCGACGAGGCGCATGAGCGCTCGCTCAACATCGATTTTCTGCTGGGCTACCTCCAGGGGTTGCTCCAGCGCAGGCCCGATCTGCGCCTCGTCATCACCTCGGCCACCATCGACACCGCCGCTTTCTCCAAGGCCTTTGGCGACGCCCCCATTATCGAGGTGTCCGGCCGGTTGTATCCTGTGGAAATCCGATACGCGGCCTCCGGTCCGCTAGAGGGCGGCGCCGGGTCGGACGCCGAC
>CAMARB010000079.1 GCA_945860355.1 Chthoniobacter flavus | reverse complement strand
GCAAAGGCTCACGCCGCCGGTGGAGCCCAAAGTGGCACAGCCATCCTGGCTGTGACTGTCACAGATCACAGGCTGGAAGCCTGTGCCACTTTTCCCCCACCGAGACACCGCAAACCTCCCAAAGTGAGCTTATCTTAGCGCCATTCGGGGCTGTCCCCGCACGGTGGCCCCAGTGAGAGGCCTCCCGGTCGTCGCCCCGGGCTGTGATGGGTTGGGCCTTTTGACCAACCCATCACAGTGCGTGTGCCAGCGGGGACTCAGTCCCCGGACGGTGGCTAGGGGCTCGGACTAGCGGCGCCCCTTGTCGTCGCCTCCCTTGTCGTCGCCTCCCTTGTCATCGGTGCCCTTGTCATCGGTGCCCTTGTCGTCGGTGCCCTTGTCGTCGGTGCCCTTGTCGTCGGTGCCTTTGTCGTCGGTGCCTTTGTCGTCGGTGCCTCGCCCTGATTTGTAGCGGCGCGAGTCGTCGCGGTCCCTCCCCGAGTCGTCTTTCCAGGAAAGGCCGGTCGAAGCACTGCCCAGCAAATGGGAAAAGAACGTGCCCTCCGGTGAGGTGATCTCAAGCAGTTGCCCGCGCGGGTCGAAATTCAGCCGACGTTTGCCGGGTTCAACGTTGCTCGTGAATTCGATCTCGCTCGCCAACCCGACGCTGGTCACCGAAATACTGCCCCGGACCGTTCCAGCCGCCAGCACGGAATAAGATCCAACGGGGAGGTTCACCAGTTCCACGTTGAACTTGTGGCGCCCTTTTTCGTCGACCCGGTATTCCGCCGTCGCAAACCCATCCGCGTCGAGTCCGGTGGATGTTAAGGATTCTTCGCTCCTGGATGCGGGCTCCGGCTTCGGCGTCCCCACACCGTTGTCGGTGTCGGGCGTGAAAACCCCTTGGAAAAACACGGTGCCATCCCGACTGACCTTGAGGGTTTTCCCCGCGGGGTCGAACGTCAACGGCAGATCGGTGGGATCATCGCCGCCCGTGGTGAATTCCACTTCGCCTTTGCTCCCCTCAACCCCGGTGGAGACGACGATTTCCGCTGCGCGCGACTCGTCCACAAACAGGTCGTAGGTTCCGTCTGGCACGTTCTCCAGTTCCACAGAGAAATGTTTCTGCGCGCGGGTGCCGATGATCTGTTTGGCCTCCGCTTGGCCGTCCGGGTCGGCTCCCGTTGAAGGGATCAACACCTTCGACAGGCGCGGCGAGGCCGCGTTAACGCCCTGCGCCACGGCGGCCATCTCGCTGGAGAAAATCACCGCCCCGTCCTGGACCACTTCGACGATGGCGCCCACTGGGTCAAAGTCCAGCAGCGGCACTGCGGGATTTGTGGTGGGCGCCGCAAAGCGGACCCTGGAAAGCGTCCCATTTTTCGGGAATGTGCCGCGCTTGGTTCCGTCCACGTAGAGCTCCGCCTCCGCGGCTCCGGGCTTGACCCTTGAAAGATCCACGTTGAACGTCCGGCGACCCTTGCGTTCCTTGCGGAATTCCGCCGAGGCCTTGCCTTTAATCCCCGGGGCGGCTTTCTGATTGACCCTCTCGACTCCGATTGAACTTTCCGCAGCGGCATTTGCAGACACCGTGACCTGGAGCACGCTATCGCTCGTGCCCGCCTTGAGGATCCGCATTTCTTTTCCGCGCGGATCGAAGTCCAACGCCAAATCGCGTCCGGCTTTGGGCCCCCTGAACCGCACATTGGCAGCCCCGGAGCGATTCGTGGTGAAGGTGCCTTCGAGAATGCCATCCACTTCGATGCGGTAAACAGTTCGCGCATCCAGCTTAGAGACACTCACAATGAGCTCCGAGCGCTTCTCTGTCAGGGAGGAGTGAACCTTCCCCGCCGCATCCGTGTCGACTCCGGTGTTGGCAAGTGGGGATTGGATCAGAGAGGAGTTTGCAGCCCACAGAGGCGCGGAGAGTGAAAAAAGCAGGGTTGCCGCGATGAAGGGGCAACGCGGGGACGGGATGAGCGGGCGAACGAGTCGGGCGATCATATTTGGATTAGTCACGTTTGGATCAGTCATGTTCGGGGTGAAACTTAACGGGGGAGCGCAACGAGCGTATCACTCGCCACACCTATCTCTCCTCACGAGCAGTTGAAGGTTACAAAGTTCTGCGATTTTCGGCTTTTTCATGCGGCTCCAATCACCCTGATATTTCGTCGCCTTTTGTTTGGGCATTCTGACGGGGTTCGAGGAACGCGTTTCGGTGTAGAGAGAGGAGCGCGGCGTGTTATCAGAGGGCGCTGGGGGGGCTGGGGGGTGCTGGGGACAGACAAACAGCGCACTCGCTTTTCCCCGCGGATCCAAATCCAGCGCCAGATAGCGTCTGGCGTTGGGCGCCCTGAACCGCACCTCTGTCAGGGAGGAGTGCACTTTCCCCGGCGCATCCGTGTCCGCTCCGGTGTGGGCCTGTGTGGATTGGATCAGTGAGGAGTTTGAAGCCCACAAATGCGCGGAGAGGGGTAGGCGTGCCGTGAGGACGGGGCTACGCGCGGATCGGATGAGCTGGAGGAGGGGCTGGTTGATCAATGCTCGATGGGGCGGCGTTGGAGTGGAACTGATGGGGAGTTGAGAGTGGCCGAGCTCTCGGTGGGAGCGCGGACTATTTTTGGATGCCGACTTCACCCGTTAACTTAGCAAACTAATGTCAGCTACACATCGCATTGTGTTGGACGCGCGGAGAGACAGAGCTTGGCTTGAGCAAGCCCCGCTCAAACGCGCGCGTGGGTGCCAGGGACAGACAAAGCCTCAGCAATTGTATTCCCGTGGCACGTGGATTGCCGACACCGCGCGGCGGGCCCGGCTTCAATGCGTGGCGTTTGCAGTGTTCGTGAACGCTTCAGGAAACGCCGCGCCCCAATGAGCGCGGCGACCAACGCCAAGGCGACTAGGACGCCCAATCCGATGTAAACGGAGGCTCCACCGGGGACACATGCAAACAAAACGGAGCCAATGAACACGGGGGCACCTAAAACGCGCAAAATCCAATCAGAACCAGAGGGAGAATGATGGGCCAGGAGACAATTGCCTGGGGCTCTGGAGGGGCGACGCGGGGGCGCCAGGTTTCCTCTGCCTACAGGGACGCGGCGAACTCAGGGCTTGAGCAAGCCGCGCTCAAAAGCCCGGGCCACGGCCTCCGCGCGGTCGGTCGCCTCGAGTTTTTTCAGGAGCGCAGCCACGTGCGCCTTGGCCGTGTGCATCGACACGTGGAGCAGCGCGCCGATCTCCGCGTTGGAAAGGCCCTTGCGCACATACTGAAGCACCTCCAGCTCGCGGGCCGTCAGAAGACTCGTCGCGGAACGCTCCGCAAGCCGGGTCTGGACCGTCACGCTGAGCGTGCGTTCGCCGCGGTGCGCCTCCCCGATGGCGGCATTGAGCTCCTCGGGGCACGCCGTCTTGAGCACGTACCCCAGGGCGCCCGCCTCCAACGCCTGAAAGATGTCCTCCTCCGCCTCGGAGGACGTCAGCATCAGCACCCGGGCCCCGGGATGCGCCGCGCGCAACCGGCGCAGGCATTCGATGCCGTTGAGATGCGGCATGTGGATGTCCAGGAGCACCACGTCCGGCAAGTGCTCCGCGTAAAGTGCGAGCGCGGCCACGGCGTCGGAGGCGCCGGCCACCACCTGGAACCGAGGGTTTGCGTTGAGGACACTCTCCAGGCCCGCTCGCATCACGGCGTGGTCGTCCACAAGCAGGAGTCGGATTTTTTCCGGGGATGTCATGAGAGATGTTTGTCGAAGGAATGGACGGGAACTTCAACCCTCAGAGTGGCGCCGCGGCCGGGGGCGCTCTCGATTTCCAGCTTTCCTTCCAGACGCTCAGCGCGGCCTCTCATGCCCTCGAGCCCGAAATGGCCGGTGTCGGTGCCGGGCGCCGAGCCGGGCCGAAAACCCGAGCCGTTGTCGTGAATGGTGACCGCCAGACGCGCCCCGGAATCCGCCGAGGCGAGGCTGACGCGGATCGTGTCCGGGACGCCGTGTTTGATGGCGTTGTGAATGGCCTCCTGGACGATGAGCAGCAGGTTGCCCGCGACAAAATCGGCGAGCACGGGCAGGTTCTCCCCGGCGTCCACATGGACGGGCACCCGGTGGCCGCGGGTGGTTTGCAGTGCGAGTTTGCGGATCGCCTCGGTGATGTCGCGCTCCTTGAGGGGAAGGGCGTTGAGGGCCCAAACCGAGTCCCGGAGGTCTTCCTGGCAGCGATGCGCCATCCGCCAAGCCAACCCCAGGGCCGTGGCCAGGGCGGATTCCTCCAATTCAGCGGCCTTGATTTCGCTGGCTTTGATCTGAAGCCCCAGGCCCGTCACCGTCTGCAGGACCGTGTCGTGCAGGTTGGCT
This sequence comes from Chthoniobacter flavus, assembly GCA_945860355.1. GTDB lineage: Bacteria > Verrucomicrobiota > Verrucomicrobiia > Chthoniobacterales > Chthoniobacteraceae > CAIURC01. The sequence continues at coordinate 12,196 of CAMARB010000079.1, read as the reverse complement.
GCCAGACGCGAGCGCTCCTTCAACGCGGCCTCAAACTCAATGGCCGCATCTCGGCGGCCCCGGATTTCCTCGGCGAGCTGTCGGGTGCGTTTTTTGACCGTTCTGCGGAGAGCCACCGCCCAGGCCAAAGCCGCCAGGGCCATGGCCAGCACCCCCAGGAGCGCGGCCCGGCTGCGTTCAGGGGTCCACCAGGGCGGGGTGAACAAAACGCTCACGTCGGCGGCGTCCCGCAGGAGCAGGTCGAGTCGGAGGGGCTGACTCGCCTGAGGCGTGTGCCGATACTGCAACGCGGCCACGCCGGTGAGCCGAAGCAGGCTGCCGACGGGCGCCTGCAACGGCGCCCCTTCCAGCGTGGCCGTGGAAACCGCGTCCCCGCAGTCCAGCTCCAGCGTCTGGACCCCGTCACCCCGGGACTGGCGGCTCAGGAGTCGGCCGGTGGCCTCTACCAGCAGCCCCTCATAGCCGGCTCGCTGGCGCGGAACATACCCCAATCGGAGTCCTTCAAATTCCTGCGAAATACCCGCCATCGTGACGGGGACCGGCGAAGGCGGGACGCCCACTCCGATTTTGCGGACCACCGCCCCGCTCAGGTCCACCAGCTTGCGGCTAAAATCAATGAATCCAGCCGCCTCCACCCGGTCTCCCACCTGCACCTTCTCCCGAAGGGCGGCGTTTCGATTGATCCGGACGGCGCAGGCCACGTCCTGCACGACCAAAAACGCGTCCGAGACGTAAGTCACCGTCCCCTCGATGCGTCGGCGCCGTTTGGGCCGGCCTCCGGGTGCGTAGGACCCCAGTTGTTCAAGGGGGAGTTTCTCGGCGGAGAATGGGTCGGCCGGCGGCGGCGCCAGGACCACGACATCCTCCTCCCGGCCGGGCATCACGCGCACGTTGAGAAGTTCACCGCGCCAGTTGGAAACAATCACCACGGCGCCCGTGATTTGCACCTCGGCGTCCAGCAGACGGGTCGGCGCGTAGGAATCATTTTTCGGCAGCCAGACATAGAATTTGCCACGCCCGGTCTCCACCGAGACCATCCACTGGTGCCGGCTACCGCCCTGCGTGACATCCTGCACCACTCCCGCGAGACGCACCCGACGGGACCGGACCCCGCCGTTCATCAGCTCGGAGAGATCGGGTTCCAGGGGCGGTTCAAGAGGCTTTTGCCCCAAAACCCTCACGGTCCGGGGTTGAATGAAAGGGGCGTAGCGTCCGGGCGCCAACAGTCCGGTGACCTCCACCTCGGTGCCCTCCCGGAGCGCCTGGATGTCCGCCGGGGTCCCCTGCCAAAGCCCGGCTCTTCTTCGATGTAGAAATAGGGGTAAGCGGCGGAATCCTTGCTCAGCGGCAGCACGCCTTCCCCGAACACCGACACCACTCCCCGAAACCGAACGTCGCGGGGGGTGGTCAGATCCTTTCGGCTCAACATTTGAAGCTCCGCCAGGGAGCTCAGAGGGATTTCTTCCCCAGGCGCAGCGGCGCAGAAAAGCAGGGCCAGCGCACAAACGATCCCCGTCCGGAGAGTTTGCGCGAACCGGCAACGACCCCGGGCCGTTGGACGGAGCGACGCGGCAGCCGGGTTCGGCGCTTTCCGGGGGGGACTCATCGCCGTTATTCCGCCGCGTGGGCCTGAAGATCTTCGAGGCTGACAAACTCCAGCGCCGCCAGATGCGTGGATTTGAGGATCACCGGGGGCGCAACTCTGGCCGCCAAGGCCTCCGCCCATCGGCTGATACACAGACACCAGCGGTCGCCCGGGTTCAGCCCGGGGAAACGGTAGGCGGGCACCGGGGTGGAAAGATCGTTCCCCCGGGCCCGTGTGAATTGGAGGAACTCGGCGGTCATGACGGCGCAGACCGTGTGCAGGCCGCGGTCCTCCGGGCCGGTGTGGCAGAATCCGTCGCGATAAAATCCGGTGGCCGGTTTCGAGCAGCAGCATTGGAGAGGTTCACCGAGGACGTTGGAGGCCATAGAGCGCGTTAGGTTCCGCAGAAGGTTTGGTAGGGCGTGTCGCTGGGAGGTGCCGGTTCGAGAAATTCGGGCGGTGGAACCGAGCCGGGGGCGTAAGGCTGCGCCAACACCGCCAGCAACCGTTCCATGGGGGCAAGGTCGTCGTGGTCCGTCGCCGCGGAAAGCGCCTGCTCCACCTTGTGATTGCGCGGGATCACCGCCGGGTTGCGCGTCCGCATCAGCCGCACCACCTCGGCCCCCGTCTGCGGCTGCCGACTCCGCCGGGCCCGCCATTGCGCATGCCACTCCCCGAAAGCGGGATCGGCTGAATGCGCGGTTTCCAGGGCCGACTCGGCACTCAGCGCCAGGAAGGTGTTGGTGTAATCGGCCCGGGTTTTTTCCATCCAATCCAGCAGCGTCTGGCTGAGTTTCTCGTCGTCCGCCTCCTCGGTAAACAGACCGAGCTTGGCCCGGAACCCGGCCAGCCAATGGCGTTTAAACCGGTCTGGAAACGCATGGATCGCGGCGTTCGCGGCGTCCAACGCCCGGGTTTGCTCCGGGTGAAGCACGGGCAGCAGGGCTTCGGCCAGACGGGCCAGGTTCCATTGGGCGATCCCGGGCTGGTTTGCGAAGGCGTAACGTTTACCGCGGTCAATGGAGCTAAAGGTCGTGGCGGGATCGTAATGATCCAGAAACGCGCAGGGCCCGTAGTCGATGGTCTCGCCGGAGAGCGTCATATTGTCCGTGTTCATCACGCCGTGGATGAATCCGACATGCAGCCAGTGTGCCACGAGTTCCGCCTGGCGTTCCAGAACGGCATCAAGGAGGGCGAGCGCCGGGTTTCCGGCCTCGGCGAGGTCCGGATAATGCCGGCGCAGGGTGTAATCGGCCAAGGCTTGCAGGGCGTCCGGGGCCTCGTGCGCGGCGGCCCATTGGAAGGTGCCCACGCGGACATGGCTGGCGGCCACCCGGGTGAGAACGGCCCCCGGAAGTCGTTCTTTGCGCTCCACCCACTCGCCCGTTGCCGCCACGGCCAGACTGCGCGTGGTGGGAATCTCCAGCGCATGCATGGCCTCGCTGATGATCCACTCGCGCAGCATCGGCCCTAGCGCCGCGCGCCCGTCGCCGCCCCGGGAAAACGGCGTGCGCCCCGAGCCTTTGAGCTGGATGTCATACCGAGCGCCCTCGGGGGTGATTTGTTCCCCGAGCAGGAGCGCCCGGCCATCGCCGAGTCCCGTGAAATTCCCGAACTGATGGCCGGCATAGGCCTGTGCCAGGGGGGTTGCCCCGTCGGGCAGCTTGTTTCCGGCGAAAACCGCGGCGTTTTCCTCCCGTTCCAACACGTCCGGATCCAGCCCCAGAGTGCGGGCAAGCGGACGGTTTAACATCACCAGGCGGGGCGCCCGCACCGGGGCCAGTTTCCACGGTTTGTGGAAGAGCTCCGGGAGCCGGGCGTAAGAATGCTCCAGCCGCCAGCCGGGCAGGGCTTGCGACGGGGAAAGAGAGGCGGGCATCCCGGTTTTTACGTCGGGACCGCGCCAAAGAACAGTCGGGATGCGGGACGCCACGATCGCGGGGTAAAATCCCGGGGTGCAGAGCGCTTGGCCGATTTTGAGAGAGTTGCCGGTGTGCACTCCAGACCCGCGCAATTTTTTGAAAAAAACCTGTCCGGTTTTGTCATGTGGTGCGGGTTAAGCAGGTCGCCCGGTATCTGGGCTCTCTTTCCCCTCATGAAACTCCCCCTCCTCCTCGTTGCCGGAGCGCTGCTCATCGGCGTGACGCATCTCGCTCAAGCCGCTCATTTTAGCGGCGCCCGCACCGCGCAATCCGGCCCCGGAAGAGATCTCGTTTCCCAGGGGAAAAACGGCCCGGGTCTGCCGGGATTCCCCTCCGAAAACGGGGTGGATCTTCCGAGGATGGATCGCCAAGCTTTTTAGGCCCCTCCCCGCGATTCCTCGGTCCTGTCCCTGTCGCTTTCCTCCCCCTGTCATACCACCCATTCCCTTTCCCCATGATCCTCATCCACAAACATCTCCTCACACTCGCCGCTTTTGCCGGGCTCCCCGTGTCGCTGCTGGCGCAAACCATGAACACCGCGCCGGAGAACGCGCCCCACGCGCTCATGCCCGTCCCGGGGGCCGCGACAACCAAACGCCCGCAGGCGGTGGCGGCGCCGGAGAAAGGCGAGCGGATCGTTTTCGTCGGCAACGGCCTGGCGGAACGCGACGTTTACTACAGCCGCCTGGAGACCGAGCTGCATTTGCGGTATCCGGAAACCGAGCTTTTCGTGCGGAACATGGGGCACGTGGGGGACACCCCCGGGTTCCGGCCGCATCCCTCGCGGGCCACGCAATGGGCGTTCCCCGGGGCCGACAAGTTCCACCCGGAACTCAACGTGCACCGCGGCAATGGCTTCTTTCCGATGCCGGACGAGTGGCTGGCCTTTCTGAAGGCGGACACCGTGGTGGGGTTCTTCGGCTACAACGAGTCGTTTGACGGGCCGAACCGGGTGGCGAACTTTGAGGCGGAACTCGACGCCTGGGTGCAGCACACCTTCGGCAAGGCCTACAACGGGAAAGCGGCGCCGCGCGTGGTGCTGGTTTCGCCCATCGCGTTTGAAGACCTCTCCGCCCAGCGCGACCTGCCCAACGGCGAGAAAGAAAACGCCAACCTCGCCCTTTACACCGCGGCGGTCCAGTCCGTGGCCAAGAAACACGGGGTCACCTTCATCGACCTTTTCAACCCCAGCAAAGCGCTCTACGCGGCTTCGCCGGAGCCCCTCACCACGGGCGGATTCATTCCCAACGACGAGGGCTACAAACGCCTCGCGGAGGTGCTCGCCGACGGCCTTTACGGCAAACAGACCCGGGTTTCCAAGGCCGACCCGGCCAAGGTGCACGAGGCCGTCAAACAGAAGGACTGGTTCTGGAACAACGACTACCACCTGCTCAACGGCGTCCACACCCACGGACAGCGTTACAACCCGTTCGGGCCCCAGAATTATCCCGATGAGGTCAAAAAATCGCGGGAAATGGCCGCGCTCCGCGACGAGCTCATCCACGCGCTGGCCTCGGGCAAGAAAAAGGATCTCACCGTCGACGACAGCAAAACCCACGTCCTGCCGCCGGTGGCTACCAACTACAAGCCCGGCGTTAAGAACGGCAGCGACCAATTTCTTTACGGGGAGGAGGCCGTCAAAAGCCTGACCGTGCCCGAGGGGTACAAGGCGGAACTTTTCGCCAGCGAAAAGGAGTTCAACAACCTCGCGAACCCCATCCAGATCTCCTTTGACAACAAGGGCCGACTCTGGGTGGCCGTCACACCCACCTACCCGCATTACCGGCCCGGCGACGCCCTGCCCAACGACAAGATCCTCATCTACGAGGACACCAACGGCGACGGCAAAGCCGACAAAGAGACCGTGTTCGCCGACAAGCTGCATCTGCCCATCGGATTCGAGCTGGCGCCGGAGGGCGTTTACGTTTCCCAGGAGCCGAACCTCCTCCTGCTGCGCGACACCAACGGCGACGACAAAGCCGATCGCACGGAGATTGTGCTGGGCGGGTTCGACAGCCACGACACCCACCACGCCATCAGCGCCTACACGGCCGACCCGAGCGGCGCGTTCATGCTCTGCGAAGGCGTGTTCCTGCATTCCAACGTCGAAACGCCCTACGGGCCCGTTCGCTGCGTGGACGGCGGCTTCTTCCGTTACAGCCCGCAGCGCGGTCATCTCGAGCGCACCGCCCAGCTCTCCATCCCCAACCCCTGGGGATTCGTTTTCGACAAATGGGGCCAGGATTTCTTCCTGCACACCTCCGGCCCGACTTTGAACTGGATGCTGCCGGTCTCTGTAAAACCCACGTTCGGCAGCCAAACCCCCGGCACCCTCGACCTCATCCCCGAGGGGCAGAAGGTGCGCCCCACCTCCGGCCTGGAAATTGTCTCTTCCCGGCATTTCCCGGACGAAGTCCAGGGCGACCTGATTCTCTGCAACGCCATCGGGTTCCTGGGCATCAAACAGCATCAGATTGTCGACGAAGGCACGGGTTGGAAAACCACGTTCCGCCATGAGCTGCTCAAGAGTTCCGACGGCAACTTCCGCCCGGTCGACCTCGAGTTCGCCCCCGACGGCTCGCTCTACGTCATCGACTGGCACAACCCGCTCATCGGCCACATGCAGCACAACGCGCGGGACCCGCTCCGGGACCACATGCATGGCCGGATCTACCGGATCACCTATCCCTCGCGTCCGCTGCTCAAACCGGCGCAGATCGCCGGGGCCAGCGTCGCCACGCTGCTGGAAAACCTCAAGGCGCCCGAGCTGCGCACCCGGTACCGGACCCGGCGCGAACTGCGGAGCCGTCCCGCCGGCGAGATCCTGCCCGCCCTGAAATCGTGGGTGGCCGGGTTGGACAAGAACGACCCCGAATACGAGCACTACGTTCTGGAGGCTCTCTGGACCACCTGGGGCCACAACCAGGCCGATGAAACCCTCCTGCGCCAGATGCTGCAGGCCAAGGATTTCCGGGCGCGCTGCGCCGCGGTCCGCGTGCTGCGTTACAACACCCATCGCGTGGCCGATCACGCCGCGCTCCTGGAGAAAGCCGCCACCGACGAACACGGCCGGGTGCGCCTGGAGGCGATCGTCGCCGCGTCCTGGCTGCCCGAGGCGGAGAACGCCGGGGCGAAAAAGATCGTGGCCACGGCGGCCGCGCTGCCTCTGGATAAATGGAGCCAGGCCCCGGCCAAAACGGCGGCGGACCGGCTGGCGGGTGTGGTGGGCAAGGAAGGCCCCGAACATCCCGAACTGGCGGCCCCGGCGTATCTGAGCCCGGACGCCAAGAAACAGTATCTGGCCGGCCAGAAGGTGTATTTCCGGGAGGGCCACTGCGTCACCTGCCATCAACCCAACGGCAAAGGGCTCGACCCGGCGTTTCCTTCCCTGGAGAAGAGCGCATGGGTGTCGGGGGATTCCGACCGGCTCATCAAGCTGGCGATGTACGGCCTCATGGGGCCGCTCGAGTTGAACGGCAAAAAATACGATGGCCAGGTGCCCATGACGCCTTTTGGCGGCATGCTCAACGACGCCGAGATGGCCGCCGTGCTCACGTTTGTCCGCAACAGCTTCGGCAACCAGGGCGAACCCGTCACCGCCGCCCAGGTCCAGAAGATCCGCGCAGCGTATCCCGGACGCACCCAGTTCTTCACCGTCGAGGAGTTGCTCAAAGACCACCCGATGACGAAGTAACCGGGCTGCCGGCCCGGATCGTGCCGCCCCCCTGGGGACCACGATCCGGGCGCCGCGGTTCGCGCGGAGCTGAGGTTCACGCGGAGCCGCGGGGAGCGCGGAGGTTTTGATGGAAGCCGGTGGAGCCCAAAGTGGCACAGCCATCCTGGCTGTGACTGTCACAGATCACAGGCTGGAAGCCTGTGCCACTCGTGCGAATGGCCGGAGATGGGGTTGGAAATCCATCGTTCCCGGTGCACTCTGATACCCGACGGCTGCGTGTCCGCCGGGGCCGGGTGTTTCTTTGTCCCCCCGGAGTTCGAGCTGCCTGCCTTGGAACCGCCTCCTATCCATCCCCCTTCCATGAACCCCATCCCCCCCTCCGATTGCCCGCAGCTCCTCCACGGTCCATCCGTCAGCCGGCGTGATTTCCTCCGCACATCCCTCGGCGCCGCCGCTTTGATCGGCGGTGCCGGGATCGGCGTCGGCGCCCCGGCGCAACGGCCTCCCTCGGAGACGCTGGTGAGCACCCTCTTCCACTCGCTCACCCCCGAGCAGCGCGGCGCGGTGTGTTTTCCCTTCGAGCATCCGCTCCGGAACGAGGTGGATAACAACTGGAACATCACCGAGAAATCCATCGCCGCCCTGCTCAACCCCGACCAGCAACAGATGGTCCGGGAGATTTTCCTCAGCCTGCATTCGCCCGAATACGCCGAGCGCGTGCTCGAACAGGTCCGCCACGACAGCGGCCGGGCAGGGTTCGAGGGCGGCTCATCCATCGCCCTCTTCGGCGAACCCGGGGCCGACAAGTTCGAGTTCGTGCTCACTGGCCGCCATTGCACCCGCCGCTGCGACGGCAACTCCGTGGAGGGCGCGGCTTTCGGCGGCCCGATTTTCTACGGGCACGCCGCGCAAGGTTTCAGCGAACGGCCCGATCACCCCGGGAACCTTTACTGGTATCAGGCCGTGCGGGCCAACGAAGTGCTCGGCATGCTCGACGGCAAACAACGCGAGCAAGCGCTTCTGGGCAGCGGCCGACGCGAGTCCGGCACGGACACCGTGCGGCTCCGGGGCGCGGCAAAGGACCTGCCCGGGATCCCCGTGGGCAGCCTCAGCGCCGACCAGCGCGACGCAGTGCGCAAGGTCATGGCCGATCTGCTCGCCCCCTTCCGCAAGGAGGACGCCGACGAAGCCCTGCGGCTCATCGGCGGCTCGGACAACCGCGGGTTTGAGGATCTGCACATGGCTTTTTACAAGAACGACGATGTCGGCAACGACGGGGTCTTTGATGTGTGGCAGATCGAGGGCCCCTCGATGGTGTGGTATTTCCGCGGAAAACCGCACGTCCACGTCTGGGTGAATATCCGCGCCTAAACGCGGGAAGCCGGGGCGGAACGCAGGCCGGATGCCTCCCATGACAGCACGCGCCTGCGCAGTGCGGGAGCCCCGTTTCTCTCCCCTTCGTCATCAAAGTGGCACAGCCATCCTGGCTGTGACTGCCACAGGACACAGGCTGGAAGCCTGTGCCCCCTTCCGACATCTCCGCCAAATGGGCAATCGCCCCATTGAAACACCGCCGCGTTAAAACGTCCCAAAGTGAGCTGAAGTTAGCCCCATTCGGGGCAGGCGCGCGCCGCCGGCAGAGGCCAAAGGGGGGGCAGGCGTACCCCCCTGCCTTCTGCGCTGCTCGCCAGGCTCGCCAGGCTCGGCAGCGCAGGCAGAACGCCTGCCGCTCCTCTGACAGCGCGCGATGGACCGGCATCCCGCCCGTTGCGGGCCCCCGTCAGCGTTTCCGCTCTGAAACGCCCCGGGCTTTCTCGATGAGTTGAATGAACTCGCCCCGGTATCCGAGCGGATCCTCGCCTTTGCCCCGGGTCGCCAGGGTCCGGACGGTCTCCCAGGACAAATCCTTGGCACTGGGCGACGCCCGCAGCAGCATCCCAAACCCGGCCACTCCGGCGGCAAACTGGAAATCCGGCCCCTGTTGCTCCAGGGATTTCCCCGGATCCGCCACGGGCACCTCCAGGAGCGCACTCGTGTCCGCCTCGGGCATTTTGTAACGGACCTTCACGGTCATGACCTCGCCGGAAGTGGTTCCCGGGGTGGCGTCCTGGGCGGCCTTAGTCGCGGGCGGGGCGTATTTGAGGGCATCCACAGCCGGGCGCCCGTTCGGGTAGCGGAGTTTCGCCGGCACGATTTCATAGAGAGCCGTCACGGTGTGTCCGGCGCCGATGTCCCCGGCGTCCTTCTGGTCGTTGTTGAAGTCGCGCGCTTCGAGTTGGCGCTTTTCGTATCCGATCAGGCGATAGGCGGCGACTTGGGCCGGGTTGAACTCCACCTGGATCTTCACGTCCTTGGCGACGGCCACCACGGTGCCGGTCATTTGATCCAGCAAGACTTTGCGGGCTTCACTGAGGGAATCGAGATAGGCGTAATTGCCGTTGCCACGGTTGGCCATGGCCATCATCCGATGATCCCCAAGGTTGCCGGCGCCGACCCCCAGGATGCTCAGGAACACGCCGGTACCGGCCTTTTCCGCGACCAACGCCTCCAGCTCGTCCACCGAGCGGGTTCCGACGTTGAAATCGCCATCCGTGCACAGGATCACCCGGTTGACGTGTTCCTTGTTGAAATGCAGCGCCGCTTGTTCGTAAGCGAGCCGGATCCCGCTTGCCCCGTGGGTGCCGCCCCCAGCCCCCAGGCCGTCGATCGCTTGGAGAATCCGCTCCTTCTCCGCGCACGAGGTGCTTTCCAGTGCGACCTGGCAGTTCCCCGCGTAGGTCACCACCGCCACCCGGTCCTTTTCCCCGAGTTGTTCCACCAGGAGCCGAAGGCTTTGCTGGATCAACGGCAGACGATCCGCCGGGCTCATGCTGCCGGAGACGTCGATGAGGAAAACAAGGTTGGCGGGGCTGCGTTTTTCCCGCGGGATTTCCCGGGCTTTGAGCGCCACCCGGGCCAGCCGATGGAGGGGTTGCCAAGGCGCCTCCGCGAGGTCCGCCTGCACGGCAAGGGGTTTGCCTTCCGACGGCGCCGGGTAGGAGTAGGGAAAATAGTTCACCAACTCCTCGATCCGCACCGCATCCGGGTGCGGCCGCCGCCCCTCGTTGAGCATCCGGCGCACAAGGGAATAGGAGGCGGTATCGACGTCGCTCGAAAACGTGGACACCGGTTCCCGGGCAACCTCGACAAAGGGGTTCTCCTCAATGGGACGAAAGCGGTCCGCCGAGGCGGCGAGTTCCCCGGGCTGGAGCAGCAAGTTCGGCCGCGATTCCTTGGATTCGTCCGAATAGCGATCCAGGAGATCCCGAAACAACTCGCGCCGCCCGGAGTTCAACGTCTGCGCCTCGGACCGTTGAGCCAAAAGCCCAGGGGTCTGCGCCAAGGCGTTGGGTGCGGGGCTCACGGGTTTTCCGTGCTCCGACACTTCTTCAAGGCGGACAGGAAGATTGTCCATGGGCGCTTTGGCGACGCTCGGATGGCGCGGGAGAACTTCCAAGCGCAGGGCCTTGCGCGAGGTGTCGATGGACCGTTGCTCCCCGGCGGGAGGCGGCTGGGGCGCCGCGGCCGTCATTGGCGCGGGTGCGGCAGCCGGGGCGTCGCTGGTGGCTTCAGTTCTCTGTGCAGAACCCAGCGCTTGTCGTGTGGCTGTCGAGTCGGCGCCACCCTTGGCTTGATCGGTCGGCCGTTGGTCCACCCGGGTCGGCTGAGGCGGGATCTGAAGCAGCCCCGCGATGGCCAGACAAGCCGCCAGCGAAGCGGCGCCCAGCAGAGCCCGACGCCGCCAGAACGCAGCGGGACGGATCGGCGGCGGGGGTTCTTGGAACGCGGCCTGGACCGATTCGCGCTGCTGCGGAGTCAATGTGACGGCTTCCTGCGGGCTGAGCTCGCTTTGAAGCAGGGCGCAGAACGATTCGATCTCCGCCGCCTCTTGGTTCAAAGCCGGATCTGTCGCCAGCTGCGCTTTGAGAGCGGCAGCCTCCTCCGCGGAGAGTTCGTTGAGGGCGTATGCCGTGAGTTTGGGGTTCATAAAATTAAAGGCGAGGGGATGGATTCTGTTGAGCCCAGCGTTGCCGGAGCGCCTGGACGCCAAGATGGATGAGGGTGCCCACGTTGCCCGGGCTGGTTTGCAAGGCTTCGGAGATTTCCTGGTAGCTGAGGCCCGCCTCGAATTTCAGGCGGACGGCTTCCCTCTGTTTTTCCGGCAGCAGCCCGATCCAGTGCCGGATGAGATGCGCCGTTTCACGCTGCTCCATGAGTGCCGCCGGGTTGGGCGCCGGGGTCGGTTGGTGTTCGAATGCTTCTGTTTCCATGGGAATGACGTTTCGGTGTTTGCGCACGTGGTCGAGGGCGCGGTTGCGGCACACAGTGAACAGCCACGGGGCAACCCGAGTGCGGTCCACGGTCGCCAGGGTCTGAGCCAGTTTGATGAAGGTTTCCTGCACGATGTCCCGGGCCTGGTGGAGGTCGGCCACAATCCCCAGGCAGTACTGCAGCAGCGGTTTTTCAAAACGCGCCAGCGTGGCTTCCAAAAACTGAGGGTCGGGAGGGGGGGATGGAGGCTCGTGCATTCTGTGGTGCATCACGGATGGCGGACGGATTTCTTGGAGCGGTCGGCGAAAAAAATGCGTTTTCCTTCACGGGGCGCGGAGCGACACCCCGGGAAGCGAGGGGGGAAAGAGGGGGGCGAGTCGACCGCGCGGCGGCGCGTGTTTTGGATGCGGCCGAGCGATCCGATGACGGTTTAAGGTGCCCTTGCAGGGCTTGGATGTTTTTTCGGGGGACGCTCCCAGGGCGCTGCCCTGACGAGTATACAGATCTCTTGTGGCTCAGAGCGTGTGATCAAGATATGCCCAGGGAGGGATGTTTGGAACGTGGCGCTCGGATGCGACGTGGACTCGCGACTCAAACGAGTCTCCGCCGGGTGGCGCAACCCCCGATTTCCGGGGGGTAGGGCGTTCCAGCACAGGGAGCGGCTCGAGAAGCCGTCCTAGCTGATCAAGCGCCGGAACTAGA
>CAMARB010000078.1 GCA_945860355.1 Chthoniobacter flavus | reverse complement strand
AACTTGGCGAAATCCGACGTCGCGTACTGGCCCCGGAGAATGTCGTCCCCGGCGAACAAATGCCGGTATTCCCCGCCGAGCTGCGAGCGCCATTCCCCGCTGCTCTCCGTGCCCGTGTTGGCGATCTGATAGTGGCCGAAGAAATGGCGTTCCTCGCGGATCACATAATCCACGTCCACGCTCCCGGGTTTTTCCCCGGCGGACACCCCGACATCCACGCGCCGCCCCGTGAAACGGTTAAGACGGTCGAGATACTCCTGCAGATCATCCTTTCGCAGCAGCCCGCCCTCTTTGAGCGGCGACCGCGCCACGATACCGGCGTCTTTGGCGAGGTTTTCCTGCGCCTCGGCGCCCTGCTGCAACGGCAACCGGTAGCGCGAGGTTTTTCCGGCGCCCACCTCCGCCACACTCACCACAAACCGCAGTTCCGCCGACGGGCCCCGGCCTCCGGTTTTTGCGTCCCGTTCGTCCACCGCGGCGAACACCCCGTAAATCCCGCGCCGGTTCAACTCCCAGACGATCACCCGGCTGACCGCAAGCAGGGCGTCGCCCCGGAACACCCGCGCATTCCCAGCCGCGTCGCCGAGCGTGATGGTTTCCGTCGGAGCGCCCGGCGCGGCGTCGGCGACCGGGACGAACAGTCCGTCTTTCCGAGCCAACACCACGGTGAGCCTTTCGAGCTCGGCCTCGGAGGGGAGCCCCGGTTGGCGATCGCGCAAGCCCTGCGCATACACCACGCGGAATGTGCCAGCGCCCAAACGAGTCGAGCTGATGCATTGAGATATGCCGCTCGCCAAACCCGTCGTCTGTTCGACCGACGCCCCCCCCCCGTGCGCGTTCGATTTGAATAGAAGAAGGGCGCCCACAGCAACAGGGCCCGCGATTCCGACGAGAGTTACGGGTGTCATAAGAAAAACTCCGGAAACCACGCCCACCGCCATGGCCATCAAGGAACGAACCGGCCACCAAGCGCCGCGGATGGGTTGCGACGACACACCCGCCCCGCCTCCGGCGGCCCGGTGGCAGAGCTTGCAGGCGTCGGCCCGGGCAAAGTTCCGATTCACGGAACGCACATAAACATCCCGGAACCCGGGGGCGTTTCGCAGATGCGCCCCCGGCGCGTAGGCCGCTTCCAGCATTTGCCGCCGCGGCGCGGGCAGTCTCTCCGCGCATTGCCCCAGAGCCCGTTGCTCGGCCTCCAGAGTGTCGGAATGCTGCTCGAGGTTCTGCACCAAGATCCCGAATACTTCGCCCCCGAAACAATGCCGCTCCCGGGCGCGATCCGGCCGGAAGGCGTGCACCTCCATCCGCCCCCCCCCGAACGCCCGGCGCCTGAAAAACTCACGGGGCATCCCGGCCACTGACTTGCGCCAAAACACGGCAAGCGCCTCCTGGGCGAACTCGCGCTCCTCCTCCCGGTGAAAGAGGAGGGACCTCACATACACCCTCAGGAAACCTTGTGCCCCAATGAAGAGGCTCAGGAGATCATTGTTTTGGCTCGGCCGTGGAACGCACATCCGGAGTGAATGCTCCGCGACCCGTCGGGTTTGCCGAAAAAAATAGGATTAACTTCCCGAGCCCCCCGTGCGCCTCAGCCCCAAGTAACCGCCCCGGCACCCGTTCCACGCCACCCCGATCGGCTTACGAACAGATGACACGTGGAAACATCCGGATGAGTGGAGGCCCCCGTTGCTCGAAAACCCCGCGTCATCTGTCGCTCGCCGTTGCGGGTTGGTCGCCCGTGCCCCCCCTACCCGCGCGTCCTGCGCAGAGAGATCCCATAGGAAAGCCTTGTTGCGCGATCGCTTCCGACACCACGTCCGGCCGACTGAGCAGACTTGCGGGGCGAGAGCGCATGTTCACCCTCGCGCTCGGTGCCCTGTTCTCCCGCGTGACGCCGCGATCAGCCCCGGCAGGTCATCTCCTGGGGACTGACCCGAATGGCGCTAACTTAAGGACCATTTGGGACGACACCGTCCTCTGCCACTCTCCGAGTATGGAAGCTTGGCAAAGGCTCACGCCGCCGGTGGAGCCCAAAGTGGCACAGCCATCCTGGCTGTGACTGTCACAGATCACAGGCTGGAAGCCTGTGCCACTTTCCCCCACCGAAACACCGCCACCTTAAAACGTCCCAAAGTCAGATTAAGTGAGCGCCATCCGGGACTGATTCATTGGGATCTCACCGCGTTTTCCTGCGGTTTTCTTAATCGCGGTCCCTATTGGCTCTTCTCCTCGTTGTCACAGCCGCTTCCCTACGCCTACGGCGTTCCCGTCCTCCAGCCAAGGTTGCGGTCGCCAGACCGCTACCTTGGGACCAAATCCCACCAAACCTTTCAACCCCAACGGGGTTGCGCCCCATACGCCGTGCTCCCATCCGTCCCGGCCGGAACCGCTTTGCGGTTCAATCGGCACTCCACTCATTCCCAGGGTAGGCCTCATTCCATTCGGCCGACCCTGGGCTGGAGGCCGGAAGCCCTTCGGGCAGGCGGACGTAGGCCGCCGGGTCCCACTGATCGTTGGAATGCGCGTCAGGGCTCTTGTAGCCGTATTAGGCGTCGAAGCGTCGGACGATGGGCCCGGGCGAGCCCATGTGCCACTTGCCGACCGTCCAGGTGCTGTTGCCGGACTGCTTCAGCAGCTAGGACCGGGTGATGTTGTCGTCGAGCAGATGCCCGGTGTAGGGCGGCCCGCAGCTAGGCGAAGGCTTGGCGGAGACGAAATCCCCGATGCCGACTTCGTGCGGGTGCAGGCCGGTGATAAGCGAGACGCGCAAAAGAGGATAAGGAACCAGAGGATCATGGGGATTCGTTCTGCGGGCTCAGGCGATGATCTCCTTGAGCACGCCGGAGCTGTCGCCATGGCGCTCGACGTTCACGCCGACGCCGTGGAGCAGCGTGAGCCAGGCGTTGCACAGGGGAGTGTCTTTGGGCGCGACGATGCTGTGGCCGAGTTTCAAACCTGCGGCGCCGCCGGTGAGAATGGTCGGACAGTTGCTCAACTCGTGGCCGGTCCGGATGTTGCTGCCGTAGGCGAGGGCGATGTTGTCGAAGAGACGGGAACCGTCGGCTTCCCGGGTGCCTTTGAGTTTGTCGAGGAACCCGGCGAGGAGCTCGCTTTGCGCCACATCGCGGCGCTGCGAGGCGTCCAGCTTTTCACCGAGCGTGGTGTGGTAGTGGCTCATGTCGTGTGGGAAGACCTTGATGTCGAGACTGGTGAGCAGGCTCCACACGGGCTGACGATAGGTGAAGACGCGCGAGCTGTCGGTCTGCATCGCGGCGATCATGATGTCATACATGAGCGCAATTTCGCCGCGTCCCGTAATGCCGGGTTTGGGCTCCGTTAGCGGAGCATCGGGATGCGGCACGCCGATCCATTGCTCGTCTTTGCTCAGGCGGGTCTCGATGTCGCGGATACTCTGGAAATACTCCGCGACTTTCGCGTTGTCGGCAGTGCTTAATCCGCGCTGGAGCGTCTTCGCGTTGTCGAGCACCGCGTCGAGAACGCTGCGTTTCTCGGCGAGAAGAGCGCGTTGCCGATCCACGGGCGTGTTGTCCTTCGCAAACAGCCGACGGTAGGCCGCCAGCGGCCCGTTCAGTCCGGGAACCGGCTTTCCGCGCACGTCCCACGCGAGCGACAGGCCCGGCCCGTGGCCGGACTGCCCCATGTCGCCCTCGGTGCCGTTGAAGTGCAACGATGAAAAGCGCGTGTCCACTCCGAGCCTCTCCGCGGCGACTTGGTCTGCGCTGACGCTGTTGGTGAAACTCTGGCCCGCCTGCGCGTAACGGTTCGCGCCCGTCAGCCACATGGTGCTGCCCCAATGACCTTCGTTTGAATACTTGTTCCACAGCCCCTGGACGACGCTAAAGTCCGCTTTGTGACGCCCCAGCGGGGCCAGCCCCTTCGGCAGTTCATAGTCCGGGCCGGGTTTGTTGATGTCGGGATACCAGGTGCTTACGGTGGTGCCCCAGCCGAAGCTGAGGAAGATGAGACGCTTGGGTGGGTTCACCGTTGCGGCCGAGGCGAAACGCCGAAAGCCGAGCGATTCGAGCATGGGCAGCGCGATGATGGAGCCGGCGGATTGGAGGAAGTGGCGGCGGGTGTGCATAAGGTGTCGGGGATGGGGGCTTACTTGGTTTGAAACTCTTTGCTTTCAACGAGTGCGTGGATGAACTCCCGCACGGCCAGGCGTTTTTGGCCGGCGCGTTCAACCATGGCGGCCACGAGGGGCGCGTCGCGAAAGCCGACGGGCCTTCCCAGCGCGTATTCAATCAGGGTCTCGCTGAAGCCCTTTGAAAACGCGCCGGATTTCTCCGCGATACGGTCGCGGAGTTGGAAGTAGTCTTGGAAGGCGGGTCCCTTGTGCAGGGTGGCGCTGGCATCGATCTGCCAGGTCTTGCTCAGGCCCTTCACGGGTTTCCCGGTTTCGTCCATGACCTGGTAGGTGTCCTGGGTGCGCCATTGGCCGACGGCGTCGAAGTTTTCCAAGCCGAAACCAATCGGGTCGATCTTGCGGTGGCAGCTCGCGCATTGGGCGTCCTCCTGATGCGCGGAAAGACGTTCGCGCGTGGTGAGAACTTTGCCGGCAAGGCGGGTGATCTGCGGCACGTTTGCGGGCGCCGGCGGCGGCGGATCGTTGAGGAGCTTGCGCAACACCCACGCGCCGCGCTCAACGGGGCTCGTGTGCTCGCCGTTCCCGCCCATGGCCATCACGGCGGCCATGCCCAACAAGCCGCCGCGCGCGGAGTTCTCTGGCAGCGCCACCTTTTGAAACGCGTCGCTCTCGACGCCTGCGATGCCGTAATACTCCGCGAGCACGCCGTTGATGATCGCGTAGTCGGACTTCAAAAAGTCCCGCACACTGGCGTTTTCACGGAGGATATGCTCGAAAGTCGCGAAGATTTCCTCGCGCGCAGCAAGCTTGGTGCTGGCGTCAAAACGCGGGAAAAGCTTGCGGTTGAACTCGAAAAAATCAAGCCGCTCGAGCCCGAGCCATTGCTGCACAAAGGGCCTCGTAAAGCCCCGACTGCGCGGGCCATCGAGCAGTCGTTGCGTCTGCTCGGCGAGCACCTCGGGCTTCGTCAATTCCCCCCGCGCGGCCAGAGAGAGCAGCGTGGCGTCGGGCGGCGCGCCCCAGAGGAAATAGGAGAGCCGAGTGGCGAGTTCCGCCGCACTCAGCGGCCTGCGTTCGTTGTCCTCAACCGGCTCTGCCAGGTAGAGAAACTGCGGTGACGACAGAGCCACAGCGAGCGCTCGCTTCAGCGCGGCGCTGTGTTTGTCGCCCGCCTCCAGACGCGAACCGTAGAGGCGAGTCAGTTTGTCAATGTAACCCGGCTCCGGCATCGCCCCGCGGAACGCTTTCATGCAGAAACCCCCGAGCGCCGCGCGCACTTCCTCGGACCCGGGCGCCGCCTTGTCATCGAGCGGAATGCCGAGCGCGGCGATGGCTGTGGCCTGGCCCTTGCGCGAGTCCGGGATGCGCTCCAGTTCCATCCAGTCCACCCAGATCGCGAAATCGGGTCCGATGCCGTTCTTGGCTTTGGCAGCGCCGAACTTTGATTGGGCCTGCGTGTAGTGATCGCGAATGCCTTTCTCGCGGATGAAGAGCGTGCGATTGGCGGGCTCGGCGTGGTGCCGCGTCAGGGTGATCGGAATCTCGATGATTTGCGGATTCTGCATCGTGCCGGTGACCTGATGCGTGCTGAGAAACGGACTCTCAGTGTGCTCCGGGGCAACGCCGAACTCGATGAACTTGCGCTCCGGCGTCGCCTTGTCCGTGGCGGCAATTCGCACACGGAACATGTAGTCGCCTGAGACCATTTCCCACTCAAAAGGCACCGAGAGAGTGATGTGGTCATGCGAGAGCATCTCGAGACCGCCACCGACGGTGAGATAACCGCCCCTTTCCACGTCCGGCATGTTCAGATACGCCTCGCGATACGGACGCATGTAACCTTTGCCTGCCGCAGTTCCAAAACCGAGCGCATGGTGGGCCAGGTCCGCGGTGTTCTGCTTGGTGACGAAACCAAAGTCCTCCGGCGCCGGCGCACCCTTGATCCTCTCCCATTCGCGGCGCACGGCATCCTCACTCTTCATCTCCTTCCGCAGCGTTGCCACCACCTCGGCGTTTTCCGGCCTCGCCATCGCCGCCTCCACCGCCGCCACCCATTTATTGGCACGCTCCAGGGCGTCGAGATCGTCCTGGTATTTCTTCCGCACCTTCTGCGAAGCCGCCTCCTCGGCCTCGACGCGTATCTTCCGCTCCAGGCCCATCGCCGCCTGCCACTCGAAGGCCTCATCCAGCGCCTCGCGACCGAGCGCGAGGTATTGCTCCAACTGGTTTCCCGACATAAAGAGATTCGCCCCCATCGTATCGAAGGCACCGTTTCCCGTGTCGGCCGGGAGCTCCGTGACATTGACCTCGACGCCGAGCAGTTCGCGGAGCGAGTTGCCGTATTCGCGACGATTCAGCCGCCGGATCGTGATGGCCCCGTTACGATCCGCGAGCGCCTTGCGCGCCGCCACCATCACATTCGAGAGGTCATCGAGAAAATCCGTCTTTGCCGCATTCGGCGGTTGCTTTTCCTCCTCTGGGGGCATCTCGCCAGAGTTCATTTGATTGAGCACCTTCTGCCACTTTTCGGACGTCTCGATGTCCGCGAAGGAAAATGGGAGGTCGTCGAGGCGGAACTTTCCCTTTTGCTTCTCCGCGCCGTGGCAGGAGACGCAGTGCTCCCTGAGCAGGGCGCGGTGCTTTTCCGGCATGGCGACACGCGGCGCCTCCTCGGCGGCGGCGATAGCCCCCCGAAGAGGAGCCAGAGCCAGGGAGATCAGGAGGATGAGAAAAGGTTTTTGGATACTCATCGGAACGCGTTGATTTTGATGTTGTCCACAACGGCCTCACTACCGTCGGGGCCCGTGCCGATCTGTGGAGACATTTTGGGGGAGCTGGCTTTGTTGCATCTCCCTCGCAGGGACTGGCCGTTGCTGAGTTGCACCGCCACCTCACCGTGGCGCACCTCGATCATCACCCGGTGCCACTGGCCCGGCGCGAAGGTGGCCTTGTGTTCGCCTACGGTTTTGCGCTCCCAGGGCACCCGCCCTTTCGCGTCGAGTTGAGACGCGGCGGTGGCCTCTTCTTTTCCCACGGCGGCTTCCGCGGCGTTGTCTCTGATATCCCAGGAGCCCGGCTGGGTCGTATCTTTGGGTCGGCGGAATCGGATGAAGAACTCGGGGGCAATCCCGTGCGGAGAGTCCCCCGCCTCGCGCAGCCTGGGAAACTGGAAGGCAAAACTCTCTCCGACATCCCAGCGGAAGTCCGCTTCAAGAATGAAATCCCCAAGCGGCGGTCGCTCCTTCCCGTAGACAAACGCGATGCCGCCGTGACCCCACTCCGGTCGTTCGATTTTCGTGCCCAGACGCACCCCGCCCTCAGCGATCTCGGACATCGTGTTTTTGATGACCCGAAGCGGCACTGGGTTTGGGCCGTCGAAGGACTCGGAGAAGATGACGTCCCCGCGCTCCCCGAGCAGCGGAACGAGTTGAGGCAAAGCCTCGGCGGCGTGGAGTGCGGGCGACAGCAGGAAGATGACCAGGGGAGCGATGTGTTTCATGGGGGCAGAGGGAGTGGGATTTCGGAGCAAGTGGCAGACCAGGAGCGGGCTTGGCGGAGCGATCGGATGGGTGTGCGGGGGGGGCCCCCAAGGCGCCTTTGGCCCTAGCGAGGCCTCGAGATCTTCACGTCGTCGAAGAGGACGCCGGGACCGATTACGGTGAAGTGGAAGCTGCTTTTGGTTTCGTGGGCGATGCCCGGCGACTTGAGATGTCCGCTCGGGGCGCCATCGAGCCACACGCGCATGTCGTCGCCAACGACCTCGATTGTCGCATGATACCACTTGTTTTGCTCGATCCTGGCCGGTGCGACCGATCCCCGGCCGGCGAGAAGCGGGGCCGCCAGCGCTTTGCCCCCCGGTTTTTTTGTCATCTCGAAAATGTCGTTCCTCATGACCCCCTCCTTGTCGTCGCCGAGGCGGATTTGGTTCGTTGTGAACAGGACCCGGCAGATGTGGCCGCCGTGCGAGCCTTTGAAGTCTTTGTCGTCGAACACCGCGTTGAAGGTGGTCGAGCCGTCGAGTTTGAAACGGAACGACACCACCACATCCCGCATGGGACGGCGAACCTGCCCCACTGCCCCATGGGCGCCGGGGGACTGCTGTCCCCGCATCGCGCCATCAATGATGGTGAAGCTCGGAACCATGGCCCGCCATTCGCCGAGATCCTGCCGCTCGAAATCGTCGGAAAACAGTTCCTCTCCCGGGCGCGGGACGGGGGCCGCCGGGGACGGCTGGGCGGGCGCCGAGTGCGCGAGGCAAAGCGCCCAGAGAGCGGCGGCGAGCCGGGGCGCCCGTTTGAGACGTGGATGGGAGGGGAGTTTCATTGCGGGGTGGTGTTTCATCGGGCTGGTTCGGAGAGAATGCGGAGGATCTGCCCGGCGACGTGTTGGGCGAGTTGCTCGGCGCTTTCGCGGGGGTAGTGGCAGCCCTGCATCGGCAGCTTCCCGGCGACGACAAAGGCGCCGAGGTCGTTGACGGGGATGTGATGCCTCCGCATGACCTCCATCGCTATGGAGTTGTAGGTGAGTGCGTCGTCGGGCTGGCTCCCGTTGTTGGCGGGGGTCGTGGTGGCAAACACCAGCCGGGGGCCTGTCTTGGCGAGTTCGGCGACGAGTTTCTCCAGTTCCGCGCCGTAGCGGTCCGGCGGGACGCAACGCTCGTAGCCGGCCTTGAGCTCCATCGAATAGTCGCCCCCCTTCGCCCACTTGAGCGCGTGCAGCCCCCAGTTGAACTGGATGAGGTCGAACGGCCGCCCCAGCTCCCGCTCGGCTTCGGTGACCTGCTGGCGGACGATTTCCGGCCACGCGGGCCGCTGGTCAAAGGCGGTCCCCCCGGTGCGGACGTTGGCTTTGTGCAGAAGCGAGCCGCGCAGGAAGGTGCTGTATTGGCCGACGATGGAGTCGCCGAGCACGAGCACATTCGGCAGACCGGGCACGCTGCCCTCCAGCATCACCTCCTCGATCTTGTTCGCCACCACGGAGGCGATCAGCGTGACGCCCGGCTCGGAGAGGAGGAAATCGCCGGGGCGCTGCATGTCCTCCCGGCGGATGCGGACATATTCGTGCAGGTCGAGCAGGATGGCGTGACGGTTGTAGGCGAGGTCGGTGAGCACGCGGTTGCATGCTTCGTTCTGGGGCGAGGAAAGGGTGGTGTGCCCTTCCGGCACGGGAACGGCGGTGGCCCAGATCCATTTTGTTTTGCCTCCGGATTTTTTTCCGCGGCCGTCCGTTTTCCTGAGTTCTTCGAGAAATTGCCGGAACTGCGGCGCGCCGAGCTCAGGCTTGCCCGTTTCCAAAGAAACCCGAGCCGCCTCCAGCCCTCCGGCGTAAAGGACCAGATCGTGCCTCGCCACCAACGCGGCCAATTCGCCAAGAAACGCGTCCCGCTGCGCCTTCCCGCCTCGGGGCGCGCTGAGAAAGTGGAGTTCGACGCGCGGCTTGAGAAGGTCGCGCAAGCGCTCGGCGTACTGCGCGCCCGCGGCATCGCCAATGAATAGAACGGATTTCGGTTGAGCGGCGGCAGGCGGCGGCACAGGCGCCAAAGCGGCCTCCACTTTTGAGACCACCTGGGCGGAGAGCTGCGCTGAGCCTGCAGCCGAGAAGTGGACGTTTCCCGGACCTGCGAACATCGAGGGCGGCAATGCCCGGCTCGCCGAGTGGAGGTCGTTGACGAGCACTCCGTGTCGGTTCATGACCCGCTCGGCTGCGGCGTTGTATTTTAGCTCGTCACCGACGAATCGGCCCTCCTCCCCCTCGGGAACGAGAGTGGTGTTGGCGAAGATGAGCGTGGCTCCGGTTCGCTTGAGCCGAATCGTGAGGGCTTCGAGGTTCTTTTCATACTCCGGGAGCGAGACGGAGAGGGTGCCTTTTATTTTGTCTCGTTTGCCCGGTGTGTTGAGTTCGGGGTTCCGATAGCAGAGGTCGTGCAGGCCCCAGTTGAAGTGGATCACCTGCCACTTGCCGTCCCCTAGCCATGCCTCGAGTTGGGCCAAGCCGTTGCGGGTGTCTCCGCAGTTGGCATTGGGACGAATCACATTCGCCTTTCCTTTGAGGCCTTCGCGGACCTGTCGGGTGTAGCCGATGGAGATCGAATCTCCGAGAATGAGCACGTTGGGCAGCGCTTTGTCGATCGGGGTGTCGCTGCGAAGGCCGGCGAGGTCCTCCTTCGGCGTGTAAAATTCAGCCGCCTTCCGCACGGACGGCGCGGCGGGCGGCTGCGGCTCCGCCACGGTATGCTTCAAGATGAACCGGGTGGACTCCGCCGCGTCGGGCAAGGGGAAGTGATGGCCTTTTGTTTTCGCATCGCCCTGCTTGAATCCGGCGTGGCTCCCCACTTTCACCGGTCGCTGGGGCAGGTCTTTCCAGCCCGAGTCCTCCGTCGCGGTCGGTCCGGCAATGCCGCTGCAGGTGACGCTCAAGGCGAGAATAAGCCAGGTAAGGAAGGTGTTCATTGATGATGAAGGGAGGAAAGCGTTTTGATGAGAAGCTGAGGCGTGCGCATGGTGCATGTTGGTTGGTTGCGCAGCTTTCTCGTTTCGGTTGATTCAGTGCGGTTCTCGGGCGGCGCCGAGGTTCTTAGAGGCGCTTGACGGAGAGATAATAAGCTCCACGCGACTGGCCGGAATTTTCGTCCTCCAGCCACGTTTGCAGCATTGCCGGGCCGGCCTTGAGTTTGACGCGAAAGACAACCTCACAGGCTTCGGCCGAGACCGGCTGCGTGAGCTCGATATCGGCGATCTTGAGTCGGGCTTGAGTGGCGCGGATGGCCACGCCTGGGCGCGCCCCGGGCAGCACCGCCGTGATGGGCGCGTTCACCTCCTGGGGCCAGCGGCGCAGTGCCACTTCGTAGTCTCCGTCGCGCGCCACTTGCACCGCCCAGAAACCGTTCTCCACCAGGCCTTGCATGATGCTTGGCTGATGCCACGGCGTCGCGCTGTGCCAGTCGAAAGCGGTGAGCTGGGCGGGATTCTCAGCGTCATTCCCCAGGACGATCCGGCAGTAGTCGTCATAGGCCGACGACACCTCAGCCCAATGGCGGTCGTGAGCCGCCGCGAGTCTCTGAACCACCTCCGGATGGCTGGCGGCAATGTCGTTCCGCTGGCCCGGATCGGCGTGAACATCAAACAACATCGCGCCGCGGACGAGTCGCCAGCGATCCTCCATCACCACGCCAGCGCGATCGCCGGGGCGGCCCTTGGTCTTCGTGATCCGCACCAGCATGCTGCGCTCGTGCGCGGTCTGGGTCTCGCCTCGTAGCAGCGGCGCGAGGCTGACGCCATCGAACGCCGCAGCCGCGGGCCGGTTGAGTCCGCACAGATCGATCAACGTCGGCATCAGGTCCATGTGCGCCGCCAGCGCGGGGATGTCCCGTCCGCCGCGCAGGCCCCCGGCGATCCAGCGCAGGAAACACGGCACACGATGGCCACCCTCGAAGTAACTGGCTTTCTTGCCGCGCATGCCTGCGTTGTGACCGCGCGTCACATGATCCTGCTTGTCGGTCTCCACACCCGCAGCCGTGCCGTTGTCGGTCATGAAAATCACGATCGTGTTCTCGGCCACACCCAACGCCCGGAGTTTGTCCATCAACCGGCCCATGTTGTCATCGACGTTGGCGATCATGCCGTAGAACTCCGGATTCACCACGTCGGGCTTCTGACGGTAGGGCGCGGCGTGTTCGTCGGACACGTTGTAAGGCGCGTGCGGGGCATTGGTGGCCAGATAGATGAAGAAAGGCCGCTCGCGATTGGCGTCGAGGAATTTCAGGGCCTCGCCGAACCACACGTCGGTGCAATACCCCGCATGTTTCTCGGGCCTGCCGTTGCGGAAGTAGGTGTCGTCAAAGTAGTCGTTGCCCCAATAGTCCGGCGTCTGCCCGACTCCACCGCCACCGTGACAGAGGACTTCCTGAAAACCGCGATCCTGCGGGCGGAATGGATAGTTGTCGCCCAGATGCCATTTGCCAAACATGGCCGTGCGATAGCCGCCGGCGGCGAACGCGTCGGCCATGGTCGGCACGCCCTCACGAAGCAATGAGCGTCCAAACGTCGTGCTCCACGCGCCCACCCGGACCGGGTCGCAGCCCGTCATGAGGGCCGCCCGCGTCGGCGTGCAAAGCGGCGAGACATGGAAGTCGGTCAGTCGCACACTCTCGCCGTGGAGCTTGTCGAGGTTCGGCGTCTTGATGCGGGGATTGCCGTGGCAAGCCAAGTCGCCGTAGCCCTGGTCGTCCGTGAGCACGATGATGACATTCGGCGGCTTCAGGCCTGTGGCCGCGCGCAGGGCGGTCGCTGGCGCGAGCAGCGCAAAGGCGGTCAAAAGTGTGAGGATGAGTTTCATCGGGAATATGAGCTCGCGGTCGCGTGGCGGAGTCGGACGGCAATGCGGCAAGCCTCACGGCTGCGGCGAGCGCCGGACCAAGTCCAGGCGCATATCGTCGAGGTAGTGCCCGTCAAAGCTCGCTCGGCGCTGGGAGGGGTGCGCGTGATCCACGCTGAGGCGGATGAGGAGGAACTCCGTGTCTGGCGGCAGCCGCAGCTCCGCATCCACGCGCTGCCACGTCGCCGGATCCCGATCGAGCTTCGTGCGCCGGTTCCGAACCATCGCCAGGCTGTTGGAGTAGATCGCCCATTCCCGCCGCTGGGCGCGGTCCAACGCGGACGGCGAGCCCAAGGCGTGGATCGCGACGGAGCACCAGAAATCCTCCTTCTGGGGAAACGCGAACGCATTAAACGCCGCCGACAAACTAACCGCCGCGCCACCGTCCTCGAGGTCATTCCGGTGGGGCCGCACATCGATGAGCCGATACACATCGGCGTAGTAATGGCCCTCGTGCCCAGTCTTGCCCTCGTAATCCGCCCGCAGAAAGCGCAGCATTTTGGCGCCCGTCTTCGGCTTCACACCCTGCTGCTCACCCACCACCTCGGAAAAATCTCCGCTCCATTTCCCGGGCTCAATTGGCATCCCCTTGACCAGAGGCGCCTGGCCCGACTCAAAGCTGTCGCGGAAAAGCGTCACCGCTTTCGCCGCCATGGGCGCCACGTAAGCCCACACCGCGGAGCTGAAGAACATGCCGAAAACCACGCCCGCCGCCATGGCGCTCAAGGGACGGCGCTGCCACCAAGGGCCGAGGATCGGCTGCGACGACGTGACCGCCGCCTCCCCGGCGGGCCTCAGGGAGAGCTTTCCGACGTCGGCCAGGGCCACGTCGAGATTCACGGCACGCACATAAAAATCCCGGAACCCGGGGTCGTTTCGGAGATGCTCCTCCAGCGCGGCAAACTCTTGGGCGGTCGCATTGCCTTCCAGATGGAGGCGGATCAGTTCAAGGCGCGGATCGTTTGGTTGCATCAGAGTTCTCCTTTTGCGAGTCCCTTCCGGGTGCATTCGAGCAGCCGGAGCCGCAACCGGTGCAGGGTTTTATAAAGAGCCATCGCGGTGCGCTCCATTTGCAGCGCGAGCTGGTCGATCCGGACGCCCGGCGCGTAGGCCGCCTCCAGCAGTTGGCGCTGCGGCGCGGGCAGTTTCTCCATGCATTGCCCCAGGGCCCTGCGCTCGGCCTCCAGAGTTTCGGAATGTTCCTCAACGGTCTGCGCCAGGATCTCGAACACTTCGTCCCCGAAACAATGCCGGTCCCGGGCGCGATCCCGCCGGAAGGCGAGGACCTCCATACGGGCGACCCCAAACGCCCGGCGCGCGAAAGATTCCCGGGTCATCCCAGCCTCGAATTTGCGCCAAAGCACGGCGGCCACCTCCTGCATGACCTCGCGTTCCTCCTCCCGGTGGAACAGGAGGGACCTCACATACACCCTGAGGGAGTCCTGTGCCTCCATGAAGAGCCGCAGGAAATGATCGTGTTGGCTGGGGTCGGGAACGCGCATCCAAAGGGTCTGCTCCGAAACCGGCTGCATTTGCCGAAAAACGTGAAAAAAATCTTCCGTGCCCCCCCCGGCGCGCCGGACGCGGCGGCGGCGTCCCGCCGCTGGTTGCGGAAAACACCGGAGCCGGGACCGATCTCCCGCAGGCTCCCGGAGCATCCGTACCCGGATCTTCCACAGGGACGGCGCGGCGGAGGCGGTGAGCCCGGGCGAAATTCGCGCCCTCTCGGAGCTGCCCTGCGCACCACGATGTCGGCGGCACGGATTCCCGCCCTCGCATGTCGCAGCCGGGGTGCCCCGGGAATCGCATCCCGCCCCAAACACTCCGACCCGGCGTCCCGCTCGGGAACCTCCACCCGGGCCGACAGCGCGGAACCATGGACGCCGTTACCCTGGGGCAAAGGCTGTTTTGCAGGCAATCGACTCGATTTTCGTTGGGGCAGACGCCGAAGCCGGCGCCGCTGCGAGGAATACCAAGATCGAAGTTGCTCTCCGGACTGGCAAGCCCGCGCCCGCTCTGTTTGCCTGTCGCCCCGTGAATCCGAACCCCTCTTCCCAGCAGGCCGCGCCTGCCTCCTCCGCCCGGCCCGCAGGCAACCTGCGATGGCTGATGGTCTTCATGGCGTTCTCCGCCACCGCCATCAACTACATCGACCGCGCCAATCTCGGCGTGGCGGCCCCTTACATCGCCAAGGACCTGAATCTCTCCCAGGAAGCCACCGGCGCGCTCTTGGGCGCCTTCTTCTGGACGTACGCCGCCTTCCAGCTGCCCTCGGGCTGGTTCATCGACAAGGTGGGGGCCCGGATAGCCTACGCAGGGGCGGTGGTTTGGTGGTCCTTGTTCACCGCCGCCGCGGCGCTCGCCAACACCTTCGGCTCCCTGTTTGGCGCCCGACTCCTGCTCGGCGTCGGAGAAGCCCCCGCCTACCCGAGCAACGCCAAGATCGTTGCGGAATGGTTCCCCCGCCGGGAACGGGCCCTGGCCACCAGCATCTTCGACAGCGGCAACCGCTTCGGCACGGCGCTTTCCCTTCCGATTGTCTCCTTCATCATCGCCCAGTTCGGCTGGCGGATGTCGTTTGTGATCACGGGCTCGCTGGGCTTCGTCTGGACCTTTTTCTGGCTGCGGATCTACCGCCCTCCGGCGGAACATCCGACGGTCACCCCCGAGGAACGCGCCTACATCGAGTCCGACCAGCCGCAGTCGACCGGAGACGCCAAGGCCGCCACCGTGCGGTGGCGCGACCTGTTTCGCTACCGGGCGATCTGGGGCATGATGCTCGGGTTTTTCTGCCTCAACTTTGTCATCTATTTCTTCAGCACTTGGTTTCCCACCTACCTCATCAAGGCGCGCGGGTTTGATCTCAAACAGATGGGCTTGGTCGGGATGATCCCCGCCATCGTGGCCATCTTCGGGGGCTACCTCGGCGGCTACGTTTCCGACCGACTGGTGCGCAGCGGAATGAGCCTGACGTTGGCCCGGAAAATCCCCTTGGTGGGCGGCATGTTCCTCTCCTCGAGCATCGGCCTCGCCGTGCTCGTGGAAAGCACCACCGCAGCCATCGCCCTGATGTCGCTCTCCTACGCCAGCCTCGCTTTTGCGGCCGCCAGCATCTGGTCACTCCCGGCCGATGTCGCCCCCTCCCGAAACCACGTGGGCGCCATCGGCGGCATCCAAAACTTCGCCTCCAACATGGCCGGCGTTTGCATCACCACTTTCGTGGGGATCGCCCTCGCCCGGACTGGCGGGTTTGTGGTGCCCCTTCTGGTGGCGGGCGGTTTTTCCCTGCTGGGCGCGTTCTCCTACCTTTTCATCCTGCCCGAGATCAAACCGCTGGAACCCAAGGCTTAAGCGCGCCGGGGCGGGCGGAGAGGAAAAAGGGGGCAGGGGGCAGGGACGAGGGAATCGCAAGGGCCTGTCCCGCAAGGGCCCGTTTTGTCCCGCAAGGGCCTGTTTCGCACGACGCCGAGTTGAGGCCTGTTTTCGAGATGCCTGTGGACCAAAGGCCCCCCTTATCCCAGCCCGGGGCAGCGCCCGGGAAGGCCCATAAACACAGGAGCGAGCCCTCATCGGGAAGTTACGTCGCAAGTGCCTCATTTTGAACGCCAGTCGGGTCTGGCGGGAGGGCATTGTTCCCGGAGGGAACAGAGAGAGTAGCCAGGGGGGGGAGCAAAGCGACACCCCCGGAACGCGGTCCAAAAAACAGCCCACCCCGCAGAGGGGTGGCAGAGGATTTGTTCCCAGGGGGGGCTCTGGCACGCCCAGCCGGGGTGCCGTCCCGGGGGGGGCGGCCTTCCGGCGGTGTCGCTTCGCTCAACCGCCGGCTACTTTCTGGGATGCCTCCGGCATCGGATCGAGGCCCGGCACGCGGGTTCCTCTCGCTTTTTTTGCCAACTTCCCACTTACAGAGTCCGGCCTGCCGGTGAGCTCCGCTGAAGGGGCGGGTTATCGCGTCGGCCATGTTTTGAGACGCCCTTTCAGGGCTCGACATTCGCAACGGTCGGCCGACCCCGGGCGTTGCCCGGGGCTACCCTATTTCGCCCCTGCGGGGCTCCCTCGCCTCTCGCCTCTCGCCTCTCGCCTCTCGCCTCTCGCCTCTCGCCTCTCGCCTCTCGCCTCTCGCCTCTCGCCTCTCGCCTCTCGCCTCTCG
>CAMARB010000077.1 GCA_945860355.1 Chthoniobacter flavus | reverse complement strand
TGGTTTCAACAACGACGGGGCGGACGTGATATCGAGCCGGTTCCGGCAGTTGGAAGCCGATGACCGCTGGCCGCGGATCCCGATCGGGATCAACCTGGGCAAATCCAAGGTCACGCCCCTGGAGGAAGCCACCAGCGACTACCTCCTCTCCTTCGAGCGGCTTCATCATTTTGGGGATTATTTCGTGTTGAACATCAGTTCTCCGAACACTCCCGGCCTGCGCAACCTGCCGGATCACGGGGCACTGGACGAGCTTCTGGGCACCATCCAGCGGCGCAACGTGGATCGGCGGCCTCTCCTCATCAAAATCGCTCCGGACCTTGCGTGGGAGCCCATCGAGGAGATTCTCGCATTGGCGGAGGAGCACGAGCTCGCAGGGCTGATTGCCACCAACACCACGGTGGATCATTCCCAAATCGCGGCCCACCGGCGTCAGCAGGGTGGGCTCAGCGGCCGGCCGTTGAGGGAGCGGTCCACGGAAATTGTGCGCTTCATCACCTCCCGCTCCCGGTTGCCGGTCATCGCGGCGGGGGGCATTTTCAGCGCGGACGACGCATTGGAGAAATTCGACGCCGGAGCCTCCTTGATCCAGATCTACACCGGTTTCATCTACGAGGGGCCCGCGTTGATCCGCTCGATCTGCGCGGCCCTCCTCCGGCGCGCCTAGGATTGGCGCCCGGGGCGAGGGGGGGGCCGGCGGGGATTGCTGCTTGGAACTTGGCCGGGCCTTTACGCCGCGGCATTTCCCCGCTTTAAATGCCCACCATGGCCACTGCCGTCCTCGAAGAATCTCTTGCTCAACGGGTCTTGTCCGGGGACCGCATCTCCCGGCAAGACGCCGCGGCGCTCTACCATCTGCCTCTCAACGAACTCGGCGCCCTGGCCGACCACCGCCGGAAACTGATTCGGCGCGAGGCGTTTGCCGGCCGCGGCAACGAGATCGTCACCTACATCGTCGATCGGAACATCAATTACACCAACGTCTGCAACGTCTACTGCAAGTTCTGCGCGTTCTACCGGACCGAGCGCGACACCGACCACTACGTGCTCAACCATGAGCAACTCGACTCCAAGCTCGACGAACTCACCGCCATCGGCGGGGTGCAGATCCTCCTCCAAGGCGGGCATCATCCCAAGCTCGGGATCGATTATTATCTCAACCTGCTCTCTCACGTCCGCGAAAAATACCCGCATATCAATGTGCACGGGTTTAGCCCCCCGGAGTTCAACCATTTTGCGGACGTCTTCGGTTTGTCGCTCCGCGATGTGATCACCCGATTTAAGGAAGCCGGCTTGGGCTCCATCCCCGGAGGCGGCGGCGAGATCTTGGTGGACCGGGTGCGGAACCGGATCGCCCCGCTCAAGTGCAACAGCGACCAGTGGCTCAAGGTGATGGAGATCGCCCACGAACTCGGCCTCAACTCGAGTTGCACCATGATGTTTGGCCATGTGGAAACCCTCGAGGAACGCCTCGAGCATCTCCAGAGGCTGCGCGATCAGCAGGATGCCACCGGGGGATTCACGGCGTTCATCTGTTGGACCTTCCAACCCGAGCACACCAAGCTCAAAGCCGAGCCCGTGGGCAGCGCCGAATACCTGCGGATGCAGGCGCTGAGCCGGATTTTTCTCGATAACATCCCCAACTTGCAGAGCTCCTGGGTCACCCAGGGGCCGCGGATCGGGCAGATCGCGCTCCAATATGGCGCCAACGATTTTGGCAGCGTCATGATGGAAGAAAACGTGGTGAGCAGTGCGGGCACCAGCTTCCGTCTAGCCAAGGAGGAAATCGAGGAGCTCATCACCACGGCGGGATACGAACCCCGCCAGCGCAACAACTGGTATGAGCTGCTCTCCTGAGTCCGCCGTGTTCTGTCCGGTTGACCCGTCACCGCCGCAACCCTAGATATTTCTAATGGCCACAATCGGCATTGATCTCATTGAGGAAATCCTTGAGCTGAAGCGCAAGCGCAATGCGGTAATCCTCGCGCACAACTACCAGGTCAAAGAAATCCAAGAACTCGCGGATTTCGTGGGCGACTCTCTGGGCCTGAGTTATCAGGCCGCCCAGACCGACGCGGAGGTCATCGCTTTCTGCGGGGTGCATTTCATGGCGGAGACCGCCAAGATTGTGAATCCGGGCAAGAAAGTGATTTTGCCTGATTTGGACGCCGGCTGTTCCCTTTCGGAGTCGTGCCCGGCGGACAAGCTGGAGGCCTATCTCAAGGAGCACGCCGACAAGAACTACTACGTCATCGCCTACATCAACTGTTCGGCGGGGGTCAAAGCGCTCAGCGACGTCATCTGCACCAGCGGCAACGCGGTGAAGATCGTCGAAGCCGCCCCCAAAGACCGCAACATCCTCTTCGTGCCGGACCAGAACCTGGGCGCCTGGGTGATGGAGCAGACCGGGCGCAAGATGGAGCTGTGGCGGGGTGCCTGTTACGTGCACGTGGAATTCACAAGGGACTCGATTGAACGCATCCGCGCCGAGCATCCCGGCGCGCCCGTGGTGGCTCATCCCGAGTGCACCTATGCGGTCCGGATTTTGGCCGATGAAGTGTGTTCGACTGAAAAGATGATCACCTACTGCAAGGCCTCTCCGGCCAAGGCGTTCATCATCGTGACTGAATCGGGTATGCTCCACCGGCTGCGCCGTGAGATGCCCGAAAAGGAGTTTATTCCCGGTCCCACGGATTTGTGCGCGTGCGCAGATTGCCGCTTCATGAAGATGAACACCCTGGAGAAACTTCACGACGCGTTGCTCCATCTCCAGCCCGAGATCGTGATTCCCGAGGCCCTCCGTGCCCGGGCGGAACTGCCGATCCGCCGGATGTTGGAGTTGAGCAAATAACGCGGCCTGCGCGGTTTTCTCCCTAAGCGGCTTTCCCTCAATTGGCTGGAGCGAGCGGGGAGTGGGTGCGCGAGGGCCCGTGGTCCGCCTCGGGTCGCTTTTCTCAGGAGGCGGTCGTCTTTGAGTCGTGAGCTTCGGCCGTTTCCTCCGGGGCGACAGTGGCGGGCCGGACTTGGCGCCAGCCCCACCAGAGCGCGAAAAGAGCGGCGCTCCAGTTGACCAGGCAGATCCCTCCCCACACGCCTTGGAGGCCCAGGCCCAAAGTGAATGCGAGCGTGTTGAAGACGAGAAACGGGGCCGCCACCTGGCGGTACAACCCCATCCACAACCCGTAAATCGGGCGTTTCAAGCCCTGCATCAAAAAGACGGTCACAAACAGGATCGGGTAGGCCGCCAGCGTGAATGCTGCAAACCCAAGGAAATGGACGCCGTGGCCGATTACGACCGGATCGTTCGTGAAAACGCGCATGGCCGAGGCGCGCAGCACCCAGATCAGCGCACCGCCGACGAGCATCATGCCCGTGCCATACCCGATGCACGTGAGCCAGGCCGCGCGCACGCGATGCCGCAAACCCGCTCCGTGATTCTGGCCCACCAAGCTCAGAACGGCGGTGTTGAGCCCGAGCGCCGGCATTAACGCCACTTGCTCGATCCGAGTCGCGATTCCCGAGGCGGCCACGGCCTCCTTGCCGAAGTGTTTCACAAACCAGGTGATCACAAAAATGCCCAGCGCCACGGTGAGCATGTTGAGCACGGCGGGAACGGCCTGTGCCGCGATGAGCCGGAGCGTGGGCGGATGGGGGCGGAACAGCGACCGAGGCAGGTCCCGGCAGAGTTCGGTGGACCTGACATGCCTCAAAAGCCAGAGCGACCCCGCCGCCTGAATCAAAACCGTGGCCAGCGCGATGCCGCCCACGCCCATCGCTGGGAGTCCCAGCCAACCCCACATCAGGCAGGGGTTGAGCAGGCAGTTGGCGAGGAATCCGGCGATGAGAAAGTTGCGGTAAACCCGGGTTTCACCCTGGGCGTTGAGGGTGGCGTTGAGGGCCATCGGCAGCAGAAAAAACGGGCCCCCGCAGAGCAGAACGTTCATGTAAACGAGCGCCACCTCCAGATAGTTGCCCTCGGCGCCGAGCTGGCGAAACAGCCAGGGAGCGGCCAGCAGCCCCCCCATCGACACGAGAATGCCGCAGCCGAGGGTGAATCCGACGGATTGAGCGAAGATGTGCCGGGCGTGATCCCGGTTGGCGGCGCCCAACGCGTTCGCCATGAGCGCGGTGGAACCCTGGCTCAGACCGCTGCCGACGGCCATGAAGACAAAAAACACCGGGAAAGAAAGGGACAGCGCGGCGAGCGCGTCGGTGCTGAGGAGGCCCGCGCAATAGGTGTCCACGAAGTTGTACATCGTGTTGAAAAACATCCCGATGCTCGCCGGCAGCGCGATCCGCCAAGTCAGCTGCGGGATCGGATCGGTGGTAAGTGAAGGCACGCGGCTCATGGCAAACGCACACCCTGAGGGCGTGGGCTGAGCGGATCAAGGCGCGCCTCCGGCTGCGCTGCCGCATTCCCCGGAGCCCGCTCCATGGTACGCGGACTGCCAGATATCAGGAATGATCAAACTCGCACCCACCCTGTCCGCCTAACCGGGCGTCTCTCCAATGATTGAAGCGAAAAAAAGCACGATGGGTTGGGTGAAGAGGGGCCGCCCTCCGGGCGGGGGCGCGCGGACCAGGGGACCCCTTGGTGTTGCGCCGCGACGCCGGGTCCGATGCCTGGCATGAGATCGGCCATCGCAGGGAACACGAATTTCAACCCCTGGCTGACGCGAGGCGGCGAGCGCTGAACGTTCTGGACGACCCACTGAACAGTCACTGAATTTTTAAAAGCTATGAATCGAATCCGTGGATGGAAACTGCAGACCAAGATCAACTTTCTCCTCGTGCTCACTTTGCTGGGCATTCTCCTTGTGGGCATTGTGTCCCTCAAGGGGCAGGCGCTTTTGGGACGATCCGTGGTGGAGCTGGCCGAGGTTCAGGTGCCGGCAGTGCGGGCCATGACGATCGTCGACATGCGGCATGACGGGATCCGGGCGGCGGTCTTCCGAGCCATGCTGGCCGCGCAGCAGGGCGACTCCAATTCCCTGGGCGAGGCGTCCAAGGAGCTCGGTGAATTCGTGGCGGATCTGGAAGCCAAGCTCAAGGCGCTCAACGCCCTGGCCATACCGGCGGCGATCAAGCAGGAGATTCTAGAGGTGGTGCCTCTTGTGAAAAAATACAACGCATCGGCCGCGGAGATTGTGAAAAAGGCGACGGAAAAGAGCGCGATTTCAGAGGCGCTGCGAGGCGAGTTTCAAAGCGCGTTTAGCAGGCTGGAGGATGAACTGGAAAAACTCGGGGAGTCCATCGAGACGAATGCACACGCGCAGGCGAAGCTTTCCGAGGAGAGCCGCAGCAACGCGTCCCGGCTGCTGGTGGGCGGGCTGGCGGTGATCGCCCTGGCTTGCCTGAGCGGCTCCATGGCCGTCTCGCGTTCCATCGTCGCCGACCTCGATGAGACCAGCGCCGCGCTGGGCCTCGTTGCCACCGGCGACTTGCGGGCTAGCCTCACGGTGCGCGCAGAGGATCCGATTGGCAAAATCTCCGCCTCCGTCAACGCGTTGACGACGGCCTTCAGCTCGCTGCTGGCGGGGATTAAGAAAAACGCCGCAGTGCTTGCCACGTCCGCTGAGGAGCTCAGCGCTGTGGGACAAGGCATCAGCGCGAACACCAAGGAGACTTCCGAGCAGGCCTGCATCGTGGCCTCCTCGGCTACGCAACTCAGCTCCAATGTGGGCACCGTGGCCGCTGGGCTTGAGGAAATGGAGCAGACCATCAAGGAGATATCCAAGAACGCCTCCGAGGCGGCGAATGTTTCCTCGCTCGCTGTGGGTTACATGGAGTCGACCAACTCCATCGTCAACAAGCTCGGTGAGAGCGGCAACCAGATCGGAAGCGTCATCAAGGTGATCACTTCCATTGCGGAACAAACCAATCTCCTCGCGCTGAACGCCACCATCGAGGCGGCGCGCGCCGGGGAATCGGGCAAGGGCTTTGCCGTGGTGGCCAACGAGGTCAAGGAACTTGCCAAGGAAACCGCGAAAGCCACCGAGGAAATCAGCCGCCGAATTGAGAGCATTCAGTCGGACACCAGCTCCGCTGTGGAGGCCATTGGCGAGGTCCGAAGGGTAGTCACGAAAATCAACGACATCTCCAACAGCATCGCCTCTGCCGTGGAAGAGCAGGCCGCGACCACATCGGAGATGTCCTGCAACATCAGCCAGGCGGCGTCCGGAGTCTCGGAGATCGCCCGAAGCACCGAGCAGGCGGCTCTCAATGCGAGGGAAAGCGCCAAAGGGGTCTCCGAGGCCATGGCGTCCGCGAAGTCTCTGGGCAGGATGGCCGATCAGCTCGAGAAGCTCACCAGCCAGTTCAAGTGCCTCCAGGCGCATGAAGCCGAGGTCGCGGCGGCCAAAGCCGGGGCGTAGTCAAAGGCAACCGTCAGCCCGCCCGTGTCCCGGGGTGTGGGCTGATGTCACGCCCGGATCGCTGCAACGGCCGCTTCCAGGCTCGCGCAATCGCTGATCGACACGCAGGGCGTGCCTTTCCTAGTCCGGTTCAGCAGACCCGCGAGCACGCCGCCCGGGCCGAGTTCGATGAAGAGCTCGCACTTCTCCTCATCCACCAGATACTCCATCGTCTCGGTCCAATGCACCGTGTCGGTCACTTGGTCCTGAAGCGAGGAGCGGATTTCCTCGGGTTCGCGGACGGGCCGGGCGTCGGTGTTGCAGATGACGGGGAATTTGGGGGACGCGATGGCGGTGCGTTGGAGTTCCTGGCCCAGCTTGAGAAAAGCGGAGTTCATCAGGCGAGAATGATAGGCGCCCGCCACGTTCAGGGTCTTGGCCATGCGAATCCCGTGCTCTTTGGCGAGGGAAACGGCCAGGGCGATCTTGGCGGACTCTCCCGAAATCACGATCTGGCCGGGGCTGTTGAGGTTTGCCACGTCCACGTCCGTCTCGGACGCCAAGGCGCGCACGGCGCTTTCATCGGCGCCGATCATCGCCGCCATGGCGCCGGAGGTCTGCTCGCAGGCTTCCTGCATAAAGAGTCCCCGCTGAGCCACCAACTTGAGGCCCTCCTCAAATCCAAATGTTCCCGCCGCGCAGTGCGCGGTGAATTCTCCCAGCGATAAACCCGCGGCGGCACGCACGGGGAACTCCCCGATTTCCTGCCGAAGCGCGCTCAGGCACGCCAAGCCGTGCACAAAAAGCGCAGGCTGACAGTTCTTGGTCTGCATGAGCTCCTCGTCCGGCCCGTTGAACGCCACGTTGCTCAGGGGCCAGCCAAGGATCCGGTCGCTTTGTTCAAAGAGCTCCGCAACCGAGGCGTAGTTGTCGGCCAAATCTTTGCCCATGCCCACGGTCTGAGCGCCTTGTCCGGAAAAGAGGAGAGCGATGCGTTTGTTCATAGATGAGTTCCAATTTGAAGAAAACGGACGGCACGTTGCGCGGCGCGTTCAAGGAGTTCCGCCCCCCGACCCATCGCATCCTCCAGAGTCAGCGGCTGGTCCACGATTGGCGCGAGCGCGTCGAAAATTTGATACAGGGCGGGATCTTCCGAAACCGCGCCCGCCAACGCGATCACCGGTTTCCCGGCTGCGCGCGCCAGTTGCGCCACGCCTGCGGGGCCTTTGCCCTCGAGGGTTTGGCCGTCGATCCGGCCCTCCCCGGTGATCACCAGGTCCGCCTCCCTCACCATGGCGTCGAGTCGCAGCGCCTCGGCAACCACATCAAACCCGGACCTGATTTCTGCGCCGCAAAAGCTCATCAGACCAAACCCGATTCCGCCCGCGGCTCCGGCTCCCGGCGTCTCCCGAAAGTCGCATCCGAGATCCCTGTGGACGACCCGGGCAAGGTTTTCCATGCCTTCCTCCAAGGCGGCCGCCTCCGCGGCACCTGCGCCTTTCTGCGGACTGAAAACACGGGCCGTGCCCCGTTCGCCCAGGAGCGGGTTCTGCACGTCGCACGCGGCGAGGATCTGGGGCAGGGCCGGACCGGTCCGGGGCCGGATGGCCGCGAGCGTGCGCAGATTGGAGGGGCGCGGATCGAGGCGGCTCCCTCTCGCGTCGAGAAATTCAAAGCCGAGGGCGTTTGCCATGCCGACGCCTCCGTCGGTGGTGGCGCTTCCCCCCAGCCCAACCAACAGGGTCTGGGCGCCGCGCTCGATGGCGTGCCGTATGAGTTGGCCGGTGCCGAAGGTGTGGGCGTTCATCGGGCTGAGCTCGGCCCGCGAAAGTCGCCAGATTCCGGAGGCCTCGCTCATCTCCAAGACTGCCAGTTTCATGGATTCCACCCACGCATAACGGGCCTGCACTTCGCGCCCCAGCGGGTCTTGGGCCGGGAGTTCCACCCATTCCCCGCGGAGCGCTTCGCACATGGCCTCCGCGAATCCTTCGCCCCCGTCGGCAATGGGGGCCATCCGCACCTGCGCCCCGGGCCACCCGGCAAGCACGCCCCGGCTGATGGCTCCTGCGGCCGCCACTGCGGAGAGCGATCCTTTAAACTTGTCCGGAGCAATGAGAACTTTCACTGGGAGGTGCACGGATGAAAAACAGCGGGAGTGTCGTCGTCATCAACCTTGATGACAAGCGGCCAATGGCGAATCTGGGGCGTGGGGTGGCTCGCCGGATAATTTGCTTGCAGGCAATTTTGAGGCGGGCGTTCAATGCGCACAGTTCCGGAGGGGTGGTAGAGTGGTCTATTGCGCCAGTCTTGAAAACTGGAGACCTGAAAGGGTCCGTGGGTTCGAATCCCACCCCCTCCGCCAATTTTAATCAGGGGTGAGGGATGAGGGGAGAGGGGGGCAGGGCGACGGAGAGGAATGCTTCCCGGGGGAGGTTTGGGAGTTTGATTTGTCGGGCGGTAGAAGCGAGACTGGTGGTGTGATTGACCGTTTCAGAGGTGCCCATGGGAGAGGATGCCGCTGGGGGCGGGGAAATGAGAGGGTTTGTGAGAATGAGAGGTGTTGTAAAATGGTTGATCCAGGCGGCGCGGGGAGGGGGCTGCGCCCGCTGCGGCGTCCCGGAGTGGCCCGAAATGCAGCTTCGCTGGCTCTTCAGATCCCGCTCCAAACAACGGGGGGCCCCGGGGCTTTAGTGAGCTTTCATCGGGGAAAAGACGCGGTGCATCCCATCCACCAGCCTTCACTGCCATGAAAATCATCCAAGTCTATGACCCTCCAATGTGCTGTTCCACGGGCGTTTGCGGGCCGTCGGTGGATCCTGTCCTGCCGCAGTTCGCGGGATTCCTCCACCAAATCCAATCGCGTGGAGTGCGAGTGGAGCGCTACAACCTCGCGCAGCAGCCGCTCGCGTTCGTCCAGAATCCCGTCGTCAAGGCGTTCCTCGCGTCGGAGGGGGCCGAAAAGCTGCCCTTGATTTTTATCGACGGCGAGATTGCCCTGCACGGCATGTATCCCGATCACGCCCACCGGGCCGAATGGATCCGGCGCCTTGTCCGGGAGTCCGCGAACGCGCTATGAACCCGCCGCTCCCCGTCGCCCGCCTCTGGGAAAACCCCACCCGGTTTTTCTTTTTCACCGGCAAAGGGGGTGTTGGTAAAACCTCGCTCTCCTGTGCCGTTGCCATCGCGTTGGCCGACGCCGGGAAACGTGTCCTGCTTGTGAGCACCGATCCGGCCTCGAATCTCGACGAGGTGCTTGGGGTGCCGCTGGGCGGTGAACCAAGGCCGGTTCCCCATGTGCCGGGATTACAGGCACTCAACATCAACCCGGAGGCCGCAGCGCGCGTTTACCGGGAAAAAATCATCGCCCCCTTGCGTGGCCAGCTTCCGGAACCGGTGCTGGCGGGGATTGAGGAGCGGCTCTCGGGGGCTTGCACCACGGAGATCGCCGCGTTTGACGAGTTTTCGCGGCTTTTGGGGAACGCCTCGGCAACGGCGGAGTTCGACCACGTGATCTTCGACACGGCGCCCACGGGGCACACCCTTCGTTTGCTGATGCTGCCCAAGGCGTGGGCCGGTTTTTTGGCTGACAACGCCAGCGGAACCTCCTGTCTTGGCCCCCTCGCGGGGCTCGATCAACAGCGGGCGGTGTATGAGTCGGCGGTCGCCGTGTTTGCCGATGCCTCTCGCACCACTCTTGTTCTCGTGAGCCGAGCCCAGGTCGCGGCATTGCGCGAGGCGCGCCGGACCCGGGACGAACTTGCAAAGCTCGGGGCGGTTCATCCGCGGCTGATTCTCAACGGGGTGTTCCGAGCGGCGGCCCCGCTCGATCCCGTGGCGGCGGCGCTGGAGAAAAGCGGCGCGCGTGCGCTCGCGGAATCCCGCGACTTCCTCGATTCGCTTCCGGTTTATGAGGTGGCGTTGCGCCCGGAAAACCTCCTGGGCGTTGACGTGCTCCGGGCGCTCGTGGCGCATCAGAAACCCGACGGTCAGGTGGATCAAGGCCTGGGAGCGGGGGGAGCGGGTTTTGACGAGATCGCTGCGATGGACTGCGGGGATTTACTGGACGCGCTGGCGGCGCCGGGACACGGCGTGATCATGACGATGGGCAAGGGCGGTGTGGGAAAGACAACGGTCGCAGCGGCTGTGGCCGTTCATCTGGCGCGCAGCGGGTTCGCGGTGCATCTCTCGACAACCGACCCGGCAGCGCATGTGGCCGCGGCGTTGAGGGATCAGGTGCCGGGGCTTGTGGTGAGCCGGATCGACCCGCAGGCTGAAACTGCGGCCTACGTCGCCGAAGTGCTCGCCGCGCAAGGCGCCGGTCTCGATCCGGAGAGCCGCTCCCTGTTGGAGGAGGACTTGCGCTCGCCGTGCACCGAGGAAATCGCCGTGTTTCGCGCGTTCGCCCGAACCGTGGCGCTTGGGAACGAGAGTTTCGTGGTGCTGGACACCGCGCCGACGGGGCACACGGTGCTGCTCCTCGACGCCACCCTGGCGTATCACCGGGAGCTGGGGCGCCAGGCGCGGAGCACTCTTTCCGAGGAAGTTTGCGAGCTGCTCCCGCGGTTGCGCGACCCGGAGTTTACCCGGGTTTTGATAGTCACGTTGCCGGAGGCGACCCCGGTTCATGAGGCGGCCGCTTTGCAGGAGGACCTGCGCAGGGCGGGCATCCATCCCTACGCATGGATTGTCAACCAGAGCTTCGCAATCACCGGCTCCATGGACCCGCTCCTGATCCGGCGCGGGGCGAGTGAGGCGGGGTATCTGCGGGAGGTCACCGGTTCGCTGGCGTCGCGCATCGCGGTTCTGCCCTGGTCAAAGGAGGAACCCGTGGGCGCCGAGTCGCTCGCGGCCCTTCTGCGGGCCCCAAGCCGAACCGTCGGCCCTCGCGGCCCAGCTCCGGAACCGTTGCCTCCATTTCCGCCCCAATGACACCCGTCTCCCCGGCCGACTCCGTTTCGCGCAGGATGTCCTGCCTCGACCGATACCTCACCGTGTGGATCTTCGTGGCGATGGGGCTCGGGACCGTCATCGGACGTTTTGTGCTTTCCGATCCCGAGTCGTTTTTTGCCCCGATGACCGTGGGCGCCACCAATGTGCCCATCGCGATCGGCCT
This sequence comes from Chthoniobacter flavus, assembly GCA_945860355.1. Classification (GTDB taxonomy): domain Bacteria; phylum Verrucomicrobiota; class Verrucomicrobiia; order Chthoniobacterales; family Chthoniobacteraceae; genus CAIURC01. The sequence continues at coordinate 5,597 of CAMARB010000077.1, read as the reverse complement.
GATTCTCATGCTGTATCCGCCCCTGGCCAAGGTGCGATACGCGCAACTGCCCAGCGTCTTTTCCAACACCCGCATCTTGGCGCTCTCGCTGGTTCAGAACTGGGTGATCGGCCCCGCGCTCATGTTCCTGCTTGCGGTTACGTTTTTGCGCGATCACCCCGATTACATGGTGGGCTTGATCCTGGTCGGCATCGCCCGCTGCATTGCGATGGTGCTGGTCTGGAACGATCTGGCCCGGGGAAACCGCGAGTACGCCGCGGGTCTCGTTGCCCTCAACAGCCTTGCCCAGATCATTTTTTACAGTGTCTTGGCTTGGTTCTTTATCACGTTCCTGCCGCCCTATTTCGGATTGGCGGGAAGAGGCGTGGGGATCGGGATGGGCGAGGTTTTCAAGAGCGTGATGCTCTACCTGGGGATTCCTTTCGCCGCGGGCTTTTTAAGCCGGGTGTTGCTGGTGCCCATCAAGGGCGAGGACTGGTATGAGAGGGTTTTCCTGCCGCGGATCTCGCCGGTTACCCTGGGGGCGCTGCTTTTCACCATTGTGGTGATGTTCACATTCAAGGGCGGCGCCCTCGTGGCGTTGCCGCTCGACGTGCTCCGCATCGCTCTCCCGTTGGGAATCTACTTTGGCGCGATGTTCTTTGTGAGCTTCTTCATGGCCAAACGGCTCGGGGCCGATTACCCGCGTTCCGCCACGCTCGCATTCACCTCCGCGGGCAACAACTTCGAGCTCGCGATTGCCGTGGCGATCGCGGTTTTCGGCATCCAATCCGGCGAGGCTTTCGCCGCGGTTGTGGGCCCGCTCATTGAGGTGCCCTTTCTCATTGCGCTCGTCCACGTCGCCCGGCGTCTCCGCCGCGGGTTCCCGCCCGAACGCGGCGGGACAGACCCAGCTTGAGCGCGGGCCTCGATTTCGCAGGGAGCCCGGGCGGGCTTGAACCGGGCGCGCAGTTCTTTCTTCAACTTCCCGGGGAGCTGATGTTTATTTCCCCACCTCCGATTCGGACCTCCACTCGGTCGGGTTTTCGGAACTGAATGCGCGAGATTTTTAAGCCGCAATTTTTCTCCATCCGTCGCCGGGTGGTTTTGGCGTTTGGCGGTGTGCTGGCCGTTTTAGCCGGCGTGGGTGGCATCACGTTGTGGGTCGAGCGCGAATACACGCAGGCGGTGGCCAGTTTGGCGCACTCCCATCGGATGCTGGAGTGGAGTGAGCGCGTCCTGCGGCTTCTGAGCGAGCTCTGCCTTGATCAATCGGGGTTTGCGAACGAACCGGCTGGCACCCGGGGGAACCCGACAGCCGCGGAAAGACGGGAGCGGTTGGCGGCCGCGCTTGCTGAGCTTCGGGGGGCGATGAAGGACGATGCCGAGCAGACCCGGCGACTGGATGCGATCGAGGCGCAATTTGAGAAGAGCAGGCTTTTGAGTCCCAAGGGTGGCGAAATTCGCTCGCAGTTCCTGGCTGAGTTGCGGGATTCCGTGGGGCGCGCGACTGAGGGGTTTCAGGCGCGGGAACGCGAGCGCCTGGTGCGCCATCAGAGTTCGGCGGCCTTTTTTGGAACTGCCTACACCGTGGTGGTGATCGTCGGCACGGGCTTGACGCTGGTGGCTCTCTTGGGGGCCGGGCGCACGATCCTTCTCGACCTGGCGGCGCGTCGGCGCGCCGAGGAGGTGCTCGCGGATCAGCACAACCTGCTCGGCAGCATCATCGACACGATGCCCGATCATATCTTCGTCAAAGACGTCAACGGCCGCTACGTGATGGATAACCGGGCGCACCGCAATTTTCTCCAGCTCTCCGAGGAGGACAGCATCGAGGGCAAGACCGTGTTCGATTTCTTTGAGCCGCAGCTGGCTGCGCTTTATGACGCGGGAGACCAGGACGTGCTTCGGACCGGGGTCGCACAACGCAATCGCGAGGAACCCGGGGTGTCGCGGTCCGGCTCGGAGCTCTGGCTTTCCACGACCAAGGTGCCGTTGCGCGACCCCTCGGGGCGTGTGCTGGGGCTGGTGTGCGTGAGCGCGGACATCACCGAGCGCAAAGCGGCCGAGGAAAGACTCACCCGGTTTGCCGCCCAGCTCGAACGCAGCAACGCGGAGCTCCAAAACTTCGCCTCGGTGGCCTCGCATGATCTCCAGGAGCCCCTGCGCAAGATCCTCGCTTTCGGCGACCGGCTCCGGGTCAAATGCGCGCCGCAGCTCGGGGAAGCCGGTCTGGATTACCTCCAGCGGATGCAGAGCGCGGCCTCGCGCATGAGCGTGCTCATTCAGGACCTGCTCAAGCTGACTCGCATCACGAGCCGGGCCCAGCCCTTTGAGCGGTGCGATCTCAACGCGGTGATTCGCGGCGTGTTGAGCGACCTGGAAGTTGCCATCGAACAAAAGGCCGCAATCATCGAGCTCGGGCCCATGCCGGAGATCGACGGCGATCCCGTTCAACTGCGTCAGCTCTTCCAGAACCTCGTCAGCAACGCTCTGAAATTCCAGCGTCCCGGCGTGGCCCCGTCCGTTTCGATCCAAGCCCGGCGGATTGCCGCGGCCGCAGTGCCGGGCTGGGAATCCAAATCCAACGCCGAACTCTGCCAGATCACCGTGCGCGACAACGGGATCGGGTTTGACCCGAAGTTCGGGGAACAGATCTTTGTGGTGTTCCAGCGGCTGCACAACCGCAGCGAATACGAGGGCACGGGCATTGGTCTGGCCGTTTGCCGGAAAATTACGGATCGCCACGGGGGCACCCTTGTGGCAGAGAGCTCCGAAGGGCAGGGGGCCGCGTTCATCGTGACTTTGCCCGTGAATCAAGTTGCCAACCCCGACCATGAGTAAACACGCCATGCCGATCACCATTTTGATGGCCGACGACGACGCCGACGACCGGCGCCTGACCCAGGAAGCCCTTGAGGAGGGGCGTTTGATCAACGAGGTCAAGTTCGTCGATGACGGCGAGCAGCTTATGGATTACCTGCGCCGCCAGGGCAGGTTCGCGCCTCCTGTCGAGGCGCCCCGGCCCGGGTTGATCCTCCTGGACCTCAACATGCCGCGCAAAGACGGGCGCACCGTCCTCAAGGAGATCAAGAGCGACCCGGATTTGCGCCAGATCCCGGTGGTGGTGTTGACCACCTCCAAAGCCGACGAGGACGTTTACAAGAGCTACGATCTCGGGGTGAACAGTTACATCGTCAAGCCGGTGACTTTTGAGGCGCTCGTGGACATCCTTCAAACGCTTGAGAAATACTGGTTTGAGATCGTGGAGCTGCCTCCCAGCAAGGAGTAGCCGCGGGCCGCTTTTTTTCTGGCGCTTGGCTCGGCGCCTGTCATGAGAGCAGCGATGTCACTGACGCCCGAACAACTCGCCGCGCTCCGGCGCGAATACACGCTGCGCCCTCTGCACCGGGCGGATTTGGATGCGGATCCCGTGGTGCAATTCAACCGTTGGCTGGCGGACGCCCACGCCGCCGAGGTTCTCGAACCCAACGGCATGGTTCTCTCCACCGTGGACTCCGAGGGGCAGCCTTGGTCGCGGACGGTTCTCCTCAAGGTCTGCGACGAGCGCGGGTTCACCTTTTTCAGCAATTACCACAGCCACAAAGGCCGGCAGCTCCACTCCAACGCCCGAGCGGCGCTCACCTTCTGGTGGGGCGCGATGGAGCGGCAGGTCAATGTCACCGGGTCTGTGCGCCTTTCTTCCCGGGAGGAGAGCGAGCGTTATTTTCATTCCCGCCCTTTGAGCAGCCAGATCGGCGCGTGGGCGTCGGCTCAAAGCCGGGTGGTCCGGGACCGGGCCCAGTTGGAAGAACAGTTTGCCGAGGCCCAGGCGCGTTTTAGCTCGGGCAGCGTGCCTTTGCCGGAACACTGGGGCGGTTACTGCCTGACCCCCGACACCGTCGAGTTCTGGCAGGGCCGTCCGAGCCGACTCCACGATCGGCTCCGGTACACCCGCGTGGCCGGGGAAGGTTGGCGCACAGAACGCCTCTCGCCCTGAGCCGGGCGGTGGCCCGCGCCACACCGGCGGGGAAATGGCGATCCCGGCATGTGTCCCGGGAGTCGGAGCCGGGGCGCAAGGTTGTGTTCCGGGCGGCGGTAACGGGCGGCGGATTGATTTTGGGCGCGGCCGGACGCGCCTTGGCCTTGAAAAATGCGCAGTCCCCCCGATGATGCGCCGCTCCTGTCATGAACCTCGACCCTTCTCTTCTCCGTTCCCTGGCTGAAAAAGTTGGAACCCCCTTCTGGATCTACGATGCCAGCGTGCTCCGGCAGCGCATCGCGGACATCCGTTTCCTCACCAGTGCCGAGGGGGTCCAGGCCCGGTTTGCCATGAAAGCCTGTCCCTCCACCAAGGTCCTCCGCACGATGCAGGAGCACGGGATCTGGATCGACGCGGTGTCCGGCAACGAAGTGCTGCGTGCTTTGCATGCCGGGCACGCGGCGGGCAACCGTCCGCCGGTGGTGTGTTTCACGGCGGATGTGTTCCGCGACAACGCGCTCCAGGTGGTGCTCGAAAACGGGATTCTCCCCAATATCGGGTCCCCCGGCATGATCGCCGATCTTTCGCGGGCGGGTTACCGCGGGCCCATCTCAATCCGGGTCAACCCCGGGTTCGGCCATGGCCATGTGAACTCCTGCGACACCGGCGGGCCCAGTTCGAAACACGGCATTTGGTTTCACGATCTCGAGACGACCGCGCGCGCCGCTCAGAGCGCCGGACTCCAGGTGGTCATGCTCCACGCCCATATCGGCAGCGGTCCGCAGTTTGAGGAGCTCCACGAGAATCTCGGTAAACTGGCCGCTGAATTCGCCCAACTCCTTCCCCTGTTCCCGTCGCTCGAGGCCGTCAGTCTCGGGGGCGGGATCCCGCACAATTATCGGGATCCCTCGAAACAGATCCCGCTGGAGCCGCTCCGCGCGCTTTTCACCCAATGCCGCGAGAATCTTTGCGCCGTGGCGGGCCGCCCGATCCGGCTGGAGATTGAGCCGGGCCGTTATTACGTGGCGCCGAGCTGTTCGCTGATCACCCGGGTGGCCGACGTGAAGGCGACGCGCACGAACGAGAAGGGCCAGGGCGTGACGTTTGCCATGGTGGACGCCGGGTTTGTGGATCTGGTGCGCCCGGCGATGTATGGGAGTTATCACCGCATCGAGGTGGTGGGCAAGGAGGGCGGGGCGGAGTCGGACTACGTCGTTGCCGGGCCTCTCTGCGAGAGCGGCGACGTGTTCACCCGGGACGAAGCCGAGTTGCTGGTCCCGCGGCGGTTGCCTCAGGTGGAGACGGGCGATTTGCTGTCGATCCGCGACGCCGGGGCTTACGGCGCGGCGATGAGCAGCAACTACAACTCCGTGGGAAAGGCTCCCCAGCTCTGGCTGGAGCCGGACGGTAGCGTGGAGATGATTTCGCGGCGCGAGAGCCTCGAGGACCTGCTCAAGGCGGAGGTGAGCCAGCCCGTGCTCAGAGAGGCCTAAGAGGCTCTAACAAAACGGCTTTCAGAGCTGGTGGAAGCAGATCATGGCGCAAGCCAAGATAAGCCACGCGAGGTGAATATCGGCGCGGCGCTCATCGCGGACGCGCAGACGCCTGAAGTTTTTTAGCCAGGCGATGGTGCGTT
>CAMARB010000076.1 GCA_945860355.1 Chthoniobacter flavus | reverse complement strand
TGAACGCACCATCGCCTGGCTAAAAAACTTCAGGCGTCTGCGCGTCCGCGATGAGCGCCGCGCCGATATTCACCTCGCGTGGCTTATCTTGGCTTGCGCCATGATCTGCTTCCACCAGCTCTGAAAGCCGTTTTGTTAGAGCCTCTAAGGTGCCCCCATAGCTCCCATGGGGAGCCCCCACAAACTTTGGCGCGTCCCCCGCCCTTGCGCAGCCCGCCAGGCCGGGTTGATTCGGTGCGGGAGGGGAAAAGATTTCGGCAAAAAAATGTAACCTCGCCTGCGGTTGCCGGAGATACAGGGGTTCATTGATCAAAAACCAAAAACCGATATGAAACCGATCTGTATCACGCTTTTAACTTGCCTCCTGACTGGGATTGCCGCGCCTGAATCCGTTTTCAGTGAGCCGTTCGTTCAGCACCCGCCCGCTGGGTATGTGAAAATTTCCGAAGGAGACTACCGTCCGGGGGATGATTGGCGGCAGGAGTATATCGATCCAAAAAACAAGGCCGCGGGGCTCCGCTGGGTCAAGAAAACTGCCAATTCACAACGGAAGAGCGTTTCTGTGCCCACGTTCTATATGCAGCCGACGTTGGTGACGAAGGCTGAGTGGGATACGGTGCGTGCGTGGGCTTTGGCGCATGGATATCCAGCAACTTACGGCGTTGAGGTGAAGACAAAGTCAGGCACGAGGACGGTCCAGGAAAACAATTTGGCGGCGGGCTGGGCGGACGGGCCCAATAACCCGGTGTCCCACGTGAATTGGTATGACGTGGTGAAATGGTGCAATGCGAAGAGCGAGATGGAAGGCCGCCTGCCGAGCTACAAGGTGAAGGACACGAATGCGAGCGGCAGGGAAGTCTATAACGTCTATCGAGTCGGGCAGCGCGACGATGTGGAATGTTATGCTTATGACGGTGGAGACGGGTATCGGTTGCCGTTTGATGCTGAGTGGGAGAAGGCTGCGCGCGGAGTTGACGCGAACGGAGCCGCACTTGACGGGTTTCGTTTTCCGTGGGGGGACGACATCACGCACCAAAATGCGACTTACTACAGCCACCCCGGCTCGTCCTTCGATGTGAGTGCAACCCGGATGTTCCACCCGTTGTATGGGACGCGCACCAGCCCTGTGGGCTCCTTCGCGCCGAACTCTTACGGCCTGTACGACATGTGGGGGAATATGAATCAGTGGTGCGGGGATGTTTACGGGGGCGGCACCCCAACGCCTTCACAAAGTCTTTTCCCGAACTACAAACGTGTCTACCGGGGTGCCAGTTACAACAGTTTTGCAGCCCAAACGCTCAAGTTCAAAGGGGCACAAAATCCCCGGATGCGAACGATGATCGGGTTCCGTTTGGTGACGGACGAGGGAATCCTCGGCTCTGCCCAACCTTGGCCCCTCAACTAAAACCCGGGGGCGGGAACTATCACCAGATGGGCACGGACCTTCTCGAAATCCGGTCCGGCCCATCTGGCCCGCACCCTTCAGCCGGGGCACGGCTACCGCAGCGCGGTGAAGAGGCAGGCTTGGTCGCGGCAGGGTCGCCGGTTGCCCGTCGGCCTCCGCACAGATCCCGGCGAGCGCCCAAGCGCAAGGGAGGGGGCAAGCGCAAGGGACACAGAAAATGTCTGGGCGCTCGCCGGTGCATCCTCTCTGGCACCCCTGCCGGGGTGCCTCGGTTTTCGACTGCGCCCCGGCGGTGTCGCTTCGCTCAACCGCCGGCTACGATCCGGGATGCCTCCGGCATCCCCGGTTCCACCACCTCACCCGTTTGCATGGGAACGCCACAGGCAAGGGCACTTTGAGGCGCAGGTGGTTTCCCCTCGCCCATTTGCCCGGGAACACCACTCTGCTCAACGGCAGACATCCCGCTCACCCCTTCGCACCACGGCTAACCACCTGGTAAGCTTCTAGCAATCGTCGGCCAAAATGCGCCCACGACAGCGAAGCCACGGCGCGCTCGCGTCCCGCCGCCCCCATCCGCGCGGCCAGATCCCGATCGGCATAAAGCCGGCTCAATGCGTCCGCGATGGCCTCGGGCGAGTCCGGCGGAATCACCAGGCCGTTGACCCCGTCCACCACCACGTCGCCCGACTCGCGCGTGGCAATCTGCGGCAGCCCGCAGGCGGCCGCCTCGTATGTGGCTTTGGCGCTGCCTTCGCAGCTGGAGGGAAACACATGCACCGCCGCCTCCCGATACAGAGTTTCCACCCGGGGCACGAACCCCGGGAGTTTCACCGAATCATCCGCGTATTCCCGCAGCCAAGGCCGGATCTCCTCGTGCACCGTCCCCACCAGCACCAGCTCCGCGTTTTTGAGCCCCAACATCTTCCACGCCCGGAGCAGGTGATGCACGCCCTTGCGCTCAATCAACGCCCCGACAAACACCGCCCGGAAGATGTCCGGCGGCTTTTCAGCCGGGGTAAACCGTTCCACATCCACCCCGCGTTGATGCCGGAAGAGTTTCCCCGCAGGCACACCCGCAGCCAGAAACGTCTCCTCCGCCTTCTGGGAAAGCACCAGGATCAAGTCCGCCAGATCGTATTCCTCGAGCATCTGCTGCCGGGAAACCAAAAACCGGTTGCGGTATCCGGCCCAGCCTCGGGCCGCCGCTCTTTCGCGCTCGGACCGGGTCAACGCCGCCGACTTTGTTTTGCCTTTGTGCCGATGCCAGGTGGGGATCTCGATCACACTCGGCACACCCTTGCGCCTAGCCACCCGCAGGCTCCGCACACATTCCCCGGACCATCCGTGGAACAGCCCGTAACCGCCCCGCTCCAACTCCCGAGCTGCGCACCGGTCTAGGGCGTGTTTTTTCGCCCCGTAATAATATTCCCGGTCCACCAGCCAGGAGAGCATCCGGACCGGATGCCAATGCAGCGAGCGCACGGCGGCGGGAGGAATTTCACCGGCGCGGTTCTCGAAGGCCAAAGCGCGGAAATCGATCCGGGCACGGTGCAGGGTCCGCAGCGTTTCCAGCGCGACGGCGTCGAGTCCGCTGCCGCCGATACGGGCGGAAGTGGCGTAGAGAACAGGCAAAGGTGGCACAGGCTTCCAGCCTGTGGCCTGTGGCAGTCACAGGCAAGATGCCTGTGCCACTTTGGGAGCGGTTCTTCCAGCGCGCAGTCGGCAAACCTGCAGCGAAACGCCTTTGACCCTCGCGAAAGCAAGACAAGCGACTGTGAAGAGAATGAGGTTGGCCGGATCGAGCCTGCTGATGGAGACGCGCCCGTTGAAGAGTTCGAGCGCACACCGGCCATTCGAGAGTCGTGAAGGAATTGCCCGTCCCAAAAACACCCGCGCCCGCGGGCTCACGCGAATTGAGTTCATAAAACGGATCACTTCACGCCGTGGCATCAACCCAAACATCATCGCGAAACTTGGTGACCCAGCCTTTCAACAGCCTCTGCTTATGCGCTTCGCCGAATCCAAGACCGTCGAACGGATGATCTTTCATGCCGCCCGCCTAAAAAGTGGCACAGGCTTCCAGCCTGTGACCTGCGAGAGTCACAGCCAAGATGGCTGTGCCACTCTGAACCGGCAGACTCCCTCCCCTTTCTTCAATCCCGACGCCGCCGTGAGCAAAAGCCGCCGGAATCTCCCCCACTGGAGGCAGGACGGCAAAACCTACTTTGTCACCTTCCGTCTGGCAGATTCCCTTCCCGCATCCCGTCGAAGGGAACTGGAGCGCGACCGCGCCGAATGGAAGGAGTCTCACGGAGACGTCCACCCATCGGAACTGACTCCCGCCGAGCGCGCCCGGTATTTTGAACTGTTTCACAAACGGCTCCAGCGATGGCTGGATGCCGGTGAAGGGAGCTGTCTGCTTGAGCGGCCGACAGCGCGAAAGATCGTGAGGGATGCACTGCGGCACTTTGAGGGAACCCGGTATGAACTGGGAGAGTCTGTGGTCGCCGCGAATCACGCGCATGTGCTGGTGACTCCGGCTCCCGGGGAGGACTTGTCGGCGATCCTGCACAGTTGGAAATCGTTTACCGCCAAGGCCATCAACAAGGAAGCCGGGCGCACCGGCCCTCTTTGGCGGGATGAGAACTTTGATCACCTGGTGAGGTCGGGAGCGCAGCTTGGGAAGTATGAAGAGTACATCCGGGGGCACCGGGAGTATGAGGTGGCACAGGCTTCCAGCCTGTGCCTGAAAGCCCCCGCGGCCAAGATGGCCGCGCCACTTTTTCCAGGGGCCTCGGGAGAGTTCCCTACCCTGCGGTTTCCGGGACTCGCCGCTTGCCCCGTTCCCCGCCTGTGGGCCAACATCCCGCCCCTATGATTCCGAGGCCCGCCACCGTCGTGATTGAAAATGTGTCGCCGCTCATCGACGGCGGCAAATACCCGATCAAACGCGCCGTCGGCGAACACCTCGTGGTGGAGGCGGACATCTTCAAGGACGGCCACGACGTCGTTTCGGCCGTGCTCAAATGGCGCAAACGGGGCGCCGCCAGCTGGCATGAGACGCCCCTGGCGCCGCTGCCCAACGGCAACGATCGCTGGCGCGGAACCTGCACCTTTTTCGAGAACCACCCGTACGAATTCACCATCGAAGCCTGGGGCGACACCTTCCACTCCTGGCAACACGAGTTCCACACCAAACACGCCGTCGGCCAGACCGATCTCCAGAGCGAATCCCTCGAGGGCGCGGCGTTGGTGGCCAAAGCCGCCCAGCTCGCCGAAAGCCGCGGCCAAAACCTCGACCAAACACGGCTCCTGGAACTGGCGCAGAAACTCCGCACCGCCAGCCCGGTGGAGATCGACGAGCTGATCCACGGCCACGAACTCGAGGCGTTGATGACCACCTACGCCGACCGGTCCGAATCCAGCGAGTTCGTTCTCAGCCATACGCCGGTGGACTCACTCGTCGAGGAATCCCCCAACGCCCCCTCCGAGCACGCCGGTTATCCGCGGGTCACGGTGGACCGGCAACGCGCGCTTTTCTCCCAGTGGTACGAGTTTTTCCCGCGGTCCGCCGAGGGCAGGGGCGACCGGGGCTCCACGTTCCGGGACTGCCTGGGGCGCGTGGACGACGCGAAAGCCATGGGGTTTGACGTGATTTATTTCCCGCCCATCCACCCCATCGGCATCACGGCGCGCAAAGGCCGCAACAACGCCGTGACGTGCGAGCCGGGCGAACCGGGCGTGCCTTACGCGATCGGCAACCGCCACCAGGGCTGCCCCAACGGCGGCGGCCACAAAGACGTGGCCCCGGAGCTGGGCACGCTGGAGGACTTCGACTGGCTGGTGAAAGAGATCCACGCCCGGGGCATGGAGGTGGCCCTGGATTTCGCCATCAACTGCTCGCCGGATCATCCCTACGTGCACGCCCACCCGGAGTGGTTCTACAAACGGCCCGACGGCACGATCAAATACGCCGAGAATCCGCCCAAGAAATACCAGGACGTTTATCCCATGAACTTCCACAGCCCCAACTGGCGGGCGCTCTGGGAGGAACTCACCAGCGTCATCCTGTTCTGGTGCGAACACGGGGTCCGCATCTTCCGGGTCGACAACCCGCACACCAAACCCGTCACGTTCTGGGAATACCTCATCGGCAAGGTCCAGGCGCGTTACCCGGACACGATTTTTCTGAGCGAAGCCTTTACCCGGCCCAAGATGATGAAGGCGCTGGCGAAGGTGGGTTACACCCACAGCTACACCTACTTCTCCTGGCGCAACTCCAAACACGAGCTCACCGAATACTTCACCGAGCTCACCCAGACGGAGATGAAGGATTATTTCCGCGCCAATCTCTGGCCCAACACCCCCGACATCCTCCCTTTCTACCTCCAACACGGCGGCCGGCCCGCGTTCATGATCCGCGCCGTGCTCGCCGCCACACTCTCCTCCATCTACGGGATTTATTCCGGATTCGAGCTCTGCGAGAACGCCGCGATCCCCAACAAGGAGGAGTATCTCGACAGCGAGAAATATCAGTGGAAAGAGCGCGACTGGAACGCCCCGGGCAACATCAAGGACTTCATCACCCGGCTCAACCGGATCCGCCACGAGAACCGCGCCCTGCAGCAATACGCCAACCTGCAGTTTTTCCATTCCGACAACGAACACGTGTTGTTCTACGGCAAAATGACCGAGGCCCGGGACAACATCCTCCTGGTCGTGGTGAACCTGGATCCTTACCAGGCCCACAGCGCGTTTCTGGATGTGCCGGTGGATCTCTTCGGCTGGCTCGAAAACGACACCTACCAAGTCCACGATCTGCTCTCCGACGAACGCTACCTCTGGAACGGACGCCGCAACTTCGTGCAGCTCGATCCCCATCACAAACCCGCCCACGTCTTCAGGATCCGCCGGTGGATCAGCCGGGAACAGGATTTCGATTACTACCTCTGAGCCGGCTCCTGCGGGAGGTTCTCCAGAAACGCCGCGAGTTCCCGGTCCACCGTGGCGTCCTCGGCGGGCCGCCACGGGGCGAGACGCGCGGCGATCCGGGCCCGCGTGGCGGGATCCGGCTTGCCCAAATAGGCGATCACCAGCGCGTAAGCCCGGACCGCGGCGAGTTGCTGCGCGGCGTTGGGTTTCATTTCCTCCAACCGCCCCAGCGCCTCGAACAGTCGGCCTTGGAACGCCGCTTTCTCCGGCGTCACGGGCGCGGCATTTTCCCACGGCGTCCCGGAGCGCGTTCCGTGGACCCGGGCCAGTGCGACAACGGCTTCCACCAGGGCGCCCGGATGGCGCTCCGCCAACGCTTTCTCCTCCCAGAGCTCGGCGGGCAGGCGTTCGACGGCGAGCCGGGCGGCGTTGCGGAGAAGACGATCGCTGTGGCGCAGATACGGCCACGCCCCGCCCAGCACCCGCTGCGGGTCCGCGTCCCCCCGGTGAAACTGCTCCAGGGCGGCCCGCATCTGGAATTCCTCATAGGGAGGCGACGCCTGTTCCGGAGCCGTTTCTCCCGTGTAACGGACCCGGTAAATCCCGCTTTCCTCCGGAGCGCCGCCCAGAGCGAGATACAACGCGCCATCCTGCGGATGAATCAGCGCATCGTTGATGACCAGCGGCGCGCATTGCAGGAACGCCTCCTTCGCCGCGAGATAAGTCGCACCCTTCGGCTGGAGATGCACGGCCCACAGACGGCGCCCGTCGTGGGCGAACAGGGCGCGCTGGTAGCGCCCGGGAAATTTCGCGCCTTTCCCGCTCACCACCCCCGCGCGGTTCCCCGGCCCCAGATCGAGCAGGCCGGGCAGGATGTCAGGAAAATCACCCGGCGGCACCGTGGCACCATAATCGCCGCCGCTGACACAGTGGATGAGCCGGGCCGGTTGATCCCCGCCGGGGCCGCTCCTCTCGGGCTCGCAGGCGAAGAGCTGGCCGCCGAGGTCGCAGCCCAGATCGAACCCGGCCTGCAACCCGTGGGCCACCACCTCCAAAGCGCTGCCATCCGGGTTCATGCGGCAGATGAACCCGCCGAGTGCCCCGCTTTGTGTCGGCCCGTGGCGGCTGCGGAGGGATTCGGGAAGGGTTGCGCCGGGCCCGCAACCAAACAGGAGTCGTTTGCCGTCGGGGCTGACGGCCATGCGGCGAGCGCCCGTGTCGCCATCGCCCGGGAAGATGTGTAACCAGGCGCTCCGGTCGTATTGGCCGTCGCCGTCCGTGTCCTCCAACCGGTGGATCCCGCCTCCGTTCTCCGCGGCCATCACATAGAGGCCGCCAAACGCTGAGACCACTCCCCGGGCTTTGCCCTGCGGGAACGGGATTTTCAACGGCTGGATCGGCCCGGGGTTTCCCGGGAGCATCCGGAAGATCCCGCCCGCCTCATCACAGCCGAGCAGAAACCCTTGCGGATCCGCGGCAAGCGCCGTCCAAGCACCGCCCTCGGGTTTTGTGGCAATGGAAAGCCGCTCCAGGACGAATCCCTCGGGCAATCCCGCGCCGGGCAGGGCTTGCGGGGAACCGGCGCCGCCGACCCCGCCGACCACCGGGACGTGTTCTTGGGATTGCCGGTCGCTCTCCCCCGCCGCGGGAAGGGAACGGTCCGGCGTCGCCAACCACAGGCAAGCGAGGAGAACCCAAGCCAGGCGGGGTTTCATGGACGTCTCAATCTGAAAACGGAAATTCAAGCGGCATGACTGGAGGAGCGGATGTGCAAAGCCCTTGGGTTCGGAAATTTCCAAAAGCCCCTCCGCGTTCCCCGCGGCTCCGCGTGAAAATAATCTCTCTCTGAAACTTCGAAGTCCGGGCTCCACAGCGCAGTCCGGGTCAGCCTTCGAGAATGGCGTTGATCTTCTGCATCTCAGTCACCTGCCATTTCATGGCGCCGACCTGTTCGGTGGCGGCGTGAATCTGGAGGTCCGACTCGCCAAGTGTGAGATGGGCCACCTGGTTGCGCGTGGCCTGCGCGTTCTTCGCGAGTTCGTCGAGCTGGGTGAGCAGGCCCGAAACCCGGTCCCGCAACGCCTCGGGCTGAGGTTTGGAACGCGCCAGCAGCGCCAGCTTCTGGCAGAGCGGCCAGAGCGAGGAAAGCGATTCGCGGGTGCGCCGGACGAGTTCCGCACGCAACTCGGCGGGAAGATGGGGATTGGCCGGGTCCGTCGCCGCCTCCTGCAGAATCAGAAGCTCCCGCACAGCCTCGAACATGCGCGTCTTGAGCTCCTCGCCGGGGAACGGGATCTTGAACCGGAGCGCGCTGATCAAGGCATCGTGGTTGCCGCTCTCCTGGAGCAACCGCAGGGCCGTGGCGTAATCGCGGTTCTCGAGGGCGGTTTCCACCTTTCCGGACCGTGAAATCCACCGGTAACCGACCCAGACCACGCCCCCGAACAACGCGGCAACAGCCAGGAGGGCGAGGCTGATCTGCCAGAACACTACGGCCGCCACGAGAAGCGCCAATCCCACCAGCCAACCCAGGAAACTTGAGGAATCGTCGAGCATGATTTGATGGGGGGAAACAATCGTCGAGCCGGGCGCGGACGCCAAGGGCAAACCCATGGGCGGCCACCGACGGAGGCGTCATGGGAAGTGGCCCGGCGCTTTCAGGCTCCTGATTCCCGAACCTTCTCCGCATTCCGCGTGAGCCCCTCTGTGCTGCCCCCTCACCCCTCACCCCTCACCCCTCACCCTTGGAGCGGCTCTCCGCGCGGCGTGAACCTCGGTTTTCAGACGGCGGTTTTTACTCCGAGCGCAACGCCCGGAGTTGCGAGCCCCGCAGGGCGAGCCGGGTGGCGAGCCAAGCCCAGAACACGCAACCCGCGGTCAGCGCCAAAACCAAGCCCGCCATTTCCCGCCAGGCGAACCCGGCCTGGCGTTCCATCAAGCTGGGCCAGACCGCCAGAACCGCGCTCACGGTTCCAATACACAGGCCCCAGGCGATCAGCCAGCAATGCTCGGCAAACACCAGCATGCGCAACTGGCCGGGCCGGAACCCCGTCGCCTCCAACAGCCCGAACTCCGCGCGCCGCTCCAGCACGTTGCGTCCGAGCACAATCGCAACGCCCACACTGCTCAGCAGCACCCCCAGCGCGCCGAGCACTTGGAAGATAGAAAGATAGGTGTTTTCCACCGCCTGAAACTCCGCCAGCCGACGCCAGGCCGGGACCAGCTCCAGACCGCGGTCCTGCAGCGCCCGGGAAAGTTCCCCGGCCACCGCCTCGGCTTTGGAAACCGGCGCGTCGATGAGGAAAAAGCGGTAGCCGCCCTGGCCCGGAAACTTTTCCGTGAACCGTTTCTCGGCGATGAGCACGTTGCCCTGGAGCAGCGAGCCTTTGATCACGCCCTCCAGACGGACGGAAAAAACGCGCCCCTGATCGTCCCGATATTCGAGCGTGTCACCGAGCCCCTTCTGCAAGGCCCAGCGCAGCGTGGCTTCATCCACCACACCGACCACGTCCGCATCGTCGGGCTCCAGCCCGTGCCAGCCCGGGAACTTTTCCAAGCGCCACCGCACCCCGAACGCGCCGCGCGTCTCCAAGTCGTGCGGATTGACCCCGAGCAAGCGCGGCTGCAACGCGCGGTTGAGATTGAGGCAGCTCGCGTCGTCGCCCTCGCGCACCCGCATCGGCACGGCCCGAAACTCGAGGTCTTTCTCCAGGGCAAACGCTTCCCGGCCCTGGGCGGTGTTGAGATCCTCGTAAACGGGCAGCGCCGATTCGCCCACCAAGGCGAACCCGCCCGTGCCGGTCGCGCGGCTCTCGGACGCCGCCGACTCCTCCGCGGGCGCCTGAAGAGGGCGTTGCCGGAAGGAATCCACCGCCACCACCACAAAAACGCCCCCCGCGAGAACGGCAACCATCGCCAGGCTGCGGCCTCTGCGCCGCGCGGCGTTGCGGAACCCCAGCTCCGCCAGACTCCCCAGCCCGGCGCCCCCGTAGGCCTGCAGCCGGAGCCAGGATTGCACACCGAAAATTCCCGCCAGCAAAAGCAGCGTCCCCGCGCCGAAAAACGACTCCGCGCCAAGCCCGGCGAAGGCCAACCCGAAGGCGGCCACCAGACAAAACGCCCCGAGAAGAATCGGCCCGAGAATGGACGCCTGCCGGGAGGGATCCGCCTCCGCATGCCCGGCGAGCAACACCCGCGGACTGTTTTTGAACAGCCGTCGGCTGGCCCAGCTCATGCCGAGCAGGGCCACAAACACCCCGGCCCCGGCGCCGACGAGCAGGGTCAACGGCTGCGGCGCGAACACGAAATGGACCGCGCCCACCGCGCCGCGCCAGACGGTGCCCAACGCGTAAAGCACGGCCTGCGTGTACCCCACGGCGGCGCACGCGCCCAACACGCTGCCGATCAGGGCCAGCAAGACGCCCTCGGACAAAAAGAGGCGCCGCACCCGGGCCGGCGGCAAACCCACGGCGAGCAACAGCCCGATTTCCGACTGCCGTTGTTCCACGGAAAAAGCGAAAAGCAGCCCCGTCAAAACCGCCGCCGCGCCGAGAAGAAAACAGGAGAAACTCAGGAACAACTGCCCGAAATCCACCGGGGCGCGGGTCGCCGCGAGGGCCTGTTCCCGGAACGCCAGGAAATGAAACCCGGCCTGCTCGGGGGTGAGTCTTTCGAGCAGCGCCTTCGACACCGCACCGCCCTCCGCGGGATACCGGATCGCGGTCAGATCCCCCCAGCGATTGCCCCACATGCCGCGGCCAGCCGCCAGGTTCACAAACGCCTTCGGAGTGCCCCGGTGCGTCTTCCAATAAAGCTCGTCCTTGTCCCGGAACCGGCTCACGTCCATGTCGAACCCCGGCTTCCATTCCCGGCAACTCTCCTTGTCCGAAAGGCCGGGAAAATTCGGCATCCACGAGCCGTTTAACTCCGGTTGCTCCATGGGCAGGACCGCGCGCACGGTGAACTTCGCGGAGCGCTCCTCGAGTTTGCGCCGGTCGCCCATGGAGAAATACTTCAGGTCCACGGCGTCCCCCGGCTGCACCCCGAGATCCTCCGCCAGCCATGCGTTGAGGACGATCTCGTGCTCGGCCAAGTCGCCCGGCAGAAACCCGGGAGCGTCCACAGCGGCCACCATCGAGTACGGAGTCGCCTTTTCCCCGGCCCGGATTTCATTGACCAAGTAGGTGAGCGTGTCGGCTCCCCTGGGCGCCGCGGCCACGATCTGCGGCTCAAGGAAGACCCGTTCGGTGCGCAGCTCAAAGCCGCCGACGGATTCCAGGGCACGCAGCTCGAGCCCGGCATCGGCGAGTTGCCAGCACTTCTGGACGGCGGCTTGCAGCGCGCCCGGGGCGGTCTTCTCCGCAAGCAATAAATTGCAGCGCCCGGGCAACCCCACGCGCTGTTGCAACCCCTGGAGCGGGAGAAAAATGCTCATCGGCGGCACCTGACTGGCCTGCAAACCGAACCGGCCAAAATGGGCGTCATCGACCACCCCCGCCACGGTGACACGCAACGCCGCCACCTCGTTTTCCTCCCCGGAAAGAGGGGCGTCCCTGGAGAACAAGCCCGGCTTTTCGACGCGCACCACCAGGGTGTCCCCGGCTTTGAGCCCGAGCTGCGCGGCCAACCGGGTATTCAAAAAAGCGGCGGATTCCCGGAGCGTCGCCGGGGCTCGCCCGGCGGGGCTCAGACTCCAGAACGCCTCGGGCACCCCGAGCACCTGGGCTTGATTGACCCGGGCGGCGGCGTCCACCCGGCTCACGCTGCCGTTGAGGAGCAGCACCGGCACGCCGCCCACCGCCCAGGCCAGGGTTTCCCGGAAGAACCGGTCGCCGCCCGCCATCACCGACTCGACGCGCCCGACCCGGAGCCGGGCCTGTTGAACCAGGGTCGCCTTGACCGAATCGCCGACCAGCAACGAACCGGTGAGCACCATGGCGCCGAGGGCGGCCCCGAGCAGAACACCGAGGTGGGTGCGCCAGTAAAAGCGCAGGCTGCGCGTGATGAGAGTCCAGTTATTCACAGGCAACACGTTCCACGAGCTGGCCGTGCTCGATCTCGAACATACGCCGCATGCGTTGCGCCACGTCCAGTGCGTGGGTGACCACCACAAGGGTCACCCCCTGGGTGGCGTTGATCTCCAAAAGCAGATCCACCAGGCGACCGGCGGAATCCCGGTCCAGGGAGCCCGTGGGTTCATCCGCCAAAACGAGTCGGGGCCGATGAATCAGCGCCCGCGCCACGGCCACCCGCTGACGTTCCCCGCCCGAAAGCTGGCCCGGCAAATGATGGAGCCGGTGCTCCAAACCCACCGCCGCCAGCAGCTCCCGGGCGCGGTTCTTGAGAACGCCGCGATCCGCGCCGGGTTTGGCCAGCGTGGGCACCAGCACGTTCTCCAAAATCGTGCATTGCGGCAGCAGATGATGGAGCTGGAAGATGAACCCCACCGTCTCGTTCCGGTAAAGCGCGAGCCCTTTCTCGTCCAACTGCGCCAGATCCTGCCCGCCCACCCACACCTCGCCGCGGTCCACGCCGTCCAAAGCCCCGAGGATGTTGAGCAGGGTGCTTTTGCCCGAGCCCGACGGCCCAAGGATCGCCACGGTTTCGCCGGGGGCCACCTGCCAGTGCAGGTCGCGCAGCACATCCACCCCGTGGACGCCGTCCGGGGCGCGGTAGGTTTTGGTGAGGTTCTTGATTTCCAGCAGCATGATTTGGAATGGGGTTGCGGCAACCGCTCACGGGCACTCCGTCCAGCGACGCGCCTTAAACTCAAAGCGGGGAAGGCTCCCGGCGGCAACCCTGCGCACGGGGATCCTCAATGAAAACGCCTGGGTGAGGGCCTCCTCCAATTGTCCCGCCGCTGATTCCTCCGGGGACTCAATCGCCACGGCCAGTTCCAGCAAACCCTCCCCTTTCCGGGACAGCTCCACCCGGTATTCGCCGATACTCGCAACCGAACGCACCACACCGTCCACGGCGCTCGGGAAGATGTTGACCCCGCGCACCACCCGCATGTCGTCGCTTCGCCCCAGGATCCCGCCCTCAAGCACCCATTCCTCCACGCCGGGAAGCCGCCGCACCAGATCCCCGGTGCGGTACCGCAGAAGCGGCATCCCGAGCCGGCCCAGGGGCGTGAGCACCAGTTCCCCCAGCGTTCCCGCGGGCACGGCTTGACCCGTTTGGGGATCGATGACTTCGGGGTAATAGGCGTCCTCGAGCACCCGCAACGAGCCGGGCCGGTCGGGCTCCTCATACGCGACGGGCCCTAGCTCGGTCATCCCGTAATGGTCGATCACGCGGGCGCCTCCCCAGGCCGCGCTGATCCGGGCGCGCACCTCGGGAACGCTGCCGCCGGGTTCGCCGGCAACAATCAGGGTCCGCAGGAAACGAGGATCCACCCCAGCGTTTTGCGCCGCCTCGGCCAAGTGCAGCGCGTAAGTGGGCGTGCACAGGAGCACGGTCGCGCGGTTCACCTGCATCGCACGGACCCGCGCGGCGCTGCTCAGCCCGCCCCCAGGCAAACAGAGGCACCCCAGTTGCGACGCCGCCTCAAACGCCGTCCAAAAACCCAGGAACGGCCCGAAAGAAAACGCGAAATAAACCCGGTCCGCACCCGTGACCCCAACGGCTCGATAGATCGTTCGCCAGTTTCCAAGCAGCCAGTCCCAGCTCTGCGCGGTATCGAGCCAGAGCAACGGGTTGCCAGTGGTGCCGGTGGTCTGGCAGTACCGGCTGTAGGATTCCACGGGAAAGGTCAGGTTGGATCCGTAGGGAGGAAACGCCGCCTGATCCTGCACCAGCTCTTCCTTCCGGGTGAACCCCACCCGGGCCGAGAAATCCTCCAGGCTCGCCAGGTTCTCCGGCGTCACCCCAGCGAGCCGGAGTCGATCGGCGTAAAACCGGTTGGAGTCCAGCAGCGCCCCGAGCAGCGGGCGGAGCGATTCCAAGGGCTGGAGGCGGGGTTCCATTCTCGAGAAAAAACACGGTCAACCGGTTTCCAAAAGCCGTTTCGGGAGCGCCGGGAGGGTCCGGCGGCTCCGCCCGAGGCCGGGTGTTATTGGGCCTGGGGTTTCTGCGCCGTTTGCGTCACGGCGGGTTTTGTCGGCGCGCTGCCCGGCTTGAAAGTCGTCACCAAAGCGCCTCCGGCGGCGGCGAGCAGGATGCCCAGCCAGAAAGGCCAGCGGATCCCTGCCCAACCGCCCGCAGGCGGATGAATCGCGATCGAGACCAGGGCGTTCACCACCGGGGCACCGGCGAAGATAATGCTCATCACCACGGGCACGTAAGCCGTGACCGGTTTGGGTGCGGCGCCGAACGCCAGCAACACCCCAAACGCGCCCACCGCGCCCACGATGCCCGCCACCAACGACCAACCCATGCCCGTGGCCGGGAAACTCCAGTTGGCTCCGTTGGCCTTGAGCACGGCCAGCGGCGCCAGCACGGCCACCAGAAAATACGCCACCCCGACAAACAGGAACGCTTTGTAGCGGCCGTTGACCGGATCCCCCATCTGGGTCTGACCGTTGTGCAGGAAAATGCCGTAAACGCCCCAACACGCCACGGTGAGGAACGCGAAGGCCAGCCAGGTGAAAGAAGTTTGGGGTGCGGAGTCAGGTTGCATGGGTTTGCTTCGGGTTTTTGGGTTGTGAAAAATTTGAGGGAACGTCTTTGAGCCGAGCGGATTGATTTAACCGCAAAGATCGCAGAGACCGCAAAAAGGGAATACCGAAACCCAGCAATTCTCTGCGCTCTTTGTGTTCTTTGCGGTTCACCCTCCCTGGCTTCATTCAGTTCTGTGCCCACACCGGCCGTCTCCCGCACCACGCGAACTTGCGGATTTCAAATTTGTAGGAGCCGAAGTTGATCAGTAGCCCGTGCTACACGGGGGAGGATTTTAGGTAAGCGAGAATCTGAGCATCGTGCTCGGGTGCGAGTGATTTAGCCGTTTTCAATTCGACGATCAAACGCCCCTCCACGAAGAGGTCCGCCAGATAATTGCCCAACAAAGCACCGTCTTCTTCATAGACCTTGATCGGATGCTGAGCTGCTGGGCACATGCTAGCTGCTGGGGACAGACAAGAATGTCACTTAGTTAAGGCTCCTTTTCGACGTTTTCCTCTGCGACCGGGGCGATGGGGCGTTTTTTTGGGCGAGCGGATTCGCCAACTCTTGGCGCCGCACGTTCGCGTGAACTCCCGGAATCTTTGAGCTCCTTGCGTTCCTTGCGGTGAAGATTGAGGAGGGCTAGGCCACCTGAGGCTCCGAGCCCGTGGCGCTTGCACGGTTTTTTCGTAACCGCAAAGATCTCAAAGATCGCAGAGAGGATTTCACCTCAGAATTCCTCTGCGTTCCTCTGCGGTTTCCCTTCCCCTCCCCCAACCCGGCACGGGGAACAACCTCAAAGCTCAGGTTTTCTCCGTCGGTGAACCGGGTTTTCAATAGAAGCTCTGTCACCTATTGGCTCCTCCATGTCCCCTATTGGCTCCGCCTTGCCCAATGCGCCGTTTCTCTGCGCTTTGCGCCTCCTGAACTTGCCGCCAAGCCCCCTTTGAGCCCCAGGTGGCCCTCAGGGAGAGGTTTTCTCCACCTCCCGGAGCCCGCTACTCGATTCGAGACTCGCTTGGACACCCCGAACCGGACCCCATTCTTCCCAGCGATCGTCCCTCCGAAAACGGAATCACCCGTCATGTCAATCACGGCCATCACAGAGTAAACTCTGGCATACAACCCTGTTTATTGAGTGGCGACAATACCCTCGGCAAGGGGTCTGCCCCCCTGTATTCATTTACTCTAACCGGATGTTGCGCGGGTTTTGCGCCCCATGCCAGAACCGCAGGATTTCCACCCGACGAGCGGCGTCATCCACGCGGCAGAAGATAAGGTAGGGACGGAGCAGCACTTTCTTTACACCCTGTCGACGCCGGGCGCTGCCCCCACGATGAGGCAGACGGCAAAGGGTTTCGGCCTGGTCGAAAAGGCGCGTGCCAAGCCGCTCGGCGGCGGCCGGATCGTCGGCGGCAATGTAGCGGACGATTTCCTCGAGATCCTCAAGGGCCAGCGGGGAAAGGATTACTTGGTAATCCATCCAGAGAGCCGTTGCCGTGCCTCCTGCAGCGACACGCCCGGGCCGGTTTCCATCGAGCGAATGCCGGCATCGATGGCGGCGAGCATTTCGGGCGTCTCGTCGATCTCCAAACCGGCGTCGAGGGCCACCAAATGGCGCAGGATGATTTGCCGCTCGCTGTCGTCGAGCCGGGGCAGTTCATCAAGGATTTCAGTCATGCTCATAATCGGATTTTACGCGATTTGCCCCGTGACGGCAATGGGTGCAGCAGCGCCATTTATTCGCCCTTGTCCCGGGGATGGAACCGCCGGTGAGCCGCTTTGAGATCGGCAATGGTCAGATGCAGCTAACGCTCCGTTGTAGGTCTGCTAGGGACAGGCAAGAATGGCACTTTAATTAAGTGCCATTCGGGACAGGCCGGGCTTGCTCCGCTTTTTTGGACAGAGCGTAGGGCTGCTAGGGACAGACAAACTGTATAAAAACTCTTTCGGGCTTCCTCCGGTTGCCGACGGCGGCGTAGAGGTCCCGCAGCGACCCGGGTTTTCAATAGAAGCTCTGTCCCTATTGGCTCGCTGCGCTTGGTTGAACGAAGCCGCTGGCGCGGCGGTAATGGGTAGCCTCGCTGATTCGGGCGAGGGTGAGGGCAAAAACATCGGAGCAAAAAGCGGGGCACAGCCACCAGGCTGGACCCCTTATGAATATTCAATCCAAGCCTTACCAAGA
>CAMARB010000075.1 GCA_945860355.1 Chthoniobacter flavus | reverse complement strand
CACTCAGATACTCCAGGCGCAACGCGGGCTTAAACGTTTCGGTGACCTGATACGACAACCAAGCGCCACCAGAGTAAACAGAAGAGTCGTCCCCGTTGTTGCGGAAGTTGAAGTAATCCAACTCCGTGCCCACGTGGAATTTGGGAGTCACAGAGTACCCAGCCAAGAGGGAGCCCCCTGCAACATGGTCCGTGAAGGAATCTTCGCGCCCGACAAAACCGAGCAGACTAATCCACGCGGCGCTGCTGGGCTTGTAGTTGATGGATCCGATGAACGTCTTACTGTTGTTGTTGTCAACCGGCCCAGCATAGAGACCGTTCTGAAGCCGTAGTTTCACATCGACTTTCTCAGTCAGGTTATAGCCCAACTGCACTCCGGCCGCAGGCCCGTTGCCAGTGAAGAACCACTGGAATCCCTGCGAGAAGTTGTCGTTGGCCGCCCCGCCGTCGCCAGACTCATAGTTGAGCAGGGAGATGAGCTGACCAGCCCGCACGTTAAGTCCGGTCCCGATGGGAACATTCAACTCGACGAAAGCTTCCCGCACATTGTCGAACCCGTTGATGTTCGACCCCGTGTTCAGAATGCGGGCGTCTTCACCGAACATCAGCGAGAGCCGGTAGGCGGCGCTGAACTCATCGCCGCTCCGCACAACCGGAGCACTCGCCAGCGTGATCTTCAGCTTATTGAGCGAGAAGGAATCGGAGTTCCGGTTCCAGAGGTAGCCCGGGGAGACACCATCCGGATGGCTCGTGTCGTGGAAGTAGGAAGCCTGCACGAAGCCCGTCAGGGTTGTGTCAGTGATCCCCTTGACGAAGGTCTCCTTAGGCCCCGCTTTTGAGGTGTCGAACACAGGCGCCCCCTTTGTCTTGAAGGCTTTTTCGAGGGACTCCAAGCGCCCCCGCAAAGCTTCGTTTTCTTTCTCCAAGCGGGCCAGCCGGCTGGCTTGAGCACCGGTCGGGGATTCAGCGGAAGCAGTGGTTCCGCCGACGCCGATCACGCCAATCAGCGCGCCGAGGCAGGTCTGCTTCCACTTTGAGTTCGTATTCTTTTTCATCATTGGTGGGTGGTATTTTGTGTGTTGGACCGGTTCAGACTTCGCGCCGGAGGGGATGAGAAAACGCCCGATCACCTTTGGGACCGAGTCCCCCTCCGAAACTCAGCGGTCAGTCGGCGGCGCACCTAAGCTAGAGCAGTGCCAAACGCAGAACAACACAGCGGAAAGTTTGTAGATTCTTCTTCACTTATTCTGTGAATATTCCTCACATATTGAGGAGCGACTGGGAGCGCGGTCCCTGCGGGGCGTCGTGACCGCGGCGCGCACGAGTATTTTCAAACGAAACGCCCGCGGGCGACGTCCAAGCCGGCACGCGTTCAGCCAATCAACGAGAGCCTCGGGGGACGGCCTCATCTGTCGATTACTGAACAGGGTGGGCAAAACAATGGCTGGCAGCGAAGGGAACGAGGTTTCGGCGGAGCGCGACGGGCAAACAAAAAAGAATTGGGCATCGGCTCGCCACAACATGCGCAACCTGAACCGATCGGCACTCCCTGAAGCGGCCCTCGACACAGTTCCAAAGACGGCGGCCGCGATCTCCCCTAGAATCGCTCCGGCGAAACGCCCCAAATTTTTCCACTGCGGCCAGCGCCCTACATTGCGGCCCCGCCCTCTCATTGCCCGCACGGAGCCATCTTCTTGCCCTCAAGTGCGGCAGTGCGCATTCATTCTGCCGTTACCCTGGCATCCAGCTCGATCAGCGGATTCCTCGCGCTCGGATCCAACGGCCCGGAAAGATTAAACGCACGAGGTCATGCCCTCCTCAGTAGGCTGTTGAGTGACGAATAAGATTACGCGCCACGGGCTTGTTTTCACAGCCACCCGCACAAAGACACGCTCTTTTACTGGCGGAGATTGCTCCGAGCTTCCCCTGCCATCCCCGGCTCTTACTCACCACCCGAGCAGCTTTGTCGAGCATGCCGGTTTTTCGATTAAAGCACCCTCAATGCGCATCGCACTTGTGGATTTAAATCACCGAGAAAAACTTGCGAGGTAAGTGGCAAAAGCCGAGGAACTCCACCAATTCGCTACCTCAAACCGCACCTTGGGCCGCATACCCGCCGCTACCCGGCGTGCCTAGCTCGTCGCGGACGAACTTTCTCGAACAATATCTCTTCATCCTTAAAACCCGAGCCCGCCCCTCCTCACATCAGGTCCATCAGGCAATGCGTACAGCGGCGACGGCAGCTGGCGCTTTCCATATTTCAGACGATAACGGCACCAGCATCTCGCCGCCGAGCCCCGATGTCTTGAGACTGTTGCCATAAGCCGCCTTCTATTTGACCGCGAGCCATGAAGGACGCCACAGGCGGAATCCTAGCCATGCTCTCACCCGTTGCATTCAGCGACGACAAGCGAGACCCAAAACTACAGCGGCTCTTTTTGCCGAGGCCAGTAAGGACCACCAGCCAATTCAGGTCGGGTGATGAGGGCACCAACTTTCCATTGCCGCCCGGCGACTGCAGCCAGCGGAATCGTTCTCCCCCAGTCGCCCACAGCAACCCCGAAACTCGCGGGCACCCGTTAAGCTTCTCCCGCACGGCCGTCCTGCGGGCTCGGCGTAGGACTAACTCTCCCGCAGATCCCACCCCTGAGGCCCCGACCAGGAGAACACCCAAAAACTGGAGCTTTTTAATCAAACTGTCTCACCTTTGACACAAGCTACGGACGAGACGCGCTACTCCAAAGCAGCATCGCGACCGCTCAAGGCGCATCTTACGCAGGGGAGACAAAAAAATCTCAGAAGCTGCATTTTTTGATCCGCAATTGGTCCGTCATCTGCTCAACTTTGCCGCGATCAAATGGGTTGTCCCAACAGCCCTCCGACCAAACACACTAATGAAACAAAGACACACCACCTCCGCACTCACCAAATCCATCCTGGCACTGACTGCCTGCGTGAGCCTCAATGCTTTCGCCGGAACTCAGGTTGCCGCTGAAAAGAACCCCGTCGAAAAGGACGAGACCTTCTACGCCGTTGCCGGGCTCCCCATCACCGGTTCCGTCGAGGTCGGATACGATTCGCGTTACTACTTCCGCGGCCTCTGGTTTGCTGACCAAACCACCTGGGCGGGCGCCAACTTCAGCATGCCCGTGAAGGCGATCAGCGAGAAGCTGACCGTCAACTTCGGCGCGCTGTACACGAGCACCGTGGACACCCGGGTGAACGCCGGAACGCCCAACGAAAGCCTCGACTACTCGGAACTCGATCTCATCGGTTCCGTGAGCTACGACTTCGGCTTCGCGAAAGCTTCGTTGGTCTACACCAGCTACCAGTTCTTCGACACCTTCAGCGGCACGACCAATCCTTCCGGCCCCTTCGGCGCTGGTGAGACTTCCATCCTCCACACCAACGAACTGGGTTTCACGGTGAGCGCCCCCCTGGGCCCTGTGAATCTCTCGGCGGGTTACTACTACGACTTCAACATCGGCGGTTCATATGCTGAGCTCGGTTTGGATTACCCCATCAAGGTCCAGCCTTGGCTGACCCTGATTCCCTCCGTGAAGACGGGCTACGGGTTTGACTACTACAGCTTCGGGACGCAGAACGCGATCATCGACGGCACCAAAGACGGCTTCACCCACGTGTTGATGAGCCTCGCGGCCCCCGTCAATCTGACCAAAACGGCTACCTTCACGCCGTACGTGGCTTGGAACATCTCCGGCCCCGCTCGTCAGGCCAACAACACGCAGAACAGCGAAGTGTTCGGCGGCGCAAAGTTGGGCGTCTCCTTCTAAGGAGTCCCGCCGACTTACTTAGTTAGCGCAGTCTTCATATCGGGTCGGGCAGCACTTGTGCTCCCGGCCCGATTTCTTTTTCCACGGGCGATAGTTTAATCCAAAGGTCTGCAAAACGGATTTCAATGAATCATCCGCTGCGGTTGGGGGGGGGAAGCCAAAATCCAAGCTCCACCCAGCAGGCCCCCCTCCTCGCCGCCACTGGCAACTGGATCTAACGTTTCACCCGGGCAGGGGCATCGGCGGCTATCGCGGCCCGGTAGTTGGCCTGAGCCCGGAAGTATTCAGCCTGAGCCTCCACCTCGAGGACTTTCGATTCGAACATCGCCTGCTCACGGAGCTGTAGCGCGAGCAGGTCCGCCGCCCCCTGTTTCACACGCTCACTTTCCGCCTCCTGCAACTGTTGCGAGAGCTCCACGTTGAGCCGGGTCTGCTTGAGAGCATCGTGTGCTGCGATCAACGCGCTGTAACTGTCACGCACATCCGCCGAAATCCTGTCCCGCGCAAAGACCTGCTCCTGAAGCAAACGCTCCCTCTGGGCCGCGGCCACATCCAACCGCCCCTTGGCCTCACGGCGCTGAAACGGCAGCTTTAATTCGAGTTTGGCCTCCAGTTCGGTTGCGTCACTGTCCTTGGCGGGATCGTTGCCGGGGGTCTGGCGCGCCTCAACAGCGAGGTCCAGATTGGGGAGGAGGTTGTTTTTTGCGAGGCGTCGATCCAACGCGACTTTGTCCATCGAGAGCTGCAGCCTCAAAATCTCAGGGCGCGCCGCCAAGGCGCCGCGGATATCCTCATTGAGACGCTCCACCTGAGGCTTGGGATGCGGGGGAAAAGCCTCTGGCAAACGCTCCCGGGAGGCGATCACCGGCTGGGAATTCTCGGCCTTGCGGTAAAAAAGAGAGAGCTCGATTGCGGCGGCTTGGAAACGGCGCTCCGCCTGCACCAGGCCGATCTCCCGGCTAACCACCAGCCGCTGGTTGTCGATCCGAAGAATCGGAGGAGAAGCCCCACTGCTGACCTGCTCGGCGATCCCCTCATCGCGATCTTTGGCGAGGCGCAGCAGTTCCTCCGCGAGCGCAAAACGGTAACCTGCCGCCGTCCAATTGTAGTAAGCAATCGAGGCGGCGCGGATGAAGTCGAGATACTGGCGTAGAATCAAGGGATCGGCTAGTTCCCGGTCAATCTGCGACTGCCAGAGAGTCACACGGCGCCGGTCGATATTCCCATCGCGCAGCAGAGGAACCCGAAAGCCCAAGACGGCCTCGCCATCGGAACCGGTGCGATCCTTGTTGTAATTGGGCAGTAGACCGCTGCTCAGCCGGTAGCCACCGTAAACGCTGCCGCCCCAGAAGTTCAGCGGCTGCTCGAGACCAGCGTAACCACTGCTACCACTGTAATAGCCCAGGGGGTTGACTGCGGCCCCGGCGTTGAGCTGAAGATCAAACGCCCCGAGCGCCTGCCTTACGCGCCCGTTAGCGACATCCTGCTCCACGAGAGCGGCGAGATAGGGCGGGTAAAGCCCGCGCACGCTGGCAAGAACCTCTGGCAGACGCAGAGCTTTTTCCTTATCCCCCGCGGACAACGGCGAGGCCTGCATAAGCACACCCATGACAGCAAGGAGCACGGGCTTCAATAGGGCCGGCCCCCCGGAAAGGGGACATCGGGGCGGTGGATTCGGCTTCATCAGGAAAATCAAATGGAGAAAGCGCTCACTTTGCCGGGGCAAACTGACCGCCGGCGGTCAGAGGAGGAAAGCCGTTGACCTGGCGCCATAGCTCGAACCAGAGAGGCACCTCCTCGAGCAGAACCCAGGCATTGGCGCGGGCGCCTTGACGCAGCCACCGATCTTTGTTCGGCCATCCGGAACCCGCGGCCAGCCCGCCGCGCTCGGAAGGATCGCTCGAAGGACCGATGACCACCCGGAACTTGCCCTTCCCATCGTCGGTTGCGTCGACAAACACCACCTCGCCCGGGAAAGTACCCACCGCAAGCTGGGGCCAACCAATGGCTTGAATGGCCGGCCAACCCTCAAACGCAATGCGAACAGAACTGCCCGGCGAAACCACCCCGTTTTCCTCCCTGCGGACGTGCAGCAAAGGCACGTCGTTTCCGTCGAGCCACACCTCAACAAATCGACTATCCGTCTCGGGAATAATGACACAGATGAGGGAGCCCGGGCGCAGGTAGGTTCCATCGGTTGCGGCAATCTGAAGCACAATCCCATCACGCGGCGACTCCACCTCCTGCCGTGAGCTCTGGTTGATCTGGATATCGATGACTGAGAGGTCTCTCTCGGCTGAGGCCACGTCCGACAAAGCAGAGCCTTTCTGCGCGTGGATGGAAGCGGTGATGGCATCAAAGTCATTGCTTGTGCGTTTGAGCGCAGCCTGCGCCGACTTCAGATCGGCCTCGGTGGCGCCCCGCTGCAAACTCGCCAACTCATGATCCCGCTTGGAAGCCAACCCCTTGCCAAAAAGTGCCTCAGTTCGGTTGAAGTTGAGAAGGGCCGTCTCGGCCGCGATCTTGGCCCCGGCAACCCGTTGTTCCGCTCCATCGAGAGCTTGGGTTTTCGCCAACTCCTGCTGCGTGATCTGGGCGATCAGAGACTCCACACGGCTCATGGCGAAATCCCGGCGGCTTTCAATGGCCTCACGCTGGGCTCGAAGATTATTGAGCAGATTAGGGTCGTTGTCCTGAATCTCAACCAGCAGTTGCCCTTTTTTGACCCGCTGGCCTTCCGCCACATGCAAGTGTTTCACCCGGCCGGACACCTGCGCCTCGATGTTGATCCGCCGATCCAAGGGATTAAACGCAATCACGCGTCCCGAGCCCGAGACAAACTGGCGCCAAGGTAAAACAGCGATGCCGAAGATGAGCCCTAGGAAACCCAGTGAGAGGAACCAGCTAAAAAGGCGGGTGAACCGCGCGGACCCAGCCAAACTCAGCGCAGGCAGCGCTGGTGGCAGTGCAATGAGCCGTTGAGTCTCGTGAGTTGCCCCGAGGGGCGTTTTGACGTTCTCCTCCATGGCGATTTCAGGGGGTTGAACCGGCGTCCGTTCCATCACTCAGATGGCACGGAGCAATTTCAATGATTTGGTCGCAAAGACGCGTCACGTCGTGGTCCCGGGTTGCGACGACCACCGTCCACGGAATCTCGGGGGCGAAAATCGCCTTTGCCAGCGCTTGAAAGGATGCCGCGTCCAAACCGTCAAGCAGCTCGTCGATCAAGAGCAGGCTGGGCTTCTGCACCAGTGCTCGGGCCAGAAGCAGGCGGATCCGTTCACTGCCCGAGAGCGGCGCCCCCCCGTTTTTCAGGTTCAACCCGAGTCCCTCCGGCCGGTTGAGCAATTCCTCCAGAAGCCCCACTCGCTGCAAAGCCTCTCGGATTTCGTCCATGCCGATGTCCGTGCGATGCAGCCGCACGTTGTCGACCACATTGCCGTCAACGATCTCATCGCGACGCAGCAGTTGGACCCGTTCCCGGAGGGTTTGCAACTTCCAACTCCTCAGGTCCAGTCCGTCGATTGACACGTGGCCGCTGCAGGGGGCGCGGAGCCCAAAAAGCAGGTCCAAGATGGAGCTCACGCCCGATCCATGCGGGCCGATGATGGCGGCCCGAGCCCCGGGCCGAATGGAGAAACTTCGACCGGTGAAAACCGGAGAGTGCGGGCTGTAACTCAGGCTAAGATTCTCGGCGACAACCCCGGCCCCGCCTTGACGGAGGTCCGCCTGCTCACCGTCTTGCCGCTCAATCTCCAAGTCAAAAACGTGCCCGAGTTTATCCATCGCGGCCATCGCGTCATACCAAGCCTCGAGCTTTTTGCCGACCTTAGCCAAGGAACCCGCAATCCCCCCAATGACCAACTCGGAAGCCACCAACTGACCAACGGTGAGCTGCTGACTCAGCACTAGCCAGCCCCCGAGCACAAGAAGCGCGGCGGTGGCGCCGACGGAGAGCGCAAGCAGGGCCGAGACCTGTCGAATCACCACCCGGAAATGTCCGGAACGCCGCAACAAGTAGTCACTTGCAATCTGGTTGGCGCGCTCATAAGCCAAGCCGTATCCGCCCGGCCCCTTGAACAGGAAGGGAAACGCCGCAATTTCCTCAAACCAGTTGACCAACTCATATTTGGCCTTGGACTCGGAAATGCTGGTTTGAACGGCCCCGCGGCCCAGAGGCCAGAAAATGAGCCCGATCAGCCCGAGGAACACAGCGACAAACAGCAGAAGCGCCGGATGATAAAGGGCCAGGAGAACCATCCCCGCCAGTGTCCCGAAAACCAAGTTCACACCATCCAGGAGCAACAAGGCCGTGCTTTTTTGGGCGGTAACGGCATCCAGAAAGCGATTTACCAACTCCGGCGCGTGAATGTCGTCCAGAGCCTCGGCCTTCACGCGAGGCAGTCGGTAAGCGAAATCCGAGGCGATCCGGACGAAGATCCGCCGCTGCAATACCTCGGCAAGATAATACTGGAATGCACCGACGACCGCCTTCAGGGCGAGACACGCGAAAAGGGCGATACCGAGAATCACCAAGGCTTGGACGTAAGGCCGCGACTGACCGCCAAAAGCTAGGTTGGTAACCACTGCGTCCACCGCAAGCGGCGCCGCCAAGTTGAGGCCGCCCGTGAAAAACGAAAACACTAGCAGCGTCAAGATGTCCGCCCGCTCCGGGCGGAGCAACCCCAGAAAGCGCCGCACTGGGCTGATATGGTGGGCGCTGGGATGGCCGTCTTGGGCATGCCCCGCACCGCTTTGCGAGGAGCTCAGGTGATGGGACTGGCTTTCCGAATGCACCACCCCGGCCTCCACGTCGCTCTGGGGACCAGACAACCCCAGCTTCCGTGCCAGCTCTGCCCGCGAAATCGTGGTCCTCTGAGTCGGGTGATCCCCCTCTGCTATCCGGATCCGAAACCATCCGGCACAAGTCGCCAAAATCCAACGTCTCTCAAGTTCTGACCAAAACACGAGGGGCGTGTCGCTTCGAGCAAGCCAAAGAACCTGGGTGAGAGGACGACGCACGGGGCTGATCCTCAGCGATATTTCGGCCGCCGCATGGGTCAGCTGACTCAACGGATCCCCATCGTGCGCCTTGGCTTCCACCGCGAACCGAGCCCGATCGTGATCGAAAGGCGCTCCGGTCATTGCAGCCAACTGCGCCAGCAATTCGGTGGAAAGGACGGGGCTGCTTTGATCGAGGGAATGAAGAGGGGAAGAATTCACAACAGGGATCGGTTGCAACTGCGGCCATGCACATTAGTGATTTTTACGCATTTACAAGCTCAATGTGTATTTCTGGCATCCCCGTCTCTGTCGCATCCAAAAACTGGAAGTCTTGGTGGGGAGTTCGGCGCCGGAGATTACGCCGAAACTGGACGGATGTTTGGCCCGGCGCGCCTTCCGACTCCAAGCCCCTGTGCCCCACGGCTCTGGGGCCGAGCGTCGGAAGCCGAGCTGACAAGAAGGAATCGGCACGGACCGGAATAGGTACGCAGTTGGCAGAGGCGATGGCTCCAACCAGCGAGCAGAGGGGGACATCCGAGACGGTTCCGATCGGGCATTACCGAGCTGGAATGATCCATTCATGACAAGGCGAACTCCCTCTCTCTTTAGGGCATTGTATTCAGCGACAATGCCGTGAAAAGTGGTGATGCTCGCACGCTCGACAGATCCAAGCACTTATGCAGAACCCGGCCCCAAAAAAATCCATTCAGCAGGACATCATCGCAGGTCTGGTGGTCTTCCTCGTTGCCGTTCCTCTTTGCCTGGGTATCGCCCACGCATCAGGCGTTCCTATCATCGCCGGCATCCTCGCGGGGATCATCGGAGGAATCGTGGTGGGCATCCTCAGCGGCGCCCAAATCAGCGTGTCGGGTCCCGCTGCCGGCCTGACTGCCATCGTGCTGGCGCAGGTGGAGAAACTCGGCTCCTTTGAGGCGTTTCTCTTCGCCGTGCTCCTGAGCGGTATTTTTCAGATCGCTTTTGGCGCGCTTCGCGCAGGACTCCTAGCCAATTACTTTCCCAGCAACGTCATCAAAGGCCTGCTCGCCGCCATCGGCGTCATTCTCATCATGAAGCAGCTGCCGCATCTCGTCGGTCACGACGCAGACTACGAGAATGACATGGCATTCAAGCAGCCCGATGGGGAAAACACTTTCACTGAAATCCTTGTCGCTCTGAGGAGTTTCCTGCCTGGGGCGGCGATCGTCGGTTTGTCCTGCTTGCTAATGCTCGTCCTATGGGACAAGAGCCGTCTCAAGAAAAGCCTTTTTCCAGCCCCCCTTGCCGCCGTTCTCCTCGGCGTGATCATCAACGAAATACTCGTCTCCATGGGCTCCGGTTGGGCCATCACCAGCTCCCATCTGGTTCAGGTTCCCGTGCTGGGCGGTGAAACGGACTGGTCTGACATCTTCCGTTTTCCAGACTTTAGCCAGTGGCGGAATCCCGCGATCTACACCGGCGCATTCACCATTGCCGTTGTCGCTTCCCTCGAAACCCTGCTCAACATCGAGGCCACCGACAAAATCGACCCCTACAAGCGCTTTGCCCCGCAGAACCGCGAGCTCGTCGCTCAAGGCTTCGGCAACGTCATCGCAGGCGCCCTGGGCGGAATGCCCATCACCTCGGTGATCGTTCGCAGCACGGTCAACGCGAACGCCGGAGGAACCACCAAACTCGCCACCGTCGTCCACGGGGTTCTCCTCGCCATCAGCGTTTTTCTGTTGCCTCAGTGGCTCAACAAAATTCCACTCTCGGCACTTGCCGCAATTCTGGTGGTGACCGGATGGAAACTCTCGCATCCCAAGCTTTTCAAGGAAATGGCGGCCGAAGGCCGCAACCAATTCCTGCCCTTTATCATCACCCTTGCGGCAATTGTCCTGACCGACTTGCTCATCGGCATCCTCATCGGACTCTCAATCAGCCTTCTGTTCATTCTGTACAGCAACCTCCAGCGCGGATTTCACGTCATCCGCGAGAACCACGTGGGAGGCACCGTCACACGCCTCGTTTTCGCCAACCAAGTCAGCTTCCTCAACCGCGCGCAACTAGCCACGACGCTCGCGCAATTTAAGAAAGCCGACCAGGTCGTGATCGACGCCCGCACGACCGATTACATCGATCCCGACATCCTCAGCGTGGTTCGCGAATTCAAGAACGAGCAGGCGCCTGTTCGAGGCGTTCAAGCCAGTCTCATCGGTTTTAAGGATCGCTACCCGATCGACGACGAAATCCAGTACGTGGACGTCAGCACGCGGGACATTCAGGCCCAACTCACTCCTCAGAAAGTTCTGCAAGTCCTCAAGGAGGGCAACGAGCGCTTCGTATCCGGAAATCGCCTGCACCGCGACCTGATCCGTCAGGTGGACGCCACTTCCTACAGTCAGCATCCCATGGCGGTGATGCTCTCCTGCATCGACTCCCGTGTCTGCACCGAGCTGGTGTTCGATTTGGGCTTGGGCGACATGTTTTCCTGTCGCGTAGCAGGCAACATCGCCGGAGCGAAAGTCCTCGGGAGCATTGAGTTCGCATGCAAAGTAGCCGGAGCGAAGCTCATCGTCGTCCTCGGCCACACCCAGTGCGGAGCCGTCAAGGCTGCGTGCGATCTTGTGGAGTCACAAACGGATCCAGCCGCCGCCACCGGCCTGACCAACCTTGGTTCTCTCACCGGCCCCATCGGCCAAGCCATTCGAATGGAGCGGGATACCAAGGAAAACCGCACATCCAACAACGGAGCCTTCGTAGACCGTGTGGCGGCACTCAACGTTTGCGCCGTGATGGACTACATCCGCTCCAACAGTCCGGCCCTCAATGAACTCATCGAGTCAGGCAAGGTGGGGATCGTCGGCGGCATGTATGACGTGAAAACCGGCAAGGTCGCCTTCCGTGAACTCACCCACACAGACACCGAGCTTACCGAGTTTATCGGATCGAACGCCGAGCGGCCTGGCGAATGAGCGCTTCGCCCGCTCCGGCGTAGCCCCCCGGTTTATCGCCTGTGGAGTCTCACCACGCCTGTCGCGGAATCCACCTGCAGCACAGCCGCGTTGGCTTTTGTCGGGTCTACCTCGGCTCCGTGGGCCGGAACAAAACCCATTTCAAAGGAATGGAACGATCCACCTTGCGCGGAAATCACGGTGGCTGCGCCCTGGGGATCAAACTGGATGCACTTTTCAAAAGAGAATCGGGGAGCGGGGCTCCCCAGGGGCAGCGTGTAGGCGAGTGTGGGCGAAGTCAGATTCGTCAACTGGAGGGTCTGCGAGGCGCTGCCGGGACGCGCGAGATTTCCGGAGTTAGGTAGCGCAGTCGGCGAGAGGCTCATGTTCCCGTAGGCGGCTACTTTGCCCAGCTGGATCAAGCGGGAACCCGAAAGCGTCTTCGAGGACCAGTCTGCGGGAACGTCCGGCGCACTTGTGTCGTAAATACGGGTGCCATCCAAGGAGGCCACCACCCCGATGGCGATGCGGCCAGTGCCGTTGACTTGGACAACGCCGTCCTCGGACACACGGGCGTCGACTTCTTGGATCCCCCAAAAAACGTAGGTGTTATTTGCCATAGAGTAGGCTCGGCTTTGCTCCAGCGAGCTAGCTATCAGCGACAATTGGCTTGAAAAATCGCTCCCACCCTTGAGGGAATAAAACGCGGGCACAGCACCCACCATGAGGATGAGAATGATGCCCACAACGACTAGCAGCTCAATGAGGGTAAATGCCCGAAC
The DNA here is from genome assembly GCA_945860355.1 of Chthoniobacter flavus. Lineage (GTDB taxonomy): Bacteria > Verrucomicrobiota > Verrucomicrobiia > Chthoniobacterales > Chthoniobacteraceae > CAIURC01. The sequence continues at coordinate 4,994 of CAMARB010000075.1, read as the reverse complement.
TCGACCTGCCAACGGCCCATCAATCACGCCGCTCCCCCGCCCCTCGACCATGTAGTGTGTTCGCGCCCTCATAGATTGTAGCAGATTTTCAAGCGAGCAATTGCCACACCGCACCCAGAGAACTTTTCACTCACCCAAACGCCCGGGAAACGCGGAGGCCGAACGCAAGCCGCCGATTGACGCGGTTGATCTGATGCGATCGACCCTCAGCACTCGGCCAACCTACCCGTCGCAGGGATCGATGAGACAAAACTCTGTCCGCATAAATGATCTCAGCCGGCGAAGGGGAAAAACCGTCGATCGAATCAAGGCCGAAGCCCGGCGCTCCTAGCAAATACCCCCGCAGGCAGGGGGCGATTGCGGCGGCCGAGCACTGCGTGGCGACGGTGCGGCCGGGAAAGCAGGTAATCGGCTTCAATGAGACCGAGCGCCCTTGGCGCTGAGGCGGAAAAGTACCTGTGCCGACTACTAGAAAATGGGAGTCAGGGAGGCTCCTATGCTCGCGCAGACCCCGGAGCAGCGGCTCATAACGGACGAGGCGGCCATGATGGTGATCCTCGCCAAGATGTGCGATCACCTGCCGCTCCCCTGGCACAAGGACCGCATGGAGCGGACCTGCGACTACAGCCCGCCGATCCTGAAGCTTCCGGATCTGATGATCCCCCCGCCCGCCCGCTGGGGAGCATGCTCGTGGAGGCGAAGTTCACAACAGGGCGCATAGACGAGGCCCACATCTCGCCGTCTACCCATGCCAGCGGGACAAATCGTCTTTGACTTCCGATCAAGACAAGCGCGGGCAGTACGGGAAAGCCTCCTCCACGACTTCACCGAGCCCTAGTACGGTGCAAAGAATCCCCGAGCTCGATGCTACTGACAAGGAGGCGCGTTAGCCAGCGTTGCAAGCGGAGACGCGCAACCCAACCCACTGCGACAAAGCGTATCCCTGGTTGAAGCGTTGCGCGAACTGACCCTTGCCAACCACACCTAGGTGATCCCCAAGAGCCAACCGCCCAAAGCGCGGCCCTACGCGCTCACGCCCTGAAGCCACTCGGCTGCGCCCCTCGAAAATGGCACCATCCCACCCGACCACAAAACCGCGTGGAACGCCATGCGCCCGCCCTCCCTAACCGGAAGCACCTCGTTGCCATCCGGCTCCGAAACAGCCGTTCCGCAGAGGGGCGCACTCGCTCGGCTGCAGGAGACCTCCTCGAGAAACCGCACCACTGTGCAGGCTTACCAAATCCGCGTTGTGTTGTGCTTCGTGAAGTGGCCTGCCCAACGCACCCAAAACCAGAGCCCGTTGACCTGGACAGCAGCCATGCGAAACGCCCTCCCCTGCCCCTGCTGAGCGCCCAGAAACCCGGCGAAAAGCTACGCCAGAGGGCACGCCCTTAGGGAAACGCTGATTAAATGCCATTTTTGCCCATTTTTCGGATTTTTCTCTCTGTGGAAATGTTTCCGCGCCGATTAAATCAGCGTTTCCTTAGAGTCCCTCAGGTCATTCTACCGCGCGGAGACCACAATCATCCCTATAACCCGCCAACCAGAGGCGACTCGGCACCCGTTTACGTTACGCCCCAAAAAAAAGAAGGCACAAGCTGCATTCCGCAACCTGTGCCCCCCTCAATAAAGTCCTCCCGAATACTACCTAGAATACAACTCGACGATCAGCTGCTCGTTGACAATCGGAGCGATCTCTTCCCGGGACGGAATCCGACTTACCTCCCCCGTGAACTGTTCCTTGTCCATCACTAGCCAATCGGGGACCGCTGTTATCTGAGTCAGCTCCATGTTCCGTGCCGCAAGGCTCCTGGAATTGGGATGATTCCGCACAGAAACCTTATCGCCCGCCTTGCAGTTGTACGAAGAGATGTCGACTTTCCGACCATTCACGAGCACATGGCCATGAGAGACCATCTGACGCGCGGAACTACGACTACAACCGATCCCTAGGCGAAACACAACGTTGTCCAACCGAGTCTCCAACAATTGAAGGAGGATTTGCCCGGTAACACCGCGTCGGGTCAGTGCAATCTGAAAATACCTGCGGAACTGACGTTCCAACACGCCGTACTGGAACCGCAACTTCTGCTTCTCTGCAAGAGCCAATGCATACTCGCTCTGCTTACGCCGAGACCCCTTAGGGCCATGCATACCAGGAGGGTAATTCTTCTGCTCAAGCGCCTTGGTTGAACCGAAAAGGGGAACCCCAAACCGGCGACTGAGCTTATCTTTCGGGCCTGTATAACGTGCCATGATTAACGCTTTCTATCGTTTAAATAAATTCGAGCAACATCTGCATTAAACCCGCCTCTGTTTCGGCGGCCTGCAGCCATTGTGCGGCACCGGAGTGACGTCCTTGATAAGAGTGATCTCCAAGCCCACCGCTTGAATCGCCCGAACGGCAGATTCGCGACCCGCACCAGGACCCTTTACGCGAACCTCCACCTCCTTGAGACCATGACCCATTGCTTGTCGACAAGCATCCTGCGCCACCATCTGAGCAGCGTAAGCAGTGCTCTTCCGCGAGCCCTTGAACCCAACCTTACCCGCGCTCGACCACCCGATCACATGACCAACTTGGTCAGTAATGCTAACGATGGTGTTATTAAAGCTGGCCTGAACGTGGGCAACGCCGGAATGGACGTTTTTGCTGCCCTTAGCCTTTATGACCTTAATCTGTTCAACAACAGCGTTAGGGTCCAAGGAAAAATTCTCAACCTTCTTCTCTTCAACAGTCGCCGCAGCCTCCTTCTTTTTAGAAGCCTTTGCCTTAGGAGCCGCTTTCACGGCAGCAGGGGTTTGAGAAGGAGAAGCTACAGCCTCCGGCTCGACCCCGGGGGAAACCGCCTCATTAGCGGACGTGGAATTCGTGATATCGGACATGACTTAAATTTCTATTTCTTAGCGTCCTTGGCGCGCTGAACACCCACAGTCTTGCGAGGCCCCTTCCGAGTGCGAGCATTCGTCGACGTACGTTGCCCGCGAACCGGAAGCCCCCGACGATGGCGGATACCGCGATAGCAGTTGATGGCCTGGAGACGCTTCAGGTTCGCCTGAAGTTCGCGACGCAAATCGCCCTCGATCGGCAACTTACTCGCCGTAATCGCCTGAATGATGTGATTGAGCTGCTCGGGGGACAGATCTTTGGCGCGGAGCTCAGGATCCACGTTCGCCTGCTCTAAAATCTTTTTCGCGGTGGTCGGTCCGATACCGTAAATATACGGGAGGGATGCGACAATTCGCTTGTCGCCGGGGATTTCAACTCCAAGTAGTCGGGGCATATGATCAAACTTTTTTAGCCTTGCCGCTGTTTGTGGCGCGCATTCTTACAGATCACGCGCACAACATTTTTTCGCTTCACGATGCGACAGTCCTCGCAAAGCCGTTTTACTGATGCTCTCACTTTCATAATTTAAATTGCGTAAAACCTACAAAAACCACTCAAAAAAAGGGACCGGAAGCCCCTAAGCAAGGAACTGCCAGAAAACGCCCAAGGAGACAAACTGTCACCCAGAAGCCAGCGGGGCGTGAAAGCTGACAGACGAAACGTAGTTTGCAAGTCCAGAATCCTCGAAAATCACAAATTAATCTCGCGGACCAAAAACCAAGGCAAGACGCCCCCTATACAGGGCGCTGCGTCAATATCTCCGGCGAACCTTTGGTCACCAATACAGTGTGCTCACAGTGCGCCGAAGGCAGGCCATCTAAAGCAACGACCGTCCAGTGATCATCCAGAACCCGCACCGCCGCCCCACCCAGATTAACCATCGGTTCAATCGCCAGAGTCATCCCGGCTTTCAACTTCGGACCGGTGCCACGTTTCCCATAATTGGGGATCTGGGGCTCCTCGTGAAGTTTCCTGCCAACACCGTGGCCAACAAAGTCCCGCACGACAGACATACCTGACGCAACAACAACACGCTCAATCGCAGAGCAAACGTCCCCCAAGCGATTCCCATCGAAAGCCTCGGCAATTCCGGCAGCCAAAGCCTGCTCAGTGACATCAACGAGAGCCTGCAAGCTTTGCGGCAAAACCCCAACGCCAACCGTCGTCGCCGTGTCGCCCACCCAACCCGCCTTGACCACTCCGACATCAAGCTTGACGATGTCCCCATACTGAACCCTCCGAACACCACCAATGCCGTGAACCACCTCGTCGTTTAGGGAAATACAAATGTTCCCGGGGAAGCCACGGTAACCGAGGAACGCGCTCGAACAGCCCTCCGCATGAATGAGCTCTGCCGCTAATGAATCAATCTCACCAGTGGTTACCCCAGGGGACACGGCGGCAACTAACTTCGAGAGAACAGCTGCGGCCGCGCGGCCTGCATCCCGCATCCAACCAATTTCACGCCCGGACTTAATAGGAATCATCTAGAACGCCCCCGAAAGCAACTGATGACAAAACAAAACCGATACGCCCTCTGGATGGCAATTGAAATGAGACGGTCTGGACGACCCGCCCCCCCATACGGATACACGTGTCATTATCTCAGACGACTCGAAACAAACACGGCCATCCCCGCGACCAACAAAAGCGCGACCGCAACGTACATCCAAAGTAAAGCACGCTGGCCCGCGTCGCCGGTGCCATGAGCACGATCGAAACGACTCCTCACCTTCCCCTTCCGAAGAAAACCGTCGTAATGCCGTTGGATGAGATGAGTCTCAACCTGACGCATCGTGTCTAAAACCACTCCAACAACGATCAACAGACTAGTCCCTCCGAAAAACTGGGCCACGGTGTAAGGGAGGTTCAGCTGCCTGAAAATCATCTGAGGCAGTAGAGCAATCACGGTGAGAAAAATCGCGCCAGCAAACGTCAGCCGAGTCATCGTGAAATCGAGGAAGTCAGCGGTCGGCCTCCCTGGACGCACCCCTGGAATATAGCCACCGAACTTCTTCAAGTCCTCTGCGATCTGTTGAGGCTGAAACTGGGTCGCAACCCAAAAATAGCTCAAAAAGAAAATCATCCCCCCGAACAACGCGTA
>CAMARB010000074.1 GCA_945860355.1 Chthoniobacter flavus | reverse complement strand
ATACTCCGCACGAACTCTCAAAAGGGTTCTCGGCGCGATCGATCTGATGCGGACTTGAGGTCCTCCGGCGGTTACCGGAGGGCCTCTTGCTTTGGTGACAACCAAGCCGTTTTATCCGCTCCGTTGCCTCACGCAAAGAGACATACAAGTCGCGGGGGGCGCGGAGGGGCTTTTTGGAAGTCACTGAACGCCTGGGGCTTTCACATCCGCTCTCTCCCTCCAAACCCTCCAAACCCTCCAAACCCTCCAAACCCGCCGGACTCTCGGAGTTCGGGCTGAAAACGAGCGCCGTTTGGTCTCAGGGCCCCGGGACTTCCGAGTGACCCCGGGCTGTTGGGGCTGAATCCTGAAAATCGAAGCCCCAGCGGAGCGGCTGAAAGAATGGAACTGCAAGACCCTTGCGTGCAGTGATTTACAAAAAACCCTCCGCGCTCTCCGCGTCTCCGCGTGAAAACGATCTCTCTCTGAAATTTCCGAGTTCGGGTTAGTCCCAGAGAAAATGCTCAAGCCGGAGCTGTTTTACCCGGGCGAGCGCCTCCTGGGCGCGGGGTCCCTGGGCGGCGGCGATTTTTTCATAAACCCCGACCGCGGCCTTCCAATGGGCCTGGGACTCGAGCATTCGGGCGGCTTCAAACCCGGCCTTGGTAAACCAGAAATACTCCCGTTCGTCCCCCTGGAGGGTGAGCTGGAGGACGTCGTAATACGCCCGGAGGGCGCCCTCGCGGTCGGCCGCAAGTTCCAGGGCCTGAGCCTTTTTAAACAGCGCCTGGTTGCGCCAACTGGCCGGCGCCTCCGGCTCGGTCGCCAATTTCTCGAAACTGGCGACGGCCTCCGCCCGGGCTTTTTCGTCTTTCTGCGCCAGCACAAGCAGGTTGTCGCCTTTGCCGCAGAGCGCCGCATACCGCAGCTCGGAATCCGGCGGGGGCTGCGAGGCGAGGATGTTCTCGTAGATTTTCACCGCCTCATCCTCCTTGCCCGAGCGGCCCTGGATGAGGGCCTGCTGCTGGCGGGCGTAAAGCTTCAAGGGGCCGTTGCGATCGACCACCTGCTCAAAATATTTCAATGCCCGGGTCACGGAGCCCGGGTTGATGGTGCGCATGGCCGATTGACCGGCCAGGAACAGGGCGGTTTCCGCGTACCGGCTCTCGGAGGGAATCTTCGCCACGGTGTCGAACTGGGTCTCGGCATCGGCGAAGTTTTCCCGGCGGAAATACACCTCCCCGAGCTTCATCCGCACCTCGGGCGCCCGTTTTGAGCTCGGCCGGTCCCGGAGGAATTGGAGCGCCATCGCGATCACCTCCTCGTCCTTTGCGGGTTTCTGGGCGTCGGCCAGGAAAAGGCTGAGATAGGCGGATTGATCGCTGAGTTCCGGGGTGTCGGCGCCGGGGTTGGCCACCCGCCGATAGTCCTCCGCCAGTTCCCATTGCCCCCCAATAAAAGCGAGTTCGGCCAAGGCCAAGCGCGCCTCCGGCAGACGGGGATGGCCTGGAAACTTGCGGATGAAATCCTCCAAAGAACGGACGGCCTGCGGTTTGCCTCCCCGCGCCTGAATGAGCCCCTGCTCGAGAATGAGGTCGCTGCGCAGGCCGCTCTCGGGAAACAACCGGCTCAGCTCCCGGCTGCGCTCCTCGAAGCGCGCGGAATTCTGCTGGTTGAGCGCCCCCAACGCCCCGTTGTACAGGGCCAGCCTCACAATTTCCATGGCCCGGCTTTCCCGGCGCGTCCCCGGGTCGAGCCGTTCGCGTTTGGCCAGTTTCTCGGCCACACTGTCAAAAAGATTGGCCGCCAGAAGGTATTCCCCGGCCCGGTAATGCACCAACCCCGCCTCCAACTCGATTTCAGCGCGGGCATCCTCATTCGTGGCCTGCCGTTGAGCGGCTTCCAACGCGGCGATTGCCCCGGCAAAATTGCGGTCCCGCAGAAAAAGCCCGGCCCGCATCCCTTGGACCCGGCCCAGGAGACGATGGTTCGGGTAGGCTTTGACAAACTCGTCGAGGGTTCCCCGCGCCTTCTCCAGTTTGCGGGCCCGGATCTGTAATTTGGCGAGCGAGACCCGCGCCAGGGCGGCACGCCGCGGCGGCGCTTTCTGCGTCCAAGCCTTCAACTCGCCTTCGGAGGGATTCTCCTCCCTCGCGTAGATGTCATCCAAACGGCGGAAAACCTCGGCCAGATACCGGCTCTGAGGATACCGGGCGATGAATCCCTCAAGGACCGCATCCGCGGCGTCCAAGCCCTCGGTGATCGTCCGCGCCTCCGTCATCCCAAACGTCGCCGCCACGAGCAGGGCCTCGGAGATCTTCCCGGCATCCTCGAGGATTCTGGCGAAACTCAGGAGAGCCGGCTCGGGCTGGTCTTCGAGCAGGAAAAGACGCCCTTCGATGAAACGCTTCCAATGCTGATCCCCCGGGCTGAGGGCACCGAGCCGGGCCAACACCCCGCGGGCTTCGCGGATCCGCCGCTGCTGGGCATAGAACCCGGCCAAGCGCAATTGAACGGCCGCAGAGGGGGCGGTTTCTCGAACCACCGCCTCCAAAACAGCCACCGCCTTGTCGAGATCGCCGGTGGCCTTGAGAGCCTCCACCTCTCCCAAGCGAGCCGCCGCTGCCGCGTCCGGCCGCGCCGCCTCCGCCTGATAGATCGGGAGCGCTTCAGGCCAACGCGCCGCGCCGGCCAACAAATCCGCCTTCAAAAGCAAAGCTGCGCGATGCCCCTCTTGCGCCAGGGGTTGCACCGCCTCAAGCCCCTGATCGTAGCTCCCGGCGCCCAGCAGCGCTTCACCCAGCAGAAGCCGCCCGTCGCGGTCTTCCTCCGCCGTGAGGCCGGGACGAGCGAGGAAATGCCGGACCTGGGCGATCGCCACCGGGGCGATGCCTTCCTGGAGGGCCTTTTGAGCCTGCTGCAACAAACCCGTTTCAGTCCCCGCCAGAGCCTCGCTCCCCAGTATCGACGCAAAAACCAAAGCGGCGCCGCGCCGGGCAAACCGGGAGACCGGCGCTGGCGAGGCGATTTGCGGAACCAACTCACGGCGAAAACTCATGGGTAAAAAAAGTCCCTCATAACATGCGGCGCAGATATTTGCCCGTGTAGCTTTGGTCGCATTGGGCAAGGGTCTCCGGGGTTCCCTGCGCGACGATTCGCCCGCCGCCGGCGCCACCCTCCGGGCCGAGGTCGATCACCCAGTCGGCGCATTTAATCACCTCCAGGTTGTGTTCGATGATGACCAGCGTGTTGCCCGCGTCGCGCAGCTTTTGAAGCACCTCCAGGAGCTTGTGGATGTCGGCGTGGTGCAGCCCGGTGGTGGGTTCGTCGAGGATATACACGGTGCGGCCCGTCGCTTTTTTGGCCAGCTCGGCCGCCAGTTTGATCCGTTGCGCCTCGCCCCCGGAGAGGGTCGTGCCGGACTGCCCCAGGCAGACGTAACCCAAACCCACATCCTCCAGCGCCAGCAGCCGATCGGAGATTTGCGGGACGTTCCGGAAAAATCGGGCGGCTTCGTCCACGGTCATCTCGAGCACATCGGCGATATTCTTGCCCTTGTAAGTCACCTCCAGCGTCTCGCGGTTGTAACGCCGACCCCGGCACACCTCGCAGGTCACATACACGTCGGCCAGAAAATGCATCTCGATGCGCTTCATCCCGTCGCCCTCGCAGGCCTCGCAGCGCCCGCCTTTGACGTTGAAACTAAAACGGCCCGCCTCGTATCCGCGAATCCGGGAGGACGGCAGCCCCGCAAACAAATCCCGGATCGCCCCAAACGCGCCGGTGTAAGTCACGGGATTGGAGCGCGGCGTGCGCCCGATCGGCGTCTGGTCGATCACGATGGCCTTGTCGATCTGGTCGAGCCCGAGAATCCGGTCGTGTTGTCCGGGGCGGTCCTTGGACCGGTAAAAATGCCGAAAGAGGGCGCGCCGCAGGATGTCGTCGACGAGCGTGGACTTGCCGCTTCCGGAAACCCCCGTGACACAAGTCAAACAGCCCAGGGGAAACTCGGCGGTGAGATTCTGGAGGTTGTTCTCGCGCGCCCCCAACACCCGCAGCCAACCCGGCCGCGCCGTTTCACCCGACTCGGCCCGCACCCCGCGCTTGGGGGTCCCGCGCGCCGGCTCGTTTTCAGGCGCCACGAACTGGGGTTGATGCCGGTGCTTGGGAACGGGGATCTTGGCGCGCCCGCTGAGGTACTGCGCGGTGAGGGATTTCTCCACGCCCAACACTTCTTCCAAGGTGCCCTGCGCCACAATCTGGCCCCCGCGCACTCCGGCCCCGGGCCCGAGATCCAGAATGTAATCGGCCGCCCGGATGGTGTCCTCGTCGTGCTCGACGACGATGACCGAGTTGCCCAGATCACGAAGCCGACGCAGGGTGGCGATGAGGCGATCGTTGTCGCGTTGATGGAGCCCGATGCTGGGCTCGTCGAGAACGTAGAGGCAACCCGCCAAACCCGAGCCGATCTGCGTGGCCAGGCGGATCCGCTGGGCTTCGCCGCCGGAGAGCGTGCCGCTTTCGCGGTCCAAACTCAGGTAACCGAGGCCGACTTCGACGAGAAAACTGAGCCGGTTGGAGACCTCGCGCAGCACCTCAGTGGTGATGAGCCGCTGCTGGGCCGTCAACCGCAAGTTTTGCGTGAACGCCTGGGCGTCGGCCACGGTCATGCGGCAGAACTCATGGATGTTGAGAGAGTCGGCGGGCGCCGGCTCGGGGCGGATGGCGGCGACGGTGACGGCGAGGATTCCCGGCTGCAGCCTGGCCCCCTGGCAGGCGCGGCAGGTGCGGCGGCTCATGTATTGGCGGATCCGCTGCCGGGAGAACTCGCTCTCGGTGGTTTCGTAGAGGTGCTCCAGCTGATGGACGACCCCGTCAAAAGGCTTCTCGATTTTTGTCGGTTTGCCTTGGTCGGAGAAGCCCAGAGCCACGGTCCGTTCCCCGGTGCCTTCCATCAGCGCCTTTTGAAACTCCGCGGGCAACTCGCCGTAGGGAGTCTCCAACGAGACCCCGTAAGCGTCCGCCAAAGCTTTCAACGCCCCCGCGTAATACTTCTGCATCCGGGGATTGGCTTTGGCCCAGGGCGCCACCGCCCCTTCCTGCAGGCTCTTCTCCGGGTCGGGGACGATGAGTTCGGGATCGCACACCTGCTCGGTGCCCAGCCCGTGGCATTCCGGGCAAGCCCCCAGGTGGCTGTTAAAGGAGAAATGCTTTGGGGTGAGCTGAGGCAACCGGTAGCCCGTGGCGGGGTTGCTGTAGGCGGTGGAAAAACTGTGTTCCTCCCACTGCTCCGGTTCGCCGGTTCCAACGCGCAACAAGACTTTGAGCTCCGTTCCGCCCCATTTGAGGGCCGTGTCCACGGAATCGGCCAACCGGGCGCGCACCCCGTCCCGGATCACCAGCCGGTCCACGACGGCCTCGATCACGTGGGCGGAGGCTTTGCTGAGTTTGACGGGCTGCGGGCTGCCCAGATCGAGGATCTGGCCGTCCACCCTGGCCCGAACGAACCCCTCGCGTTTGAGTTTCTCGAGCACATCCCGGAATTCGCCCACTTCCTTCTGGATCACCGGGGCGAGCACCACGATGCGGGACTCGGCCGGGAAGACCAGGATTTGGTCCACGATTTCCTGGGCGCTGAGTTTGAAGACGGAGGCGCCGGTGGCGGGGTCATGGGGCTGGCCGACGGAGGCGTAGAGCAGGCGCAGATAATCGTAGATCTCGGTGGTGGTGGCGATGGTGGATCGCTGGTTGCCGCCGGAGGAGCGCTGTTCGATGGCGATGGCGGGGGACAACCCCTCGATGAAATCCACCTCCGGCTTCTGCATCGGATCGAGGAACTGCCGGGCGTAAGCCGACAAACTTTCCACGTAGCGCCGCTGCCCCTCGGCGTAGAGCGTGTCAAAGGCGAGCGAGGATTTGCCGGACCCGCTCATCCCGGTGATGACCACCAGTTTTTCCCTCGGAATCTCGAGGGTGAGGTTCCGGAGATTGTGCTGGCGCGCACCGATGATCTTGATAGTTTGCGCAGGCATTTTTCCCTTCGAATCGAACGGGAGAACAAAGCAGAAGCTCCCCGCCCTCACCAGAGGTAATTCCAGATGCCCGACATGCCTTTCCAGATGACCCAGGAAGAGTTCTCGCAACTCAACGACAAATTCCGGGACCTCAGGCACCATATCAACAACACTCTGGCGGTCATCATGGCGCTCTCGGAACTCGGCCAGCGCAACCCGGCGCATCTGACCAAACTGGCTCAAACGGTGCTGCAACGGGGACCCACCATGGTTCTGGAACTCAACGCGTTCCAGCAGGCGCTCACCGCGAAATTCAACCTGCCCGACGCGGAACCCGCTGAGGCGCAGGAACAAACGCAGGGATAATCCCGCCTCGGCAAGGTCGGCCGGAGCCGCTGAGAGATCAGCGACGATCCACGCTCCTTCCCGATGCTCCTTTTCCCGGGCCAACCGTGCGCTGGCGATTTGGAGAGAATGTTTGCTATGTACCCCGGTTCGTCGCGCATTCATGAGTATGCCCCCCGAATCCACCCCCGATTTCCAGCCGGCGCCGGCCTCCGCCGCGGGGCCTGTTGCCCCGGAGCAGCTCGCGATGGTGCAGCAGCTCTTTGTGCAGAACCTCGTGCCGCTGCGCGGAGTTGTTCGCGCGTTGATCCGGGATCCCCACCGGGTGGACGACCTGGTGCAGGAGACTTTTCTCACAATCACGGCAAAAGCCGGGACATTCAGGGAAGGCTCGAGCTTCCGTGCCTGGGCGTTCACCATTGCCCGGTTCAAAGTGCTCGAGTCGCTCCGCAAAAATCCGCTCAACGACGCATTTTCGGAGGAAGTCATCCAGTCGCTGTGCGCGACGGAGCCGGAGAGCCCCCCGAACGAGGAGCGCATGGAGCATCTGGCGGGGTGCATCAAAAAACTCGCACCCCAAGCCCGGCGCACCGTGGAACTACGGTATCAGCAGGAGCACACGCCCCCTCAAATCGCGTCGATCATGGGGTGGAGCGTCAGCGCGGTGAACGTCACGCTGAGCCGCGCCCGGGCGCTGCTCCGCACGTGCGTCGAACGCCAAATCACCTCGGGTAACCGCTGACTTTTTCACCTGTCATGGACGAAAAACATCTCGAGTTGTTGCTCGACCGCTATTTCGACAGGCAGCTGGAGCCGACCGAAAAGGCGGAACTCGAGACCCTGCTGCTCCAGTATCCGTCGGCGCGGAAACTTTTCTGGGAGCGCTCGGGCTGGGACACCCTCTACCACGAGTGGGGCAGCGAACATTGGGGGCGCGAAAGCCTGAAAGTCCTGCCGACCGAGCCCAACCCGCGGACCGTGGTTTTCGGGCCCTGGACGCGAAGGGTGGCGGGGGCTGCGGCGGCGGCCGTGCTTGTTTTAGGCGGCGTTTGGATTCAGCCCCGGATTGCGCGGTTTTCCAAAGAATTGGCCATGACAAAAGCGGAGGGGGCGTCATCGCCCGAGGTGCCTCCCAAAGTCGTCGGATACGCGCTGTTCAAGGAGGCCGCCGATGTGGAATGGAAGGACCCGCAGGATGCCCGCTCCGTGGGCACGCTCCTGCCGGCCGGCTGGCTAAGGATCAACGCGGGCACCGTGCAGCTGGAGTTTCTGAGCGGCGCTCGGCTCCTCCTGGAGGGGCCCGCCGAATTGAGGATCAATTCGCAAACCGAGGTGTTCTGCCAAAGCGGCAAACTCTCCGCCTACGTGCCTACTCAAGCCCGGGGGTTCAAGGTGCAGACCCCGCAGCTGGACGTGGTGGATCTGGGCACCGCCTTCGGACTGCATGTGCAGGGGCCTCAATCGCAGGAGGTGCACGTGTTCGAGGGGCTTGTGGAACTCTCCCGACGCGGTCAGAGCGCGCCCGTCCAGCGCCTTGCCACGGGCCATGCCATCCGGGTTGAGCCCGCCGTCGGGGTGCAGAACATTCCAATCAACCCCGGCCTCTTCCCGCGAGGAGAAGATCTGGGCCGAAAACACGCCCTGGAGTCACAAGCCCGCCTGGAAGCTTGGAGATCCCACGCGGCGCGGCTGGCAAAGGATCCCGCCACAGCGCTTTTTTTGGGGTTCGGGGACAAACCCGCTTGGAACGCGCCGCTCAAAAACGAGGCTCTGAACGCCGCCCCGGAGTCCGAGGGAGCGGTTGTGGGAGCGGCATGGTGCACGGGGCGCTGGCCTGGGAAACCGGCGTTGGAGTTCAAGAGTTTGGGAGACCGGCTGCGGCTGAACGTGCCGGGGCGTTTTGAATCTTTGACTCTCATGGTTTGGGCGCGGGTGGACAGTCTGCCCAATGCATACAACTCCCTGCTGATGCCCACCCGGTATCAAACAGGCTCTTTCCAATGGAACATCGAGCGAAGCGGCCGACTCCGGCTCTGGATCTACGGCACGCCGCCGAACCACGGCGCCAAAGGCGTCGCGCCGTTCGCATCTCCGGCGATGTCCAGCGCGGACTACGGCGTTTGGCAGCATCTGGCCACCACCTACCACAGCCCGACGGGAACGGCGGTGCATTACAGGGACGGCCAAGTCATGGGCCAGGCAAGTTTCCCGAAAAATCTCCCGGCATTGCTCGGAGAAATGGAGTTCGGCAACTGGGGCGCACGCGAAGACCTCCCCGAACACGGCTGGATCCGCAACCAGCCCGAGAACTTGAAGACACGCAACTTCGTCGGCCGCATCGACGAACTCGCCATCCTCTCCCGGGCCTTGGACGCGGGCGAGATCAAGGCCCATTACGAAGCCGGAAAACCCTGAGCCGGGCCCGAGTTCAGCCTTTGGTTTTCAACGCGACGGAAAAGAAAAAGCCGCCCCGGATCAACCGGAGCGGCTTTTTTAATGAGACGTTGGAGGCTGCGCCTTACTTGCGCTTCGCCTTCACGGACGGCTTCTTCGAAGCGCCTTTTTTAACGGCCGCAGCCAGGACTTTCTGCCCTGCGCGTTTTTCCTCGATCGCCGCCTGAGCGGCCGCCAGACGCGCCACGGGGACGCGGAAGGGGCTGCAGGAGACGTAGGTGAGGCCCAGCTTGTGGCAGTACTTCACGGAATCGGGATCGCCGCCGTGTTCGCCGCAGATGCCCAGCTTGATGTCGGGGCGGGTGGCGCGGCCCTTGACCACGGCAATCTCCATGAGCTGGCCCACGCCGCTCTGGTCGATGGTCGCGAAGGGGTTCTTCTTCACGATCTCCATCTCCGCGTAGTGCGGCAGGAAGCTGCCCGAGTCGTCGCGGCTCATGCCGAGAGTCGTCTGGGTCAGGTCGTTGGTGCCGAAGCTGAAGAACTGGGCGTCCTTGGCGATGGAGTCGGCGGTGAGGGCGCCCCGGGGCACCTCAATCATCGTGCCCACCAGGTAGCTCAGCTTCACCTTCTTCTCCTTCTGCACCTCGGCGGCCACGCGATGCACGATGTCAAGCTGGAGCTGGAGCTCCTTGTCGAAGCCCACCAGCGGGATCATCACCTCGGGTTTGACCTTGATGCCTTTTTTCTGCACCTCGGCGGCGGCCTCGAAGATGGCGCGCGCCTGCATCTCAGTGATTTCCGGGAAGGAAATCCCGAGTCGGCAGCCGCGATGGCCGAGCATGGGGTTGAACTCGTGGAGTTCCTTCACACGCTGGCTGATTTTGTCGGGGCTGATGTTGAGCTTCTGCGCCAGCTCGTTCTGAGCGGCGTGATCGTGCGGCAGGAACTCATGGAGCGGCGGATCCAGCAGCCGGATGGTGGCGGGCATGCCCTTGAGCTCCTTGAACATGCCGATGAAGTCCTGGCGCTGATACGGCAGGAGCTTGGCGAGCGCGTTCTTCCGGTCGTCGGTGTTCTCGGCGATGATCATCTCGCGCATGGCGTCGATGCGGTCGCCTTCGAAGAACATGTGCTCGGTGCGGCAGAGGCCGATGCCGGTGGCCCCGAAGTTGACGGCGTTGGCCGTTTGCTCGGGGTTGTCGGCGTTGGTGCGCACCTGCAGGCGGGTCACCTTCGAGCACCAGTTCATGAGCTTCACGAAGTTCTGGTACGTGCGGCTCTTCTGCGCGGATTTGTTGCCGTGCAGCAGGCCTTGGATGATCTCCGAGGGCGCCGTGGGCACTTCCCCGGCGTAAACCGTGCCGCTGGTGCCGTCGATGGAGAGGTAATCCCCTTCCTTGAACGTCATCCCCGCCACGGTAAGCTCCTTGCTCTTGTAGTCGATGTGGAGAGCGGCCGCGCCGCAGATGCACACCTTGCCCATCTGCCGGGCAACCAGCGCCGCGTGCGAGCTCACGCCGCCTTTGGCGGTGAGAATGCCCTCGGCGGCGATCATGCCGCGCAGATCTTCAGGCGACGTTTCGTTGCGCACCAGGAGCACTTTCTCGCCCTTGGACGCCGCGTAGGCCGCGCGATCGGCGTTGAAATACACCTTGCCCGAAGCCGCGCCGGGGCCGGCTGGCAATCCCTTGGCGATTTCCTTGGCGGACTTGATGGCGGCGTGATCGAAAATCGGCGCCAGCACCTGGTCGAGCTGGTCGGCCGGAACGCGGGTCACGGCCGTTTCCCAGTCGATGAGTTTTTCCTTCTCCATTTCCACCGCGAACCGCACGGCGGCCACGCCGGTGCGCTTTCCGTTGCGGGTCTGGAGCATGAAGAGTTTGCCGTCCTGAACGGTGAACTCGAAATCCTGCACGTCCTTGAAGTGGGACTCGAGGCGTTTGCGGACGATCTCCAGCTCGGCATACGCCTTGGGCAGCTGCTTCTTGAGCTCCGCCACGGGTTCCGGGGTGCGGACCCCCGCCACCACGTCTTCACCCTGGGCGTTGATGAGGAACTCCCCGTAGAACACTTTCTCGCCGGTGGCCGGGTCGCGGGTGAACGCCACGCCTGAGCCCGAGTTTTCACCCGTGTTGCCAAACACCATGGCCTGCACGTTCACCGCGGTGCCCCATTCGGCCGGGATCCCGTATTTGCGGCGGTAAACGATCGCGCGATCGTTCATCCAGGAACCGAACACAGCGCCGACGGCGCCTTTGAGCTGGTCCCAAGGGTTGTTGGGGAAAGCTTTGCCGGTGCGCTCCTTGACGAGGGCTTTGAAGCGGAGAACGAGCTCCTTGTAATCGTCGACCGTGAGCGCGGTGTCGTCGATGTTGTGGTTGCCGTGGCGCTCGTCTTTGAGGTGTTCGATGACACTCTCAAAGGGGTCGTGGTCTTCGCCGGCGCGTTTCTGGACGCCCATGACCACGTCGCCGTACATCTGGATGAACCGGCGGTAGCAGTCCCAGGCGAACCGCTCGTTGCCGGTCGCCTTGACCACGGCCAGCACGGTGTCGTCGTTGAGCCCGAGGTTGAGAATCGTGTCCATCATGCCCGGCATCGAGTCGCGGGCGCCGGAACGCACGGCGAGGAGGAGGGGCATCTTCTGGGTGTCACCGAACTTGGTGCCCATGATCTTCTCCATGTTGGAGACGCCGGATTCCACCTGGGACTGAAGCGCCGCCGGGTAGGTGCGCTTGTTGGCGTAGTAATAGGTGCAGACGTCGGTGGTGATGGTGAACCCGGGAGGCACGGGCAACCCGATGCGGGTCATCTCCGCGAGGTTGGCGCCTTTGCCGCCCAGCAGCGCTTTCATCGAGCCGTCCCCGTCGGCCTTGTTGTTGCCCCAGGTGTAGACGTATTTGGTCGATTTCCCGGAGGACTTGGCGCCGTTCTTCGCGACGGGCTTTGCTTTTGCGGCCGGCTTGCGCGCGGCTGAGGGTTTGATGGTTTTGGTAGGCATTGAGTTTTTAAAAAGCGGGCACTGAAAAAGGCAAAAAACGGGAGGAACAATCGCAGCCCTCGGAGCCGCGTTCCTCCCTCGGCTTCGAGCGGTGTCTCTACGCGGGCACCACGCCCTGAGCTGCGGCGCGCATCTCGTCGATCACCGCGTTGAACTCCTCCAGACCCGTCGAAGGCACGATCACCGTGTTGCGACGGCCGTGGGCTTCCTCGGTGATCCGCAGGAACTGGCCGCGCCCGTTCTGCCCGAGCTCGACGAGGATGTTCTTGCGCTCAACCTGAAGCTCGCGACTGGCGATGACGTTATCCATGGAACCCGTGTGAAAAAGAAAAGGGGAGACGTGGCAAAAGAGGCGGTGTGTATGACACAACGGGTTTGGGCCGTAAATTGGTTTTTTGATTTGACGCCGACACAACGGCACTTGGGGACATGGGAAACGATCCCCATCCGCGCATCCGGCTCCCCGGCCGACTCACGCCCCGCTGCCGCGCCCGCTTAATCGCGGTGGTAAGGCAGCCCCGCCTTGAGGGTGTACGCCCGGTAGATCTGTTCGAGCGCAACCACCGTGGCCAACTCGTGCTGCAAGGTCAGCTGGCTGAGCGACCACACCCAGTCCGCCGAAGCCCGCAACTCCTCGGTGTGCCCGTCCGCGCCTCCCAGCAGGACCGCAACCCCCTTGAGACTGCGTTGCTCCCATTGATTGAGGCGGGTCGCCAACGCCCGGCTGCTGAGATGTTCGCCCCGCTCATCCAGCACCACCCGCCACAGCCCCGCACTCCGGTCCCGAAGCGCCGCGCTCTCGCTCTCGCGGCTGCCCGATTTGAGGAAATCGAGTTTGAACGACGCGAACGGCTGGATCCGCGCGACGTACTCGGCCATGCCCGCCGCGGCAAAAGCCAGCTTGGGTTTGCCAATCGCTAAAAACTGCCAGCGCATCAACGCCCTTTCCGGTTTCCCCGCTTTGGCTTTTCCGGACCGCCCGGACGCCCGGCACCCCCGCCCCGCCTACTGGCGGGTTTCTGCTTGCTGGCGGGTTTCCGCCCACTCGCGGGTTTCTGCCCGGCCCCCGTTTTCCTCACGCCGCCCCCGGCGGGACGAGGAGCGGGTTCCGGATTGGCGAGCAGGAAATCGATTTGCCGTTTGTACACGTCCACCCGGCAAACCAGCACCTCCAGTTCGTCCCCCAACTGGAACCGGCGTTGGGTGCGGCGCCCGTGGAAGCACAGGCGGACGGGGTCAAACGCGTAGAAATCCTCCGGCAACGCGCTTACGTGGACGAGCCCGCTGACAAGCACGTCGGGCAGTTCCACGAACAACCCGTAGCTGCGCACATCGACAACCAGGGCGCGGAACCGCTCCGGGGCCTTGGCGGCGAGCTGTCTCTGGAAAAACTCCATCTTCTTGAGAAGCGTGGAATCTTTCTCCGCATCGGCCGAAACCCGTTCGGTGGCGGAAATGTGCTCGGCCACGTCCGAGAAATGTTTGACCGGCGCCTTTTCCCCGGCCAGCACCCGGTGCACGAGCAGGTCGGCGTAACGCCGGATCGGGCTGGTGAAATGGGTGTAATTGACCTTGGCCAGGCCGTAGTGGCCCAGGGGGGACACGTCGTAAACCGCCCGTTTGAGGCTCTTCAGGAACGCGATCTTCAATGCGTATTCCTCCGGTTGCCCCCGCAGCGACACGAGCAACTTCTGCACTTCGCCCCGTTGCGAGAGATCCCCCACCCGCACCCCGTAACCTGCGGCAAACGCGCGGAACTCCTCCAGCCGATCCATTTCCGGGTTTTCGTGGACGCGATAGATCGAGGGAACCCGCAACCGTTTGATCTCCTTGGCCACCGCCTCGTTGGCCGCCAGCATGCATTCCTCGATGAGCTGGTGGGAGATGTCGTTCTCGACCTTCTCCAGGCGGACCGCACGACCCTCCTCGTCGAGCCAGACTTTGACCTCGGGGAAATCGAGATCGAGCGACCCCTCGTCAAACCGTTTTTTGCGAAGCAACGAGGCCAGCTCCCAAGCCGCGCAGACGCGCTCCCGGAGTTGGGGGGTGACATCCAGGGGAACCGGCTTGGAGCTCAGATGCACCTTGCCGCCCCGCTCGTAGTTGGGAGTGGGCGGCACGGGCTGCCCCTGCAAAATCGCGTAGGCCTGCCGGTAGGTGAGCCTGGCGGCGCTGTGGATCACCGTCCTGGCGAAACGCGCCGAACGCACGTTGCCCTGGTCGTCGAACTCCAGGAACGCCGAGGTCGTCAGCCGATCCACCCGCGGCTTGAGGCTGCACACCCCGTTGCTCAAACGCTCGGGCAACATCGGCACGACACGGTCCGCAAGGTATGTGGAGTTACCCCGGGCGCGCGCCTCCCGGTCCAGCGCGCCCCCGGGCCGCACGTAATGCGACACATCGGCAATGTGCACACCGAGCTTCCAGCCGCGCGCCGTCCGCTCCACGTGAATGGCGTCGTCGAAATCTTTGGCGTCATCCGGGTCGATGGTGAGGATGAACTGGCTCCGCAGATCCTCCCGGTTGGCGGCCTCCCGGGGATCGACCTCCTCCGCAATCCCCTGCGCCTCGCGCAGCACATCCTCGGGGAACTCCTCGGCCAGATGGTATTTCCTGAGGATGGAAAGCATGTCCACTCCCGGGTCACTGGCCAGGCCGAGGCTCTCGATGATTTCGCCCTCGGGATTCACGTGGCGGCTCTCCCAGGGATCGAGCCGGACCACCACCTTTTCACCCACCGCGGGCGGCCGTGGAAGCCGGGTCTCGGCGGGATTCACGTACACGTCGTGAGGAAACCGGGCGTCATCGGGGATGACATAAAAGAACTTTTTGGTCGCCTGCAGCGTGCCCACCACGGTGGTGTTGGCTCGCTCCAAAATCCGGATCACGCGCCCCTCGATGGCCGATCCGGTGGCGCGCTGGCGCACGCCCTCGTGCATGAGCCGCACCACCACTTTGTCGCCGTGCATGGCGGTGGCGGCGTTGGCTTGGGAGATGAATAGATCCGACACCCCGGGGGTTTGGCTCAGCAAATGGGCGTTGCCTCCGTGATGAAACTGCATGATCCCCGTGACGAGATCGGCCTCCTGGGGCAGCACGTAGCGATCCTTGCGGATCCGGGCGATGACGCCCTCTTTCTCCATGGCCTTGAGCAGGCCGCGCAGTTCCGAGCGTTGCTGGCTTGGAAACCGGAGCGCCTTGGAAAGCTCCACCTTGTCCATGGGACGGTAACCGGGCTTCTGGAGGAGTTGGAGGATGTCGGCGCGAAGATCTCGGTCGTTAGGCATGGGTGCGTTGGAATGAGCAATTCCCGGGCTGCGAAGGCGGACAAACGGCGGTCGCCTGTCAAAAAAAGGTTCCGCCTCAGGAACCAACCGGCGCCCGGGCCGTCTCGACCGCGTGAACAAACCGTTGCGCCCGGCGGGTTAACTCGGCCCAGTCGCCTTTCTCCAAGACACTCTTGGAGACCAGGCTCGATCCCACCCCCAGCGCCACCGAACCGGCCGACAGAAAATCGCCCGCGTTCTCGGGGGTCACACCGCCCGTGGGCACCACCTGCAGCATCGGCAGCGGCGCGAGAATGTTGCGGATGTAAGTCGGCCCGAATTGGTCGGCGGGAAAGATCTTCACAAAATCCGCGCCGGAATCATGCGCGAGCAGGGCTTCGGTGGGGGTGAGAGCTCCGCAGGCAATGGGTTTGCTGTAGCGGTTGCAGACGCGGATGACCTCGGGGCGCACCACGGGGGTGACCACAAACTGCGCTCCAGCCAAAATGGCGAGGCGCGCCGTCTCCGGGTCGAGCACCGAGCCGACGCCCATCAGGATTTGATGGCCGAAGCGGCGGTTGACTTCGCCGATGGTCTCCAGGGCGCCCGGGGTGGTCATGGTCACCTCCATGGCGGTGACTCCGCCCAGCAGGAGCGCTTCCGCCGCTGCCAGCAGATGTTCCGAGGAGTCCGCGCGCAGGATTGCAATGATCCCCGGGGAAAGCAGGCGGCTGAGAATCTCAGGTTTGGTCATGGGAGGGTCTCATAAAAGAACCCGACGCGGATGAACAGAAGGAACCTGCGGGAAGGGCCTCGCGCGATGGGACCGATCCGCCCGATCCGCCCGATCCGCAACGCGCCCTCCTAAACGGCGACCTCGCGCACTCTCACGTCGTTGGTGGAGCCGAGAGAAAACACTTCACCGTTCACCCCGGTCTTCAGCGCCAGCGATTGCGCGCCCACCTTGAAGGACAGAATCCGCTGGGCCACAAACCCAAAGTGGTCGGTCGTCATGTCCGCCGTGCCCGTCGCCGTTCCGCCGATGGTCACACTCCCAATCTGCGAGACAATCCCGGGGCGATCATCGCCGGAAATCGCCGCGTTGCCGGCTTCGCCAAAACCCGTGCCGGTCGGGGCCGTAACACCCGCCACCAAATCACTCGCACTCCAGTTTCCGCCGACTTGCACCAAGCCGATCTGGGCGTCGGGATTCACGCCCTTTCCGTCAAGATCGTAGCCCGCCAAAATCCGGGAACCGCTCACGGCGCCTTTGACCACAATACTCGCCAGAGCCAGGTCTTTGCCGGCGCTCTTGACCAACTGACCCACGGCGGAAACCGTGGCGGAGTCCAGGCTGCCGTTCACCGTCAAAGTCCCGAGGGCCTGGCCCACGCGGACGGCGCTCCGGCTCAGATTCCCCCCGACAAAAAGCGAACCGAGATTGCCGTCCACCTCGATTTCACCGGACCCCGCCCCCGAACCGCCGGTGACATTCTGCGCCACGCGGAGACTGCCCGCCGCCCCGCCCTGGTCCACGCTGCTTCCGCTGCGAACGGACCCGGACACCTCCAGGGTTTCCAGACGCAACCCGGCATGAACCGCAGCCGACGCTTTGCCTGCGCCCCCGACCATCTCGCCCATCACCTGGAGTTTGCCCACCTTGCCCGCGCCGTGAAAGGCTCCGCTGTAATCCCCTGCGCCCCCTTGCATCGCCGGCTGGCCACCCGAGGCGCCAATCCAAGCGGAGCCCACATCCCCGCCCGCCACGATGGAACCGGATTGGTTACCCCCGGCGCCGCTCAATCCTTTGCCGATCTTCACCGAACCGAGCCGGCCGTTGGCCGAGGCATCAACGCCGGAAAAAATGGATCCGCTGTTGGCTCCCGCGCCGCCCTTGAGCGCGCCGCCCACCAAGGCCGAGCCAAGATCCTCCCCGGCGGCGACGCTGCCAGAGGCCAAACCGGCGGCCCCCACCAAATCGCCCCGGATATCGAGCTTGGAAAGCTCGCCCAGCACCTGAACAAAACCGCTGACGTCGCCCGCCCCGCCTTGGAGATCCCCGCGAATCAACAGCGACTGGACGTTGCCTCCGGCCGAAATACCGCCCGAACCCGCCGCGCCCCCCACCACGCTGCCGCCGATCTGGATTGAGCCGATGTTCCCCGTTGTTTTGAGCAGGCCGCTGCCGACACCGGCGCCGCCAAGAAGCCCACCCGAATTGGACGCGCCGATGGATGCGCTTTGAATCACCTCCGCGCGGACCCCGCCGGAATCGACCCCGGTTCCGCCCTGCACACTTCTCAAAATCTCCACTGTGCCCAGCTGTTTCCCGACGGAAATGAACCCCGATTGATTCCCGGCCCCGCCGACAAGATCCCCAGTGATTCTGATTTTTCCGGCACCCCCCAGTGCCTTGATGAGCCCGCTGCCCGCTCCAGCCCCGCCGGTCACACCACCCGTCACCGTCACGCTGCCGAGGTTTTTGAGGGTTTCGATGGATCCGGAGGCGGCCGCGGCTCCGCCGAAAACGCCGTGAGCCTCCGGGCCGGGCAGAAACCCGACCCGCACCGAGCCAATATCGCCGTCGGCCCTGATCCGGCCGAGTTTCGAGCTGAGGGGATCCGTGGCGCCGATCAAAGCCCGGCCGATCTCAACCGCGCCTATTTTCCCCGTGAACTGGCCATTGACCCCGCGCGCGACCACCGAACCGTGCATGTCGGTTTCAACCACCAGTTTGCCCA
>CAMARB010000073.1 GCA_945860355.1 Chthoniobacter flavus | reverse complement strand
ATCGAGACGAAGAAATACGAAAAACCGAACAGCAGAGGGAACCAAAAGAATGCCGCTGCGAGATACCATACGGAGATATACGCCGGCACATCTCTCCTCGCGCGGTAGAGCAAACCCGGCCAAATCCCGATAAGAACGTATCCCAGAAGCATGATCGCAGCGATGCCGCGCGGAATCTCCATGCCTTCGATGCCTGTGGACTTACCGGCGAGGATTGAGATGACTCCCAGAAGGAGGCCAAAGTTCCATATGCAGATACCAAACACGAGACTCCCCGGATACCGCACTTGAACCCGACACAGACGGGACATGAGCCAGACACCGACCCCCATCCCGGCGAGACTCGCCCAGCCGTAAACTAGGCTTGCGTGGAAAGCCGGAACAATTCGGCCGTAGGTGAAAAAAGAGAGATCCGCGAGGAATGTTGGCCTGACTAGCTTAACGGAGGCGATGAAACCAAGAACGGTTGCAACAATCAGCCAAGCGACTGCCGTAGCGAAGAAGGCCATGACAGGACGCGAAGCCGCAGAATCGATCTTGGCGCGCTCCGCGGACACGCCGCTTTCCGCAGCGAGGGGTTCCTGGGATTTATGAACAGACGATGTCATTTTAAGTAAAGAATTCAACGAAGCTGGCTCACTTCGCATTGAGTGCATCCGCGCCCTTGTTCAGCGACGGATCCGGCACTGAGGCTGGAGAGGGAGTAGTGCTCTGCTGGGCGGGAACCGGAGAAGCCGCTGAATCCACAGTTACCGCGCTAAAACGGACGGTGTCAGCGCCCTGCGGTGAGGAGGGGAGAGCTGGCGGCTGGGGTTCGGATGCCTTGGGATCAAATGGAGGAGGTAAAGGAAGGACGGGATCAAGAGCGACCGTGCTCGCGGCCTGCTTCCGCGCCTTTAGCTCCTCAATAGCGACCTCCTTGGCCCTGCTGAGCGGCAACTGAACAATACCCTTTGACTTATCAACCCAAGCGAGCGTGTTGAGCCTTTGGGCGTCATCACCATCTACCTTGGCACGGAGATCAATCCGCTTCTGAGCGTGCTCCTCGGAAACAACGTCTTTGATACCGGTCTTATCGATTGATACTGCTGCTAAAACAACAAAGAGAGCGATAGTTAGCAGCGCCCAGAGGATGCTAACCACGCCGCTGGGTCGAGGGACTGTGTGAGAGGATTGCGACATTTCAGTTTGTCAGTTTGAGTGATGCAGCAAGGCGCGGATCCTTTGTGGGGAACAAATTGGAGGACTCGACCTTGCGAATCAAAATCCAGCCCAGAATACCGCCAATTCCAACCAAAGAAGTGAAGTCAAAGATACTCGGAGAGAGGCCCTCGCCATGGAGCGCCGGAAGGACAACCACATAGATATCCACCAGTTGCATCACCAAAATCCAGATAGCGACGACGGACAAAAACTTGGGTGCCTTTTTGGACCACTGGAGGAGAAGGACGGCGAAAGGCAGGAGGAAGCGACCGACCACGAGAAGAACACTGAGATACCACCATCCGCCCGTGTTACGCGTAATGTAGTAGGTGGTTTCTTCCGGGATGTTTGCATACCAGATCAGCATATATTGACTAAAGCCGATGTATGCCCAGAACACACTGAAGGCGAACATGAACTTACCCATTGTGTGGTAGTGCTCCGCATTGACCACCTTGAGATAACCGCGGGCCTTCAACGCGGTGATGAGCAAAACGAGAAGCGACATCGAGCTACCCGCGGCACCAGCAAAGAGATAAACACCCCACATGGTGGAGAACCAATGGTAGTTGAGGCCCATCAACCAATCGATGCCGGAGAAAGTGATTCCAAGGGCGACTGCTGGGATGCCGCCGACACCCAGTTTCCGCATTGAAAAACTACGGGAAACGTTCCCGTCGCTATCCTGCAAAGTGGAATGTTTCTTCAGATAGAATGCAAAAGCGCTCAGAACAGCGAAGTAAAGGACAGCCCGGATAATGAAGAAAGGCTTGTTAAGAAATCCGCTTTTCCCGTCCAACAACGGATCGTCTCCAGGGCTGAGATTCCACCACTTAAACAAAATCCCCGCACAGATGAGTATCGGGATGAAGAAAAGTGCGAAATAAGGAACCAAGCTCGAAAGGTTTTCGAACTGACGCCTCACAACAACCGACCAATCGGAATCGGTAGCGTGGTGAAGGCATGTCCAAAAAATGCATCCGAGGCAAATTGTGAAGAAATAGCTAAACCCAAAAAGCCATGAGAAGGCGAACTGCTCGCGCAGTGACGGAACAAAGAGGCCAATCAGGCTGATGAGTAAGCCAGCCCCGCCAGCGAAGAGGAAAAGGCTCTTAAGGGAGCTAAATTGCTTTGAATCCAGCTTCTCCGGATGGGGAACCGGTATGTCGTGTGTGTTGCTCATTTACTTCTTCTCCCCCTCAATTTCCTTGCGTTGCTCAGCGGTGAGGTCGGAGAGCTTTCCGTTCTGGGCCCTCTGAAGAACCCGGAGGTAGGCAACGATCGCCCAACGATCCTCGACAGCGATCTGAGGCCCGTATGCCCCCATGGTGTTTTTGCCGTTTGTAATGGTGCTGAAAATCTGTCCGTCCGGCATCGACAGGATCCGGGCGTCCTGCAAGTTTGCCACGGTGGCCCAACTACCAATCTGCTTCACGATGCCGTCACCGTGACCCGTTCTTCCATGGCAGATAGCGCAATTGATGTTGTAGCGCTCTTGGCCACGATCAACGAGCTTCGCACTGACGTTCAGTGGAAGTCCGTCCCCGTAAACCTTACCCATGGATCCGGTGTTGTAGTAGTCCGGCAGATTAGTAAACCCGGCCGAGGCAACTACCCCCTCGCCCGAGACGATAGGCGCGCCGTTCTTTGCCCCGGACTGTAAGAATCGGCCTGAGAGCGAGTATCCGAGCGGAATGCTGCCGCTGACCGGCTTCCTGGCGGAACGCCCATCCGAGAAGAACGAGTTCGGATGCTGGGGCTGGTATTTCGGTTGATGATCCATGTCAGGGAAGATTTCGATCGGCGGGAGGCCGCTCTTCTGCCCCCTAAAACCTGCGAGTGCGAGCACCGCGCAGGTGACAAGGAAGAAAGCTGCAAAGAAATATCGGAGCATGGTCGCAGAACTATCTAGTCTTGAATGAGGGTGACATGCTTGCCCCCGAGGCTCTCGAGGAGCTCGCGTGTCTTAACCTCGGAGAATTTTGGATCGCGCGCCTCGATCACAATAAAGAAACCATCGTCGGTGACCTTCTTGAAGTGGTCCCAGTTAAAAACCGGATGATACCACTTTGGCAGTTGGTCCATCACCAAGAGGGCGATGACGGTGCTGAAGGCCGCGAACAGAACCGTCAATTCGAAGAAGATTGGGAAGAACGCGGGAAGAACGCGCCAATCAAAGGGCTTCCCGTGAACAATCATCGGGTAGATTCCCCACGATGGGATGAACGTGAGCAGGGCGGCTGTCAGAGTCCCAGTGGCCCCGCCGACAAGAACGGGACCAGAAAGCCACGATTTACCAAGCCCCATCGCAGCATCCATTCCGTGAACAGGAAACGGGGTATGAACATCCCATTTCTTAAATCCCAGGTCGCGAATCTTCTCAGCGGCCTGCATCAAACTGCCGGCGCTGTCGAATTCTCCGCCGATCCCGTATACTTTTTGGTATTCAGCCATGAGTTTGAATCAATGGAGGTCCCCGTTTGAATGAGCACCATCGGGTTTATGGTGATGAGGGTCAGCCTCAGGGGTCACGATCTTCACCTCGGACATCGCGATCATCGGCAAGAAGCGCATGAAAAGGAGGAAGAGTGAGAGAAAGATTCCGAAAGTGCCGATGAAGGTCCACACCTCGACGACCGAGGGAGAATAGTGGCGCCAGGAAGACGGAATAAAATCCTGCGCGAGGGAGGTGACGATAATCACGAACCGCTCGAACCACATACCCACGTTCACAAACATACAGACAACAAAAACAGCGACGTAGTTTGTCCTGAGCTTTTTGATCCAGAACAACTGCGGAGAGATCACGTTGCAGAACATCATGCAGTAGTAGGACCACGCGTACCACCCCGAGTTGTCCACGCCAATACGAGCCCTGAAGAATGTGAAGGCCTCATACTTGTTCCCCGCATACCAAGCGATGAACAACTCCATGAGGTAAGCGTATCCCACGATGGTTCCGGTCAGCAGGATGATCTTGCTCATCTTGTCGACGTGCTGACGGGTGATGAGGTCATCCAGCTGCGGATAGAGCAACCGCGCGGGGAGCATGATGGTCAACACCATCGCGAATCCACCAAAGATGGCCCCCGCCACGAAGTAGGGGGGGAAAATGGTTGCGTGCCAGCCCGGCATGATGGACGTGGCGAAGTCGAAAGAAACGACCGAGTGCACTGATAGAACCAGAGGCGTGCTCAGGCCGGCCAAAAGCAGGTAGGCCATCTCATAATGCCGCCATTGCCGGTTCGAGCCGCGCCAGCCCAAGGCAAAAACCCCGTAAACAAAACGAGCCACTTTTCCCTTCGCGCGATCACGGAGGGTCGCCAGATCGGGCACAAGCCCGGTATACCAGAACAGGACGGAAACCGTGAAATACGTCGACACCGCGAACACGTCCCAGAGAAGCGGGGAACGGAAATTCGGCCAAATCGCATTCCCGTTCGGGACGGGGGCCAGGAACCAAGCCATCCACACACGGCCCACGTGGATCCCCGGAAAGATACCGGCGCACACCACCGCAAAGAGAGTCATCGCCTCAGCAGCCCGGTTGATGGAGGTCCGCCACTTCTGACGAGTCAGAAATAGAATGGCGGAGATGAGCGTTCCTGCGTGACCGATGCCGATCCAGAAAACGAAGTTCGTGATATCCCAAGCCCAGCCCACGGTCTTGTTCTCCCCCCACATCCCCACGCCATTGGAGATCTGGTAGCCGATGCAGAAGAGGCCGACCATCGCCAGAGGAGCAGCCAGGAGAAAAGCAACCCACCACCAGATCGGGGTCGGCTCCTCGACGATGCGGGACACTTTCTCAGTGATCCACGACAGGGAACGCTGGTTTTGAACCAACGGAACCCGCTGCATTTCAGGCGGCGTGTTCAGGGTAACGGAATCAGTGGAGAGATTGGCCATTAGATGGACCCTCCGGAATGCACGGACTTGTCTTGCACGGCGCTGTGATGTTGATCACGGGAGTAACCCCCGATTTTTTCGGCTCCTGGCATTTTCATGTTCGGGTTTCGGATTCGGGCCAAATACGAAACACGAGCGTTGAGGTTGAGATACTCGAGCAGTCGATAGCCACGCTCGCCTTCGCGCAGCTTAGAGACCTGGCTCTCGGGGTTTTTGATATCCCCAAAAGTGATGGCCTCGCTGGGACACGCCTGGGCGCATGCGGAGGTAAAGGCATCGGCCGCCACGCGGGTGTTGTTGGAATCCCTCGCCTCCACTTTCTTCGCGATCTTCGCCTCCTCGATCCGCTGAACACAGAAGGTGCACTTCTCCATGACACCGCGCATCCGAACGGTGACGTTGGGGTTTTTCTGCATCTTGATGGTGTCTTCCGTGCCTTTGGGCGCGGTAAGATTCCATTTATACAGCCCGCCGTTTTCGATCTTGCGCTGGTTGTAATCGAAGAAGTTGAAGCGGCGCACTTTAAAGGGACAGTTGTTCGCGCAGTAACGCGTGCCGATACACCGGTTGTAGGCCATCACATTGAGGCCGTCATCGCTGTGAACCGTCGCATTCACTGGGCAAACCGTCTCGCAGGGGGCGTTTTCACAGTGTTGGCACATCATCGGCTGATAGACCATTTCAGGGTCAGCCGTTTCATTGCCTTCGCTGGCGAAATAGCGGTCCGTGCGAATCCAGTGCATTTCGCGACCCCAGATCACCTGCTCCTTGCCCACGATCGGAATGTTGTTTTCCGCCTGGCAGGCGACCATACAGGCGGAGCAACCGGTGCACGCGCTGAGGTCCAGAGTCATCCCCCACTGATGCTGGTTAGTGAGGGGAGGATGCGAGTAAAGGCTGGGATTAATAACCTCGGACTTCTTTCCGTTCACTGTTTTCCAGTGAGCGTGGGAATCCATCCCCATTGTCTTTGCGAACTCAGGATTTTTCTCGTAGTCCGCCACAGTGCCTTCCCGAAGAAGATCGGGCCCGCGGCCTTCGAGACTTCCGTGCTCCTGAGTGACTGCCAAAGCGTATTTGCGGCCCGTTTTCCGCACTTTGGCACCCGTGACAAAGTAGGGCTGCGAGGTGGTCATCAACGGATAGGCATTGAACCCCACCCCGGAACCACCAACGCGACCTGAGAAATCCCGCCCGTATCCCAGCGGAACAGAAATGGATCCATCGGCGTGCCCCGGCAGGATGTAGGCGGGAAATTCCGCCTTACGATCGGCCACTGAGACCTCGATGAGGTCCCCCGTTTCGACCCCCAGCTGCCGGGCGGATTCGGGACTGATCTGAGCGACGTTGTCCCAAGTTGTCTTCGTAATCGGGTCCGGCAGCTCCTGAAGCCAACCGTTGTTTGCAAAACGCCCGTCATCGACTTTGGCGTCCGCAATCAGCACCACCTCAAACTCGCCCGGAGCCGGGTTGGCCAATTTCAGGCCGGACTTCACGAAATCCTTGGCCTCCGGAGAGACCATCAATTCAAGGGGCTTGGCGGCCAGACTGGACTCAAATCCATCGTGGATGAACTTGGACCATGAGACAGTGAAGTCTGCGGGTTTGGCAGCTTGTTTGAACGTCTCCTGAACCTGCTCGGGTCCGGTTGGTTTGGGTTGCCCCGCAAACTTGGCGAGCAGGTCCAACTCAGACCAGCCATCAAAGAGCGGCAGGATGAGAGGCTGGACCGAGAGATAACCACCATCGGTGGCATAGGCGTCGGCCCAGGACTCGAGATAATGAGCCTGGGGAACACTCCACGTAGAGAGCCTCGAAGTTTCGTCCTCGTAAGAGGAGAGATGGATGACAGCGCCCTTTTTCTCCTCGATGAAATCCTTCTGAACCTTCGCCCAGTTTAAGTCCGCAGGCGCATTGTAAACCGGGTTGCCTCCGATGATCACCAGGGCCTTGGCAGACCCAGTCGAGAGCATTTTGGCGACGTGCTCGATCGGCTTCACCCCGGAGACCGGCCCCGATGCAACGCGCCGACCCACCAGCGTCTTGCCGAAGCTCTTGAGGGAAGCGTTCATCAGCGCGACGAGCGCGTGAACGGATTCCGGCTGGCGAGCACCCACAAGCACCGCGCTGCGACCCGTGTTCTGAACCAAATCATCGACACACCACTTGATCCAATCCGCAGGAAACTTAACGGGCCCCTCCTGAATGTCCGCGACCACGCCGCTCAAGGACGCGTCGTTCAGGCGCTGCCCCAACTCACGAGCCAAAGCCACCGCGAACGCACCCACCTGGCTCGCCGGAATCCGGAGCCGATGATCCGCCATACCTCCCGTCACAGTGAACCGGTTTTCCACCGAATAAAGGCGGTTCATTTTCGCCCCAGCCGACGGCTTGCGCCGCGCAGAAAACTGACGCGCCTGCTCCACAACCATCTCCGCCCCGAGGAAGTCGCAGTCCAGAGACAAAACAATGTCTGCGACGTCGAACCGGGGAACGGGCTGCAAGCCACCCGAGAAAACCCGATTCCCGGAACGCGCGGACAGAGGCTCATAAACAGCCCAAGTCGCCTTCGGGAACTTCTGAGCAATCAAGCCGCACAGGCGCTTCCTCGTAGGAGACTCAGCCTGCTGCAACAAAAACACTAAACCCGCGCCATCCCCAGCCCCCTGGATCAGGCCATCCAACTCCGCCTCGAATTGCGCGGCATCGGCCTTCTTACCACTCTTCACGAAGAAGCGGGCCCGATCCGGATCATAAAGATCAAGAATCGAGGACTGCGCGTGAAGATCGCTCGCGCCGTTCGTGGCGGAGTAGAGGGGATTCCCCTCGATCTTTGTGGGCCGCCCGTCGTGGGTGGCAACAACCAACGGAACAGCGCCCCGCCGGGACGGCATGGAGCTCGCAAAAAAGAGCGCCTTGCCCGGTATGGACCACTCCACCCCACGGGTGAAAGGAACCAAGTGCTTCTCAGGGCGGCGGCATCCAGCAAAACCAAGGCCGGCCAAACCAAGGGAAGCCCCCATGAGCTGGATGAAGTTTCTGCGGGAGACATCCCCGCCGTGAAACTCTGCAGCCCCCTGAGGAAACTCCCTCTCCAACCAACCTTGAAACTCCGGCGAGCTTGAGAGCTGCCCCATGCTGCGCCAGTACTTCTTACCCGTGGCTGGCTCTGTAGGATGCTGATAAACGCGTTTGCTCATCGAAAAAATCGGTTAGCGGTGACAACCAGCGCAGTTGCCGTCTGGAGGATTAATGTTCCAAGCCTTTTTCAGCTCCAACCCCTGGGCGACCTGAGCCTCGGCTGGAGTTTGACCAGGCTTCACAGGAGGCACCCAATCAAGATTCGTCACTTGATCCACCGGACGCAGGGCGTTCTCGGGATGACGATGGCAGTCGAGGCACCAAGCCATCGAGAGGGGCTGAGAGTGATACACCACGGGCATTTCATTGACCTTGCCATGGCAGCTCACACAGGAGACCCCCCGATTCACATGCGCCGAGTGGTTGAAATAGACGTAGTCCGGAGTCTTATGCACCTGCACCCACTCAATCGGCTTCCCGGTCTGCCAAGAGTCACGCACCGCCTGGAGCTTCGGGCTGTCCTTCTGAATCTGCTGATGGCAGTTCATACAAACCTGAGTCGTAGGCACATTCGAGTGAGCAGCGACCTCGACAAAGCTGTGGCAATAACGACAGTCCATCCCCACCTGCTTGACATGCACATCGTGGGGAAAAGGAACCGGTTGAACCGGCTGATAGCCCACGTTCGTGTACTTATTCGTGAAATAGTACGAGATTCCTGCCGTCAGAGCCCCTCCAAGAACGAGGAGACAAACGAGGATTTTAATTGGGAGATAATTACTCCCGCGCGGGAAGATATTCGCCATGCGTCAGGGTTGATCGGAGCTTCGAGGGAACGAATATTCGGCTGTCTGCATCAGGTGCGAGTTCAGTGAGAGCGTGGAATTTGCGGAGTCGATCGTGGGAAATCAAGAAGGTTGTGAAAATTTTCACAAGCTCGGGAGGTCCGCTCCGCGTTCCATTCAGCCCACGCACTTCAGGAACGCGATCCCCTGGTTTTTGCACCCTTCTGATTCCAAGGGGTGCTGGAGTTATTGAGACCTCCGGAGGACCATCAACTCAGGCTTTCCGTTCCTTGAGAATGTATGAATGGTCGTCCATTCGGGGCGCGCCTTGTTGATCTTTTTCACACCGGACGGGCGCGCGATCAGGTAAGAGGCCTCGGCGGGGATTTCACCCGGGCTCATTGCGTAACGGTAGGGTTTCCGGAGGTAGAAGGTTGCTGGGAGGTATCCCGGATCATAGAGAACGAGCTCTGAGCCGATCGGAACCATCTCGTGGATTGCGGCCGCCTGGGGCCGGAGATCGTCGGCTAGATTGATCCAACGGATTGCGGCCGTCGCGTAAAGCAAAGCAGCCCCGCCCGCCAGCGCCGATGATGCGAACAGGAGGTCGATGGGTTTCAGGTGAATGAAGCGGCGGGCTATGACCCAGGCGCCCACCGCGCAACACAGCGAGGACGCGAGGACAGCACGTAAAAGAGCGGGAAGATCGATGGCACGGACGGCGTCCTCAAGCGAATGCGCTTCGGTGGGAACACAAACGAAAACCGGGCACCCCACTGCGAGGACGAGCAAAAGAGCCGCAAGGCCGCGATTCACATAAAACCATCCCCGAAGGCTTCGATTCGACACCGCGCCACTCTGCAGGGCGAACGCTGAGAGAAGCGCGAATGGCAGGCCAAGCGGCAGCACGTATCGGGGCAACACACCCGGCACCAAGAGGAGGCAAAAGAAGAGGAGCGAACAGCCGATCGCCACCGCCCTCAGATAACCCGGCCGCAATGGTTCAAGGTCTGAGGCCCTCGTGCCAGCCTCCTCCGGGGCCCGGGATGGTTGTGAACCCGCAAAGAGCAGTGCGCCACCCGGCGCCAGAAGGATCCAAGGCATCAAGTCCATGAGCGCCCTGGGAATATTGAGGAGGTAATTCCGCAGGTTAAAGTCGCTCTCGGTGAAACGATCGATCCCCTGCCGTTTCCAGACGTTTGCGGCCTCCTGCGCCTCGGGGGAGGAGAAGAAAGGCCAAGCCCACAGGAGAAAGATCCCCGCGGCAACCAAACAACCCACCCCGTGCGCCGGATGCCAAAGCTTCCGCCATTCCCTTTCCGCGCAGAGCACGGAGAGCACAACGCCGTAGAAAAAGAGCAGGTGAAGCGAAGGCCCCTTGGCTAGGCAACCAAGTCCCAGAAAAACCCACGGCACAATCCAAGTCAGCCACGGGGATCGCCGCTGCGTCCAGAAGGCCAACCAGACCGCGATCGCCATGCCGCAAAGGGGCACATAAATCCCCTCGATTTCGGCGCCCGCAAAACGCGCCTTGGCGAGGAGCCCAAACTGGGTGATGGCCAGCAGCGCGGCGATCAGACCGGTTTCCGGGTTCATCCATCCCTTGCCGGAACTCAGCGCAACAATCACCAATGCCAGCGTCAAGACGCACAGCGCCGAGGGCATCCGAGCCGTCCACTCGTTCCGAACGCCGGTGACGCGAAAGGACGCCGCAATGAGCCAGTTCACCAAAGGCGGCTTGCGCAGGTAGGGTTTGCCGCCGACTTCCGGCACCAACCACGACCCACCCTCGAGCATGGTCACAGCGGGAAGAATCCGACGTCCCTCCTCGCCCTTGATCTCCGTTGAGCCCAAGCCCGGCAGATAAATCGCCGCCCACAAAACCAAAACTATCAATGCTGCCTTGAGTCGAGTCACAGCGGGCATTTCCCACGAAGGCGCGCGGGCAGGAAGCCAAATCTTCCCGGACGAGGGGCCCAAGGCCTGAATCCCCTGGCCGCAACGCGAAGACTTCAGAGAGCGCAAGCCCGAGGCAGGCACGGGCCCGCGTCCATCGTCCGCGGGCCCGTGTCAAACGCTCCGAATCAGGCCCGCAAGCGCACCAGCAGATCTCCGGCGTCCACCGAATCCCCGATCACCACGTTCACCTCGGCAACCACTCCGTCGGCGTGCGCGTAGAGCGTGGTCTGCATCTTCATGGCCTCCAGAGTGGCAAGTTTATCTCCCTTTGAAACCTTGCCGCCGACCGTCGCGCTCAGAGCCGTGACCATTCCGGGAATGGGCGCTCCAATTTGCAGCGCATCGGCTCCGTCCGCCTTCACCCTCGCCTTGGCTTTGGGCGCCACGGATTTGTCCACGACCAAGGCCTCGCGGGGCATGCCGTTGAGCTCAAAACTCACCACCCTGCGCCCTTCTTTGTCAGGGGCACCGAGGTTGATGAGTTTGATAAAGAGCACCTTGCCTTCTTCGATGGAGACGCTGATTTCCTCCCCCGGAGTGAGCCCGTAGAAAAACGCCGGCGTTGGAAGAGCGCTCACATCGCCGAAATCCCGCGAGAACTTGGCGAAATCGGCGAACACGCTGGGATACATCAGGTACGAATAAAGGTCGTCCACACTGGGCTCACGCTTGGTTTTCGCCTCCAACTCCGCTTTGACCTCGGTCAGTTTCACAGGCGCGGGCTTGGAGCGTTTTACCTTCGATTTGCCAAGCACCGCCTTAACCACAGGCGTCGGCCAACCGCCCATCGGCTCACCCAAACCGCCGCTGAGCATATCAATCACCGATTCGGGGAAAGGCGTGCCTGGGGGCAGATTCACGACATCGGCGGGTCTGATTCCGCGGGTGAAAAGGAACAACGCCATGTCCCCCACCACCTTGCTCGAAGGGGTCACCTTGACGATGTCCCCAAAGAGCGTGTTGACCTCGGCATACGTGCGCGCGATCTCCGGCCAGCGATGGGCAAGCCCCATGGAGGCCGCCTGCTCCTTGAGATTGGTAAACTGTCCGCCCGGCATTTCGTGCAGATACACCTCGGCGCTGCCGCTCTTGGGCGCCGTGTCGAAGGGCGCGTAAAAAGCCCGGACGTGCTCCCAGTAATCCGAGAACTCATTGAGCGCCTCCAGATCAAGCCCGGTGTCCCGGGGCGTGTGCTTGAGCGCCGCCACAATGGAGTTGAGATTCGGTTGAGACGTGGACCCGCTCATCGAGGCCAGGGCCAAGTCCACCACATCGCATCCCGCGTCGGCCGCGCGCAGCACCGAAGCCGCGTTGACGCCGCTGGTGTCGTGCGTGTGGAAATGCACGGGAATCCCGATCTGCTCCTTGAGGGCCTTCACCAGAGCGCTCGCGGCGTAAGGCCGGCACAAACCCGCCATGTCTTTGATGGCGAGAAAATGGGCCCCCATTTTTTCAAGCTCCTTTGCCAGGCCGACGTAGTACTTGAGCGAATACTTGGAGCGTTTGGGATCGAGGATGTCGCCGGTGTAACAGAGCGTGCCCTCGCAAATCGCGTGCGTCTTCTGCACGGCCTCCATGGCCGCCCGCATATTACGCAAATCATTGAGCGAATCGAAGACGCGGAAGATGTCCATGCCACACTCGGCTGCGTGTCGGACGAAACCCGAGACCACGTTGGCCGGGTAACTGGTGTAACCCACGGCATTCGCCCCCCGCAAAAGC
Source organism: Chthoniobacter flavus (assembly GCA_945860355.1). Taxonomy (GTDB): domain Bacteria; phylum Verrucomicrobiota; class Verrucomicrobiia; order Chthoniobacterales; family Chthoniobacteraceae; genus CAIURC01. The sequence goes on along the minus strand of CAMARB010000073.1, from coordinate 5,266 downwards.
ATCTGGAAACAGATGTTCGGCACCTTCTCCCGGAGCAGCCGTAAACGCTGCCAGGGATCCTCGTTGAGAAACCGCATCGCGGTGTCAAATGTGGCGCCGCCCCACATCTCCAGACTGAACAACTCGGGCGTCCGCCGTGCCACGGCCCCGGCCACCGCCGCCATGTCGAAGGTCCGCACCCGGGTTGCCATCAGCGATTGGTGGGCATCGCGGAAAGTGGTGTCGGTGACGAGCAACCGCTTTTGTTTGGCGGTCCACTCGGCGAATTTCTGGGGCCCGAGCTTGAGTAAAAGCTGGCGAGTGCCCGGGGCGGGCGCCTGTTTACGATCGGAATCCGGCAGGGGCGCAGTGCCCAGAAGGGTGGCCGGCTTGTAACCCTTCGCGTGCGGATTGCCGTTGACGATGGTGTTGCCCAGGAAATTGAGCAGCTTGGTTGCGCGATCGCGCTTGGGCTTGAACTCGAAGAGCGCCGGCGACGTGTCGATCATCGTCGTTGTGGCGCCGCCACTGCGGAACTGGCCGTGGTGAATCACGTTTTCCAGGAACGGGATGTTGGTTTTCACCCCGCGGATCCGGAACTCCCGCAGGGCCCGGTCCATGCGCTGCAGCGCCATGTCAAACGTGCTCCCACTGACGGTGATCTTCACCAGCAGCGAGTCGTAGAAAGGCGTGATCACCGCGCCCGCGTCCCCCATCCCGGCGTCGAGGCGCACCCCGTAACCGCCCGCGCTGCGGTAGGTGACGATTTTCCCGTAATTCGGGGTGAACTTGTTCTCGGGATCCTCGGTGGTAACCCGGCACTGGACGGCGTATCCGAGCCGAGGCACCGCATCCTGCGGCGGCAATGCCAAATCAGGCCCGTGCAAGTCCGCGCCCTGAGCCACCAGAATCTGGGAGCGCACCAGGTCAATGCCCGTGATCTCCTCGGTCACCGTGTGCTCGACTTGGATCCGCGGGTTCATCTCGATGAAAAACCACTCCTCCGTGTCGAGATCGTAGAGGAACTCGATGGTTCCCGCGTTGTCATAACCAATCTCCTTTGCGATCCGGGCCGCCGCCTCACAAAGCTCCTCGCGCACCCGGTCGTCCAAGCCGATGGAAGGCGCGATTTCCACCACCTTCTGATGCCGTCGCTGCACCGAACAATCCCGCTCGTGCAAATGCAGCACGTTTCCATGCCGATCCCCCAGGATCTGCACCTCGATGTGTTTGGCGCGGGGGATGTATTTCTCCAAAAACACTGCTGAGTTACCGAAAGCCCGCTCCGCCTCGCCTTGCGCCTCGTCGAGCAAGGCATCCAAGTCCCCCGCCTTGGCCACCACCCGCATCCCGCGGCCGCCTCCGCCAAAAGCCGCCTTGATGATGAGAGGGAACCCGATCTGAGCCGCGACTTTGAGCGCCTCCCCGCGGTCGGTCACGGGGTCCTCAGTCCCCGGCAAAGTGGGCACCTGAAGCTTCTGTGTCAGTGCCCGCGCCGCCACTTTGTCGCCCATCAACTCGAGCAACTCGGGACGCGGCCCCACAAAGATGATGCCCGCCTCGGCGCAGGCCGCGGCAAACTTCGCGTTCTCGGAGAGGAACCCGTACCCGGGATGGATCATGTCCACCGCGTGTTCTTTGGCCACGGCGATGATTCCCTCGATGTCCAGGTACGCCCCCACCGGCCCTTTGCCTTCCCCCACGCGGTAGGCTTCATCGGCCTTGAATCGATGCATCGAAAACCGGTCTTCCTCCGCGTAAATCGCCACCGTCTTGAGCCCCAACTCCGTGGCGGCCCGCATGACACGGATGGCGATCTCGGAGCGATTGGCCACGAGCAGTTTCTTGGGTTTGCTGGAGGGGAGAACACGCGACTTGCGCTGGGAAGTGGTCATAGGAAGAGGGGCGCTTTTTCTAGAGGAAGCCTTGGCGGCAAAGCCAGTGCGGACTTCTCAGGAATTAGCCTATCTTCTACGAGGGAGCTTTTCACCGGCCCCACGCGCCGCCCCGCTGCGCATCGCGCACTCCTTGTTTCTTCAACTCGTCAGGAAAAAAACGCGCTGCTACAACCCGCCCCATGGTTCACACCCCACGCCCAGGACGCTTGATTGTCATCGAAGGCATTGATGGCGCCGGCAAAAGCACCATCCTCAACGCACTCGGCGTCTATTGCCGCGAAAACGCCATCGACGCCGTGCTCAGCCGCGAGCCCACCAAGGGGCAATGGGGGCAAAAACTCAGGGATTCCGCGCTCAAAGGCCGGCTTTCCCTGGAGGAGGAACTCGAACTTTTTCTCAGGGACAGGGCCGAACACGTCCAAAGCCTCATCGCCCCCGCGCTGGCCGAGGGAAAAGTGGTCCTCCTCGACCGTTATTATTTCTCGACGGCCGCCTATCAGGGTGCCCGCGGCGCCGATCCCCAGGAAATTCTCCGTGCCAACGAGCAGTTCGCGCCTCAGCCGGATTTGGTGCTCCTTCTGGACCTGGACCCTTGCGCGGGACGATCCCGGATTCAGAGCCGCGGCGACACCCCCGACGCATTCGAGGAGGAGGAGGCATTGGCCCGTGTCCGGCGCATTTTTCTCAGCATCGAACGGCCTTACCTTGTGAAACTCGATGCCAGTGAACCGAGCGATTCCGTCCGGCAAAAGGCGCTCCAGGCGTTTCAACGCGTCATTGATCAAAAACCGCGCCTCGACTAACTCGCTCCCATGCTCCTCTGGCGTGAAAAGATCCCCGACTGCTGGCTGCCCCGGATTCGCAAGAACCTCCCGGCGGTGCTGGTGGATCACGCCTACCTCGAGCGCAAAGCGGCCACCGCCGCGCTGAATCTGGAGAAATACGACGAACTGCGCGATTACGTCGGCGAACTCAACGCCATCGCCATTGAGGAGCTCCAGCACTTTGGCCTCGTCCTGGGCCTCCTCCGCGAACGCGGAATCCCCTTTGGCGGCCCTCACCGCAGCCCCTGGATTTCGGGCATGATGAACGCCGTCCGAAAAGGGCGCAAACAACAGGCCATCGATCATCTGGTGGTCTGCGCGCTCATCGAGGGGCGCAGCTGCGAGAAGTTTCAGATCCTCTCGGAAGGCGTCCGGGATCTGGACCCCGGGCTGGCGGACTTTTACCGGAGCCTCGTGGAGAGCGAAGGCAACCATTACGCCACCTATCTGATCATGGCCCGGCATGTGGACCTCCAGGAGACCGAGCAACGTTTGAATTTCTTTCTCGATCTGGATGCGCAGCTCATCCGCAAACCCAACCCGCTGGCAATGCTGCATTGAGGGGTAAAGTGGGAACACCGGCGCCCCCACCAGCTGCCCCGGCATCGTTTCCCAGGACCGAGCCCGCCCCACGCCGGGCACCGGGAAAAAGGTTGCCTAACGCCGCCCCGGAGCCCAGAGGAATAGGCGATGTTTCGGAAGACTTTAAAGGAGCGCGCCGCGGGATTCCTGCTCATGTGCGCCATCGTTCCGATGGCCCTGGCCGGGTACCTGCTCATTTGTTGGGTGGGCGTTCTCGGGCAGACCAAGCGCGCGAGGAACGGAGTCCGAGCCTTGGATCACTTTGTCAACGCCACCCTTTTTAACGGGAACGCCTGGGAATCGGTGTCTTCGCATGCGTGGCGGGCGCGGGAAAAACGCTGGGCCCGTCTGGTCATCGCCATCACCAACTTTTTCCAGAAGGACCACGCCCAACGGGCAAACAGACGGGAACAACCCGTGGTGGATTTGGTGCTCCAAAAGGGGCTGCATGAGCAGACAATCAAGTAAACCGCGCATCCGGCCAACGCCCTTGCCTTCCCCATAAGATGCCCTCCCAAGTCCGCTCCCGGCGGGTGCACTACATCTCAGGTTTTGATCCGCGCGGCGCGCGCTTTTACCACCGCCTCTACAGGACGGAGGCCGCCAAACAATCCGCGCATTCCGGAGCATCCCACCGGGTGAGCGCCCGGGAACGGCTCACCCCCACGGTAAGCGCATGGAAGATCCAAAGCCAGTGGGCGGAGCAAACCGTGGAAACCGACTACCACTTCATGGAGTGGACGGACCTGATCCGCCAGCACTGGGATGAACGGCTGCGCCTCCTGCTGCGCAGCGTCCCTGTGTATCTTCACTACTTGGCTTTTGGAGGGTTTAACCGGGTGGCGAAGGTGTCCAAAAACGCGTTTTACACGGCGATTTTCCCCCTCCTCTACATCGTCGCGTTCACCCTCGCGGCGCTCGTGATGCTCGGCTTTCTCGGGATCGGCATCTGGAAAACCACCGGGAGCGCCCTGCTAACGGGCGGCTTGATTCTGGTCCTCGGCCTCGGGATCGGAACGTTGGGTGTGCGTCTCGCGGAGAAAATCGGCGTCACCTGGCTCCTGCGCACCTGCGTCTTTGTGGTGACTTGGGGGACACGCCGCCCGCCGGAGTTGGACCAACGCGCTTCTGAAATTGCGGAGCACATCCTTGCGGAACAACGGCGGCACCCCCGGGAGGAAGTGCTTATTGTCGGGCACAGCATCGGCAGCATCCTTTCGGCCTGTGTCGTGGCGAAACTTCTTCAAAACCCCCAAGCCGGCGCCCTGCTCGGCTCGCTGCGCTTGGTCACCCTGGGCCAATGTATTCCTTACCTCGGCGTGATGCCCGGCGCCGCCTCGTTCCGCGAAGAGCTCCGCGCGCTCGCCAATGATCCGCGCATTCCGTGGACCGATTTCACCTCGCCGCCGGATCCCCTCTGTTTTTTCCAGGTTCATCCCATCCAAGCCTCCGGAATTCCCTGCTCCACGCCCGAAAGACCCCGGCAGGTTTCCGTCCGCGTTTTCCCGATGTTCACCGCGGCCACGTATGCGAGGATCCGGCGCAACAAATTGCGGATCCACTTTCAATACCTCATGGCCAGCGAGTTGCCCTCCGACTACGACTATTTTCGACTCACTGCGGGCCCGGGGTCGCTCGCCGACCACGCACTTTCCGCGCCCCCCCTGGGCACCACGCCCGCTTCTTCCTTTCTTCCGCCCCCGAATCTCGGGCATTGCTGAAGGTTTCACCCTCCCTTTTTTTTCACGTGAGCGAAACGATCTCTCCGGATTCATCCCCTAAAAACCCAGCCACCCCGGCGGCATCGGAAACCCCGGCCGCGGCGGGATGCCCCTTTCATTTCAGCCCGCCGTATCCGCGCCCGCACAAGGACAAGAGCTCCTTCCTGCTTCGGTTCCTCCGGGGGTGGCGCTCCTGGCTGGACGTGCTTTTTGAGAAGAGTTACCGGATGAAAATGGGGCACTTCCGGCAGCCGGGCCTGGA
>CAMARB010000072.1 GCA_945860355.1 Chthoniobacter flavus | reverse complement strand
GGTGTTGAAGTCGTACTCCATGTCGGCGTCGTACGTGAAGAGTTCGCCGTCCCGGTTGACCGCCGCGCCGTAGATGTTGCGGAAGCCGCTGGCGAAGACCTCGAATTTTTGGCCGTCCGGAGTCACCCGGTAGATGATGCCGCCGGGCGCGAGGACATGCCGGTTGTGGCCGCGGCCGTCGGGCATGCGGGGCAGGAGATGGTCGTCGCCCCAGAGCTTGGGCACGGGGGAGGTGTTTTCAACCTGGGTGAGCTCGGCGTTGTTGCCGCAGACCAGGTAGAGCGCTTTGCCGTCGGGCGTGGGCACCACGGCATGCACACCGTGGTCGCCGCCGGACTTGATATCCCGGAGCAGCTCCACGCGGTCGAGTTGATCGTCCCCGTTGGTGTCGGTGATGCGGTAGAGGCCGCTGGGGGATTTCTTTTCGTAATCGTTGACGCCGGCGTAGAGGGCGCCAAACGCCCAGGTCATGCCGTTGATGGCGCGGATCTCCACCGGGACTTTCTCGACGTCCTCGGGCCGGAGCACTTCGCCGACACCCGGGGCTTTGAACCGGTAAAGGCTGCCATACTGGTCGCTGGCGTAGATCCGTCCCTTGTCGTCGGCGCACAGCGCCACCCAAGAACCCTGGTCTCCGCCCGGCACCGAGTACAGAAGGTCCGCCTCAAATCCCGCGGGCACCTTGATCCGACTGACCGGGGTCGCCTTGTTTTCGCCAATCGCAGGTCCGACTTCCGCTTTCCGGGCCGGCTTCTTGACGGGCGCCTCGGCTTGCGGCGCCTTCTGCGCGGGGGCTGCGGGTTTTTCAATCCGCTGCGCGTCGCTGGGGATCGGGTTTTTTTCCAGGGAAACCAAGGGGGCGTCGGGCAGTTCCTTGAGAAGGATGTCCTTGATCTGGACCCGCATGGCGGGGCCTTTGTGCAGCTGAAAAGCGAGCAGGCCTTCGAGGTCGCGGTCCTTGGTGTCGTGATCCACCAAGTCGATGGTCATTTTTCCGTCGATCTGATGCACCAGATGGTTGCCCTGGGCGATGATGGTGTATTCGTGCCACTCGGAGATGTCCGCCGGGACGGGGGCGTGTTCGGCGGCGAGCCATTTCCCGCCGGCGGCGTCGATGATCACGCTCTGGCCGTTGAGCACGAGGATCCCGCGGCCGCGCTCGTCGTAGACCATGGCGTTGTTGGCCGTCGAGGGATGTACGTCGCATTGGTAGCCGCCCACGGACCATTTGCCGTTCGCGGGCAGTTCCTGGCTGCGGTACTGGATGCCGGAGTTGTTCCCCGTGACCCTGATCTTGGCGCGGAGCTCGAAGTTCTTGAGGGCGCCCCCGCGCCAGATGAGAAACTGATTGTGGGCGAGTTGTTCGGGGCCCGTGGTTTGGCCGGTGATTACGCCGTCTTCGATCTTCCAGAGCTCGGGGTTGCCGTCCCAGCCGGAGAGATCTTTGCCGGTAAACAGCGGCCGGAAACCGTCTTGCGCATCCGAGCGGGCAAGACCGAGCATGGACACGGCGAGGAAGATCGCTAAGGGGGTTCGCATAGGAAAGGAATCCTACCCGGCGAATTGCCCCAAAGTCAACGGCGGAGGGGGCGCGGGCGGCCCGCGACGGCGAGCGTGAACCCGGAGCTTTTCACGGCTCCCCCGAGGCGTTAGGGAGAAAAGATGCTCATCATCCGTCGTTCCGGGGAGAGAGGGTTTGCCGACCACGGCTGGCTCAAAACGCATCACACCTTTAGTTTTGCCGATTACCATGACCCGGCTTGGATGGGGTTCGGCCCGCTGCGGGTGATCAACGACGACGTGATCGCCCCGGGCATGGGGTTTGGCACGCACCCCCACCGGGACATGGAGATCATCACCTGCCTGCTCTCCGGGGAGCTTGAGCACCGGGATTCCATGGGCAACGGCCGGGTGATCCGAGCGGGGGAAGTCCAATACATGGCGGCGGGGACCGGGGTGTTTCACAGCGAGTTCAACCCGTCGCGGACCGCGCCCTGTCATTTGCTCCAGATCTGGATCCAGCCCGACCGGCGCGGCGTCGAACCCCGATACGCGGAGCGGTCGATGACGGAGGTGCCTGGCGGCCAGTGGCATTTGGTGGCCAGTAAACAGGGCCGGGACGGCTCGATTGCCATCCACCAGGAGGCCGATCTCTGGCTGGCCCGGTTGGAGGCGGGGCGGCGGGTCCAGCACAGGGTGTTGGCCGGACGCCGCGCTTGGCTCCACGTGGCCGAGGGCGCGGTTTCTCTGGGCGATCAACGATTGGAGGCCGGAGACGCCGCCGGCGCCGTTGGCCCTCTCACCCTGGACTGCGTTGCGGAGACGGGGACGCAGTTGCTGCTCTTTGATCTGCCGTAATCCTTCGGGGATTGAATTCCGCCCCGTCGGGGGGGGGCTCAGCTGTCGGGGATCTGCGGAGGGATGTCGAATGCCTCCAGGGGGCTCGTGCTTGTCCACCAAGCGGTTCTCGCGGTGGCGCGCTGAACTCCGGGCGGTGAGTTCGTCGATGGACTGCGCGGATTTTCGGGGGGATTTGGCGTTTGACAGGAATCTCGAATCCCGACACAACCCCCGGCCCTATGGTGCCGGAGGAACACAGCGCGGTGATTTGTCAGAGGGGATGGGGCGTTGTGATCCGCAAGTGGCTGCCTCTCGTCCTGCTGGCGGGGTTTTTCGCGCAGGCGGCTTGGCTGCACTTTGTGACCATGCCGCTGGCGCCGATCACGGACAAGGACACCTGGGGTTATTTAAGCCCGGCGGTGTCGGTGTTCACCAACGGCTATTTTAAGCAAAGCCACCGCAGTTTTGTATATCCGGGTTTCCTCTCCATGGTCCTGCGTGTCTCGCAGGATTTTTCCGGGGTGATTTTCGCGCAGGGGGGGCTTGCGCTCCTGGGCGGGGGATTTCTATGGATGGCTTGGCGAAAGTTCGGCCGTTTTTTGCCTGAGCGTCTCCTGGGAAACGGCCTCCACACGGGGCTTGGCCTGCTGATGATGGCTGGGTACCTCCTCTCGATGCGTCACATCGAGCTGGTGCATACCCTCCGGCCCGAGGCGGTTTTCCCTGCATTTGCGTCCCTCCAGCTTTGGATCACGCTGGCGGGTATCGAGGCGTTTTACGTGACGCGCAAGGTGTGGACCATGTTTTGGACGGGGCTGCTCATGGTCGTGAACGCGGGTTTGCTCTATATGCTCAAGCCGGAGTACGGGTTTGCCTTGGCTTTTTCCGCTCTGCCTTTGGTCTTCGCTCTGCGAACGCCCGGGGCGGGGCGACGGGTGGCCTGCGCGTGCTTGCCTCTTTCCGCGGTTCTGGTCTTTGCCCTGTTTTTTTCGCCCCAAAAACGGCTCACCCAGGCTTTTCGGCCGAACGCCACGCATTTCCTTCCAAAGGTTCTGTTCAGTCTGCATGCCAAGCAGATCTACCCCCAGCTGCTCCGACAAGCCGAGACGGCAACGGATTCCCGCGTTTTTCTGGAGGCGCTTTGCGTCGAGTTGAAAGCCGTCTTGGATCGGCCCTCCAAAGAGGGCTTCTGCCCGTATCCCACCCTGGGGTTTGATCCGGACCAAATCATGTACCGCAGCCCGGTTCCGAAAATGCTGGAGAAAAACTTCGGGGGCGGTCCCGGGGCGGCTGCATTCTGTTACAGAGCTTATTTCGACGCATGGATCCACCAGCCTCTGGCGATGAGCTTTAAGATCTTGCGCGAGCTGGGCTGGGTTTACGGTTTTGACGCCTCGCCCACGGGCTGTTTGAGGGGTTCTCATTCCCTCCAGCCGAAGTTTGCCGAGTCTTTCGCTTTGATTCACGACGCAGGAAAGGGAAAATCCGCGGCAGAACTGGCCCGCTGGCCCGTGTTCCAGAGGTATGCGGACTCCGTGCAGGCCCTCTCGCAGGGAGCGCCGGTGGTTCGGCAGGCAAGCTGGGTGTCCTTCATTCTGCGCGGGATCGACCGCACTTTTTTCCCTCTGCTTTGCATTTTTCTGGGGGGCTGTGTCGCGGTGCTTTTTTCTCCCCGGCTGAGGTTGGCCACAGCGGGTTTTGTCGTTTCCCCGATGGCCCTGGGCGGCATGCTGGTGTTGTTCAACTTCGGCATGACCCTCACCGGCTCCGTGGCGCACAGCATGAAAGTGGGCCGATACATCCAGGTGCAATTCGCGTTCACCCTCTTCAGCTACTTCGCCCTGCTCCTCATTGTGATCGCCGTGGGCGGCGAATTTCTCCGGCTTCGGAAAGCCCAGTCTTGAGGCGGTTTCCGATCGGTTGTGCCGGGCAAATCAGAAGGCTTCTTGTCCGGTTCTCACACCCGACGTTTTGTCCGCCGTCGGCCGTCGCCGCCTAATCCAGAATGCCCTGCTGCAGGGTTTTGGCCACCGCCGCCGCCCGTGTGGTGACCTGGAGTTTGCGGTAAATCGTCCGCATGTGCGTGTCCACGGTATGGATGCCCACGTCAAGCCGGTCGGCGATTTCTTTCTTCAAAAGCCCCTCCACGATCAGCCGCAGAATGTCCCGTTCCCGGTCTTTGAGGTCGTAGGATTCGCCGCGCGGCGCCTTGGGGGGTAGCTGGGCGAAATGTTCCAGGAGTTTACGCGCGACTCTGGGGGTGAGCGGAGATCCTCCGGACTGAACCTCCTCGATGGCTTCGGCAATCTGAACGACGGGCGCGGTCTTGAGCAGGTAACCGTGGGCCCCTCCCGAGATCGCCGCGAAGATCTTCGCCTCGTCCTCGAACGCGGTGAGGATGATGATGTGCGTGTCCGGCGCGGCCTCCCGAAGCAACGGCATCCCGCTCAGGCCGTCCTTTCCGGGTAACCCGATGTCCAGGAGGCAGACCTGCGGCGCCGGGAGCGTTTCGAATGCTTGAAGGGCCGCTTCGAGGGAACCGAAATCATGGAAGGCGGTCTCCTCCATCCGTCGTTCGAGCCCCCGGATGAGGGTGCGCCGGAAGGTGGCGTTGTCTTCAATGACCCAAAGAACGGAGGGGGAGGATTTCATGGAAAAAAGGGGGGGAGTTCAGCCTGGAAACCGAAATGGAAGCGGAAGCGCGGTCGGGAGGAGATCCGGGTGTTGAGGGATTCGGAAGCGGGGCACCGCTGTTCGGCGGGAAAAAAGGTTTCGCTCTGTGATTTCTGGGTTCGGTTTAGGCTTTGCCTCGGATCGGGATGTCGAATCGGACGGTGGCGCCTTTGCCGGGCGCGCTTTCGAAAAACACGCGGCCCCCGGAGTTGGCGGCTCTGGCCTGCAGGCTCGGAAGCCCCACTCCGGTGACCGCCTTTTGGGGATCGAACCCGGCGCCGTCGTCCTGGACGATTAAGAGCAGGTTCCGGGCGTCAGCCGTGAGTTGAATCCGCACATGGCGCGCTCCGGCGTGTTTGGCGGCGTTGTGCAGAATCTCCTTGAACGCGAGAAACAGGTTCCGGCGCAAGTCAAAGGGCAGGGGGTTCGGCAGCAGGTGCTCGTCCGCTGAAAACTCCCATGGGATTCCCCGGAGCAGTGTCTGCGCGGTGATCCGCAGTTCCGCCAGGAAGTCGGCGCGCCCGGCGGAATCCTGTTTGAGCAGCCAGACCAGGTCGCGCATGGACTCGACGGACTGGTTTGCGACGGCGCCAATTTGGCGGATGTCGTCGCGCATTTGCGGATCCTCGGGGGCGGTTTCAAGCGCCATCTGGCTGAGCATGGCGATGGTGCCGAGGTTGCTGCCGATCTCGTCGTGGAGATCGCGGGCGATCCGCTGGCGCAGGAGCTGGAGGTCGCGCTGCCGGGCCTGGCGGGTTCTCCACCAAAAAGACAGGGCGCCCAGCCCCGCTGCGCCCGCCAGCGCGGCCAAACCGCTCTCCACCCAGAGGGCGAAGGATTGGCGTTGCCCGGCCAGGATCGCCTGGGTTTGGCGCTGGGTGTCCTCCAGCACCCGGCGTTCGGAGAGCGCGGCGAGCCACCTCTGCAAATCCACCAGACGCGCCTCGCTGTTGAATCCGTCGGTCAGCGCGGCGGCGCTCCAAGGGGCCTGCTCGTCACTGGAGGAGACCGTCACGGCCGCGCCCAGCGCGACGTTTTTGCCCTCCGAGAAAACCTCAATTTCCGCCAGCGCGCATTGCGCCAGAAGCTTGATCACCGGGAGTTGGGTCGCCCGGACGCGCAGATAACGCAGGGGCGGGTGTTTGCGCCGCAGGCAGACCGCGTTTGTTCCCGGGTTGGGATAATCCGTGTTCTCGGAGCTCAAGAACACCCGGGGATGGGCAAACTCCGGGGTCACGTCGCCTTCGACGACAAAACGCACCGGAAACGCGTATCCGACGCCCGCGGGAAAACTCCGAGGCTGCGCCGGATGGAGCCGGATTTCATCGACGGCGATGGGGCGCCCCAGATCGAGCGAGACCCAGGCGGTTTCGGCGCGGTTTTCGGAGGGGATCGCGCGCCAGCCGAAGGCCGGGCTGGGGGGCGCTCCGGTGGCCATGCCGAGGGACGAGAGCCCGTCGGTGGTGAGGCGTTTGAGCCAGAGCGGTGCGTTTCCAAAGGAATCGGTGGGTTTGACCGCGCCATCGGCGAGGCCGGTCGAGAGGCTCCGACCGTCCGTGCCGAACACCATGAGCTCGCCGATGGCGTAGAAGTGCTGGCCCGCTCGCCCGTTTAACTTCGTCACCACCAGACGCACAAACCGCCCGGAGGCGCCCCCGGCTTGGACACAGACCGGGAACCGGCCCGGGTCCGGGAAGTCCGCGCCGGTGAACTCTGCCAGGATTTCCGTGTTTTCGAACGTGGAGCTCTCGGACTGTTCCACCCGAAACCGCAGGGGAAACCCATAGGCTTTCAGGTCGCCCACGGTGCCGGGGATTCGCGCCGGGATGATCACCACGGACCCGATCGGGCGGCTTTCGCCCAGGTCCACCTCCAGTTTCTTTTCCGTCTCGGCGGACTCGGAGAACTCGGAATGGTATCCGATGCTGGCCCCCTGGGTGTCGCGGTTTGGGGGCTGAGGCAGGCGCGCCAGGAGATCCCGGATCTGCTCCAGTTTCCGCTCGGAGGCGCGCACCGGCCGACTGAGCCGGGACGACCAACCTTCCCATCGGTCGGGCGCCGGGCTGGGCTCCTCCTGGCCTGGCGTTGCGCTGCCACCGGAGGCGGCGAAGCAAAACAAAAGGGCCAGGCCGGGCAAGCAGGCGGAGCGCACCGCAGCGCGACGCGCGTTTGCGATCGGGGATGCGGCTTTCAAGGGGGCAAGAATCAGTCCGGGAACCGGAAAAGACGATGCCAAATCCAGGGAATGCGGCTTCCGGAGACGGGGAGAAACGCCGGGCTTGGACAATAAAAAGGCCCCGGAGCCGACGGGCGCTCCGGGGCCTGTGAAGGGAATCGGCGGCCTTATTTGGGGCGAGCCTTGACGAAGTCCATGTGCGCGCGGACTTGCGGCACGCTGTCTTTCCAGTCCGCCTCGTGTTCAACGGAGATGTGCCCGTCAAATTTCTGCTGCTTGAGTTCCTCCAGGCAGGCCGCGACATCCACCACACCCGTGCCTGAAACCACCACCGGGGAGTTTCCGACGGCGGCTTTGTCCTTGAGATGCACGCTGACAATCCGGCCGCTGAGAATCCGCAGGCATTCCACGGGGGTCAGATGCGAGGTGGCCCAGTGCCCCAGGTCGGCGCACGCACCGATCCGCGGGTCGCGGCTCTCCACGACGCCCCGCACGTAGAGAGGATGCCACACCTTGTAGTTGGGTTTGCTCATCGATCCGCCGTGCTCGTGAAAGGCCACCTTGATGTCGAATTCTTTGGCCGCCGCCTCCCAAGCCGCCACCAGCTCCGCCGACTCGGTGCAGACCGCGTAGAGCCCCATTTTTTTGGCAAACGCGAGGATGTCGCGGACTTCCTCCGGGTTTCTGGCGCCGACCACGCCGTAGTTGACCGCATGCACTCCCTGCCGGGCCAGCTCGGCTTTGAGCTGGGTGATGGCGGTGTCGGACATGGTGTGATGGACTTTCTCCGAGGACCCGGGCTGCAGCACCTGCCCCGGGTAGAACTCGATGAGGTTGCCCCCCGCTTCCTTGGTCTTCGCGATCGCCTCAAATGCGCTGAACTCTCTGAAGGTGTAGGCCTGCGCTCCGATGAACCACCCGTTTTGCCGGAGGTTCTCCGGGATGGGATCCGCCACGGCGGTCGTGAGCAAGGCGAGGCTGAGCAGTGGGAGAAGGGGAGTAAAACGCATGGGGGTAAGAATGATGGCAGCGGCGATAACCTCCCCTCTGCCCGGGGTCAAGCTCCAGGGCTCACGCATCTAGAAAAGCGCGAGGAACCCGCAGCGGCGCTCAATCCGATGCCGGAGGCATCCCAGAAAGTAGCCGGGGGGTGAGCGAAGCGACACCCCCGGAAGGCCGCCCCCCGGAAGGGCGTGCCAGAGACCACCCGGGGAACAAATCCTCTGCCACCCCTCCGCGGGGTGGGCTGTTTTTGGGAACGCGTTCCGGCGGTGTCGCTGCGCTCCACATCCGGCTACTCTCTCTGTTCCCCCAAGGAACAATGCCTCCGCTTTGCCACGCACTCTGAGAGCTTGTGCGGCCCCTCCCCCCGCGAAGCTCAATTTTATATGCGTGAGCCCGGGGGCAAGCTCCCCAAGGGTTTCTGGCCGACAGCGTCTCTCTCTCAAAGGGTTGAGGTCGCGACGGATTTCCCGGCATTCCTGCGGGGCTGGAAGAGACACAAAATCCTTCCCGGACAGACATTCCACTCCCATCCGCGCCGGTTCAGGATTGGGGAACAGCGTGTGCTCTCCGCAAACGTGGTTCCCCCCCAAAAAAAGTCCCATGAACTACATCCAACGCCGCTTTTTTATTGGTCTCCTGGCGCTGCTCTTCTCCGCACCTTTCGCGGGAGCCGACGAATTCATTTCCCCGCCGGTGCTTTGGAGGGACTACGACCCGGACCGAGGGGATTTTAAAGAGGAGCTCCTTAAGAGGGAGACCAAGAACGGCATCGTTTTCCAGGAATCCTACATCAGCGCTTACGTGCTCGGGGAAGAGATCCGGGTATTCTGCAAATACAGTGTGAAGGAGGACGCGACCCAAGCCCCGGGGTTGCTGGTTGTGCACGGCTGGATGGGCGCGCCGAGCCCGACCGCGTCTTTTGTGAGAACCGGCTGGGCCGTGATGGCGCATGATTACTGCGGCCAAACCGAGGGCCGAACAGAGTTCACCAAATACCCGGCCAAACTTTGGCACGGGAACATGGACCGGAACATCGCCGGGCCGGTTCGCTCGGAGACCTGGGAGGGCAAACCCATCACGGACCCCAAACAGACCTCCGACTATCTCTGGTATGCGATCCAGCGCCGGGTTCTGAGTTACCTTGCCCAACAAAAAGAAGTGGACCGTGCGCGACTGGGGGCGACGGGGTATTCGTACGGGGGAACCCTCATGTGGCCGCTGGGCACCGATCCGCGGTTGAAGGCGATCGTGGCGTATTTTGGGATCGGGTACACCGAGTATTACCGGAACAAACAGGTTTGGATGTACAACCTCCCGCCCGTGGCCCCCCCGAAGACCTCGGGGGAGGAGATTTACCTGGCCTCCATCGCATCCGAGGCTTATGTGCCTTACATCACGGCCGCCACCCTCTTTCTCAACGGCTCCAACGACCATCACGGAGGGCATGAGCGCGGGTTGGAGAGTTTTAAGAAGTTTCCCAAGGGCGTGCCGTGGGCGTTTGCGATCCAGGCCCGGGGTCACCACAACACCGAAAAAATCGAACAGAACACCCGGTTCTGGCTGGAGAAACATGTGCTGGGGCGCGAGGTCGATTGGCCCGAACACCCGCGCTCGGAGCTGATCCTCGACGCGGCGGGTGTGCCGGAGCTGGTGGTGAGTCCGGCCTCCCCGGAGAAGGTGCAGAAAGTGGAGATCTACTACGCCCTCAAAAACCCCTGCAGCTATGCGCGGTCCTGGCGGGACGCCACGGTCGTGCGCTCCGGGGACCGTTGGCTGGGCAAGTTGCCGGTCCTGAATGTGAAGGACTACGTCTTTGGGTACGCCAACGTGACGTATGACTCGACGATCGTGCGCTCGACCGATTTCAACGCGGCGGTGCCCGCGGATCTCGGCAGCGCCGTGGCGACCGATAAACCTTCCGACGTAATTGCCAGCAGCGGCGATGCGCTGAGCCTCTGGAGCAATGTCGCGGAAGCCGAAGGTCCGCACGGCATCCGAGGGCTGCGCGGCATCGATAACATCAAGGGTGCGGGGACCGAGCAGTTCCATGATCCCAAATGGAAGGCGCCGGAGGGCGCCCAGTTGCTGTTTAAGTTCTACTGCACCGAACCGCAGACGTTGGTGCTGAGCACAAACAACTATTACTCGGCGGAAATTGAGGTCACCGCCTCGGACAACTGGCAGGAGATGACGCTCCCGGCCGAGCGGTTGCGCAACCGGTTCAATCAGCAGCCCATGAAAAGCTGGGCGGAGATGGGCGGGATCCAGCTCCTCCCCAAAGCCGGGTCGGACCTCACCAAAGTGATTTTTGCGGAGTTCAAGTGGGTGGTCAGCCAGGCAAGATGAAGGCGAGCCCGGCCACCGACGGAGGCCGCCCTCGGGCCCGGCACCGCGGAGACTTTGCCGCTTGACCGGTTGGGGGGGGAAAGCCGACAACTCCGGGAATATGAACGTATCTGCTTTCTTATCGATCGCAGCCGCCGGAACGAGCCTGGTTTTGAGCGTCTGGTTGTTTTTCACCAGCGGCCAAAACCAAAAGCTTCAAGGCGAGCTGCAGAAAAAACAACAGGAGCTCCAGGCAGAGCAGCAGGAGGTGCAGCTCCAAACCCAGCAACTCCAGGCGCAGCAGGATCAGATCAACGCGGGCATTCGCCTGGCCCAGGAGGTGGGCCCCGCCGTGTTGCGCGATGTGGGAAATCTTTCCGTTCAGAACAAGAACGAATCCCTCAAAAAGCTCCTCGCGAAATACGGCGTGACCATCGAGGAAAAAGCCCCCGCGGCGGATGCAAAGTCCAAACCCGCCAATCCCTAAAGCCATGTCTTCCCCTGAATCCACCTCCTCTAATTCCTCGAATTACACCCTGTTTTTGCTGGCTCTCGCGGCGTCGGTTTTCCTCGGGGCCCAGCTCGGCGCGGTGCAGCGCGGCAGCGAGACGATGCGCTGGCAGCAGGCCAACTCCGAAAAGCAGATTGAGAGTTTGAAGGACTCCAAAAAGCGCTTTGCCGAGGCCATCGTGAAACGCGACGAACAGGTCAAACAGTCCGGCCAAGTCCAGACCCAATACACCGCGCTCTTCAACGATCTTCTGGATCTCTCCAAGACCGACGAGGACGCCAAAAAAGTCGTTCAGAAGTGGGGCATCCAGCGGCAGGCGCCGGCTGAGGGCGCTGCGAAGCCCGATGAAAAGAAGGCTTCCGAGACGAAATAAATCCCTCCCATAGCCAAGTTTCCTGAAGCGGCGCACGTTCCAGCGTGCGCCGCTTTTTTTTTGAGTGCCCGCCCTCCTGCGCGCGGCAGGGGGGGCTCGAGCGCGAGCCCAGTTACATGGGCGGAGTGAGCCGGTGTCCGCCCACCCGCGCATGCGCCGCATCGTGTTCCTCCAGCGGCTCAAGGTGCGTATGCACCTCCGCGAAGGGCTCGATGCGGAGCCCCAGGGCCTCCTCGATTTCCGTTGCGAGCCGGTGCGCCTCGGCGAGCGATTTGTCGGCGCCAAAAAGCAGGTGCACGTCGATGAGATGCCCGTCGCCGCTGTGCCGGTGGCGCAGTTCGTGGAAGGTGATGCCGCGCTTCATGGTTTCCTCCGAGAGAATCGCCTCGATTTTCGCCGTGGCCGCGGGATCGGCTTCGTCGAGCAGTCCGGAGACACTTTCGCGCAGGAGTCCGTAGCCCGACCAGAGGATGTTCAGTGCCATGGCGATCCCGACCAGAGGGTCCACGGCGCGCCAGCCCGTGAGCATCGTGAGACCCACCCCGAGCAGCACCCCGAGGCTGGTCCAGCAGTCCGTGAGAACGTGTTTTCCGTTGGCCGCGAGGATGAGGGAGTTGCGGCGCCTGCCCACGGTGATGAGATAAGCCCCCAGCGCGCCGTTAATCAGCGTGGCGGCCAGGGTCAGCAGGCCGCCCAAGCCGAGCCGGTGCAGCGGGTGGCCGGAAATCCAGTCGCGCACCGCCTCGAACAGGATGAAGCAGGCCGCCAGCGCGATCAGGCCCCCCTCGAAGCCGGCTGAGAAAAACCCGATCTTGGAGTGCCCGTAGGGATGATTCTTGTCCGGCGGCCTGAATGAAAGCCGGAGACTGAACGAGGCGAACGCCACCGCAGCCACGTGCACGACTGATTCCGCCGCGTCGCTGAGGATCGCCGCCGAGCCCGTCAGCCAGTACGCGCCGATTTTGAGCCCGAGCATCAGCAGCCCGATGACAAAGGAGAGGTTCATGCTCCAGAGCAGGCTCTGTCGGTGTTCGGATGGATGCCGGGATTCCATGAAAAATTGCGTTGGTACTCCGCGCGGGCCGTCACGGCCAGCCCGGACTCCCGGCCTGGACCCGGTCCGGACGTGGGGGCGGCATTCCGCCTGCTCACCTTGCGGGCCGCGCCCCTGTCCCGCATTTACGTGACTACGCGATCTGCTCTGCGGGGCCTAGCATGCGAGCCTCCCTATGAAACCCCTTGGTCTCCTCCCCAAACCCCTCGTGCTTGCGGTTCTCTTTGGTTCTCTCTGTCTCGCTGCCGACGCGGCCCCGGCCCCTCTCTTTGACGGAAAAACGTTTCAGGGCTGGGAGGGTGAGACGGCGAAAACCTGGCGCGTGGAAAACGGGGAAATCGTCGCGGGTGTCCCGGACGCAAAGGCGCCCCGAAACGAGTTTCTGGCAACGACCCAGTCCTACGGAAACTTCGACCTGTCGCTGCAGTTTAAGCGGGGGAAGAACAACTGCGGCGTCCAGTTCCGCAGCCAGCGGGTGCCCAACCACCACGAGGTGAGCGGATACCAGGCGGATCTTGCGCCGGGGCTCGATGGCGGGCTCTACGATGAGTCGCGCCGGAGACGTTTTCTCGCCCGCCCGGCGCGTGAACTTATCGCCCACATTTCCCCGGACGACTGGCACCGGTACCGGATCCGCGCCGAGGGCGACCGGATTCGGATCTGGATCGACGATGTGCTGACGGTGGATCACACGGAGACCGATCCGGCCATTCCGCGGGAGGGCATCATCGCGCTCCAGATTCACAGCGGGGCGACCGAGGTGCGCTATAAAGACGTGGTGCTGGAGGAGCTGCCGGCCGACGCGCCCCGTGCCCAAGCGTTCACGCTCGGGGCCAAGGACGTGGTGGCACTCATCGGCGGGGCCAACATGGAGCGCACCCGATTCCATCCCTTTCTCCAAACCCGGCTGCTCGCTTCTGGGCAGTCACGCCCTCAGCGGGTCCGCAACCTGGCTTGGGAGGGCGACACCGCCTATGAGCAGGCCCGGGATGTCAATTTTCCGTCGATTCAGAGGCAGCTCGATCAGCTCGGCGCCACGGTGGTGTTTTCCCAGTTCGGCCAGATGGAGTCGCTCCAAGGTGTCGCGCGCCTTCCGGATTTCCTGGGCGCTTACGAGAAGCTGCTCGGACAGATCCACAAATCCGGGCGTCGGTTGGTGATCGTTTCGCCCACGCCCTTTGAGAAAGCCAGCCTCGCTCAATACCCGGATCTGACCCCTCACAACGCGGTTTTGGAGCGGTACGTCGCCGCGCTCCGGGATCTGGCGGAAAAACGGCGGTTCGCGTTCGTGGACTTGTTTCATCCCTTTGCGGGCGGCGCCGGGCTCACGGAAAACGGCGTGCATTTGACGGAGACGGGCAACGAGCGCGTGGCCCGGGAGCTGGCCGGGCAGTTGGGGGTTGCCAGTCCCGCCGGGCCGATTCCTGGGACGCTCGGCACGGCCGTGCGCGAGCTGGAGCGGCTCTGGTTTGATTACTGGCGTCCGATGAACTGGGCGTTTCTCGAGGGCGACCGCAAGTCGGTCGCGTTCAGCCATGACTGGAGGCCGTCCAAGGAGCGGCTCTTTCCCGAGGAGATGAAGGCTTTCGAGCCGATCTTGGAGGCGGCCGAGGCCAACATCGCGCGGGCGCTCGCGAATGAACCCCTGGCTGGAATTCCCGAGCACTCCCCGGCGCCGGTCGCGCCGCCGTCGGTCAAGGCCGAGACCCCGGACGAGGAGCTTGCCACGCTCAACGTCCACAAGGACTACCAGGTGAACCTTTTCGCCTCGGAGAAGGACGGCATCGGCAAGGTGGTGCAGATCCGATGGGATGAAAAAGGTCGGCTCTGGGCGCTGTGTATCCCGGATTATCCCCAGGTCAAACCCGGGGCGAAGCCGCGGAACCGGCTGGTGATCCTCGAGGACACCGACCACGACGGGCGCGCCGACAAGAGCGTGGTGTTCGCGGACGAGCTGGAGATGCCCCTCGGGTTCGAGCTCGGGGACGGCGGGGTGTATCTGGCCACCAGCTCCACGCTGTGGTTCTTGCGGGACTCCACCGGAGGCGACCGCGCCGACCAGCGGCGCCTCGTGTTGGGCGGGTTCGGCACGGGCGACACCCATCAGACCATCAACTCCCTGAGCTGGGGTTTTGGCGGTGAACTCTGGTTTACCCAGGGTCACTCCATTTATTCCCGGGTGGAGACCCCATTCGGCGCGGAGCGCCACGACAAGGCCGGGCTCTGGCGGTTCCGGCCCCGGACCGGGAAGCTCGACACCTTTTTCGACAAATCCAGCGCCGGTGCCAACAACTGGGGGGTTCTCACCGACAATTTCGGCCAGGTTTTCCACAAAGAGGGGGCGGGCAACGGCGGGTTCTATTCCGTCCCGGGACTCACCCGCGGCAACGCGGTTCTCAGCTCCCAAAACCTGATGCTTTTCAAGTCCAGGGACGTGAAAACCGTCGGATTCGACATGGTGGGTACCCGGCATTTCCCGGACGACCTCCAGGGGGCGGTGGTCATCGGCGGTGTTTACAACAACAGCCTCCAGATCCATCGGCTGGAGCGGGACAGCCAAAAGTTCAGCACCCAGCAGGAGCCGCAGGACATCATCTCCACCAAAAACCCCGCGTTCCGCCCCTGCGACGTGCGGCTCGGTCCGGACGGCGCGATTTATTTCGCCGACTGGTACAACGTCATCGTCGGGCACTACCAAGCCTCCTACCGGCACCCCGACCGCGACACCGTGCATGGGCGGATCTGGCGGGTGACGCGGAAAGACCGGGCGCTGGTGCAGCCGCCCAAGCTGTCCGGGGCCACCGTTCCCGAGCTGCTCGAGCAGCTCGACTCGCCGGAGCGCTGGGTGAGTTACCAGGCGAAGCGGCTCCTCATCGCTCAGGAACCCCGGGCTGCGGTTGCGGCGCTGGATCGCTGGGTGGCGACCCTCCAGGCCGGGGAACCCAAATGGGATTACCGACGGCTCCAAGCCCTGTCCCTTTACGAGGCGCATGAAACGCCGCGGCCCGAGTTGCTCAAGTCCCTTTTGCGAGCCAACGATTCCCGGATTCGGGCGTATGCCACGCGGGCGCTCTCCAACTGGGCGCGGAACGGGGCCCTGCCCGGGGCGCTGGAGCTGCTGGAGCCCCAGGTGGCCGACACGGACTGGATGGTGCGGCTGGAGGCTGTGGTGGCGGCCAGTTACCTGGAGACCCCGGCGGCCGCGCCGATCGCGCTGCGGGCGCTGGATGGCGCGCCCTTTCATTACCTGGAGCACGCGCTGGTCAAGAGTTTGAGCGCGCTCAAACCGCTTTGGACCGGGGCTCTGGAAAAAGGCCAACTGGCCTTTGGCAAGAATTCGCACCTGCTTTTCGCGCTCAGAAACGGGCTCCAGCCGCAGTCCCGGCGGATCATCCGGGAACGGATCGAGAGCGGCGGGCTTGCGCCGGCGGAGAAAGGGGAGTGGCTGGCGGCGCTTGCTGCGTTGGGTTCGGCCGAGGACGCGGCCTTTGTGCTCGAGCGCGGATCCAAAGACCCCGCTGTGCTGGACGCGCTGATTGCCGCGGGCGCCGCGAAAAAGCCCCAGCCAAGCGAGGCGCTCACAGGGGAGCTGAGGGCTTTGCTTTCGGGAACCGACAAGCCCCTCAGAGAGCGGGCGGCCGGCCTCGTCGGGAAGTGGAAAGTGCAGGCGCTGGAAGGGGCGCTCGCCGCGACCGCCCGCGATGAGGGCGCGGATCCCGACTTCCGAAAGGCCGCCGTGTTCGGGCTCGGGGATCTTGGCGGAGAGCAAAACGCCCTGATTCTTGGCGATTTGGTCGCGTCAAGCCGGGCGCCCCAAGTCCGGTCGGCCGCTGTTCAGGCATTGGTCGTGGCGAACCCGCAGGAGGCCGCAAAACTGTCGCTCAAAACCCTGGAGTCCGTCTCCACATTGGATGCGGCCAAGCCCGTGCTCGCGGGGATTCTCCAGAGGGCGGAAGGCGAACGCGCGTTTCGATCGGCGGTCCCCGGTAACCTTTCCGCGTGGCAGGCGCTGCTGACCCTGCGTGCGCTGAACGAAATGGGGCGGTCCGACCGGGCGGTGGCGCGCGCTTTGATGAATCGGGCGGGGGTTTCCGACTCCGTGCCTGAGTACACGGGGGAATACGTGAAGGCGGTGGCGGCACGGTCAAGGACGGCGGGTGACGCGGCGGAAGGCCGCAAGGTGTTTGAGCAAAGCGGCTGCATGGCCTGCCATGCGGTGAACAACGTCGGCGGGAAAATCGGCCCGGATCTTTCGGCGCTGAGTCGCGGGCTGCCGTTGGACATGATTGTCACCGAGGTGGTGTGGCCGTCGATTAACGTGAAGGAAGGGTTTGAGGCCGCCAGCGCCACGCTCAAGGACGGGACTGTGGTCAGCGGTTTCAAGCAACTCCACACCGAGTCGGTGCTCGGGATTCGGGACATGAACACGGGGGAGGTTCGGACCATCCAGCGTTCGGAGGCGGCCCAGATGAAGGTGGGCGGGACCGTGATGCCCGAGGGGCTCACGGGGGCGCTCTCTGAGAAACAGCTCGCCGATCTGATCCGGTATCTGGGCGAGTTGGGGAAATAAGCTCAGGCGCTTTGGCAAGCGAACCTACAGGGCCTGGGAGGGGCGCTGCGCGACAACGCGGCCTCGCCCAGGCCCTGCCGGGATGGACGGGATGGACGGGATGGACGGGATGGACGGGATGGACGGGATGGACGGCTCGCCGTCGGCGCCCTCGCGGCGCTCTCTCCTGACGCGAGCGCCGGGCGCTTGGGGCTTTTCAATCCCACACGGCCGCAGCCTAAGGATCCAACGTTGTCAGAGAGGAGGGCGTCATGCGGAACCGCGATCTTGCAATGACAACGGTGTTTTCATCGGGATGAAAGACGGGAGGCGCTCGCAAAGAGGCGGGAGTGAGGCGGTGAGGGATGATGGGAAAACGGCACTTTGGCACAAGTGGTAGGCGGATCCGGGGAGGAGGAGGCCGGGTTTGGGCGGCTTGGCGCGTGTGCTTGGCATACACTCTCTGGGCGCTGGCACTGGCCGACGGGGGCCGATGCGTTGCCGCCACGGCGGGGCCGCCGCCGAGCCCTGTGCCCGCTCACCAGCGCACGGAGCCTGCGCAGCTCGTGTTCGATGACGTGCTCCGGGAACTCTCCCTCGCCGCCGGGGTCTCTCCGGTTTCCCTGGGCGCCCGGCGAGCCCGGCTCAGGAGCCGGCCGTCGCGGTATCCCGAGGATCGCTACCAAATCTCGGTCGCAGAGGAGGGGGATCGCCTCAGGATTCACCTCGTCGCCGGTGGGGGGCACGGTTTTACGGTGCTCCGGGAGTTTTTCGAGTGCCCGCTTTTCACGCGGGCTGAGAGCGAGGCTTTGCACGGGCTGCTCTCCGCAGCGCGGGATGGGCCAAACCGGCGGGTAGGGCGGTTCCGGGCGAGCGTTCGGTGTGGAAACACGGCGGACGCGCTCTGGCTGACGTTTTGGTTGGAGCCTGTCCCGCCACCGCACAGGCAGAGCTCCCGCCGGGGGCAGGCCGGGAATCACGGGCTCTGCGCGGTCGGGTAAACCGGCGGGCGCGACTCCGGCGGGTTCGCGCAATTGGGCCTTGTGGGCGTCGCATTCGCGGTTAAGCAAAGTGCATGAGCGATCCTTCGGATTCCCGGGTTTGGTTGATTACTGGCACTTCAAGCGGCTTTGGTTGGGCGCTTGCCCGCCATGTGCT